>JAUHYR010000021.1 GCA_030426475.1 Bacteroidia bacterium
AACCTGCTGTATCCAACTGGTTTTTCGCCACTGAACCCATCATAAAGTTTCCTCTCACGCTAAGTGCATTGCCAAAACGCTTTTCAAGATAAGCACCATAGCCTACTTTCATGTTACTAAGTAAGCTTCCGGAGTTTTTACCCACATCACCAATGTAGTTTAGCGAGCCACCGTGAACACCTATGGAAGGTAGGTACTTACCGACCTGAGCAGTTGCAAAAGTGCTGATTGCAACAAATAAAACTGACGCAAATAATAATTTAAATTGCTTCATAACTTGAGAATTATAGATTAAACAAGTCGGAAATATACAACATTTGTTGGTAATTTACGGCAAGCTCCATCTATAACAGAAACAAATCTAATGGAAATAGCTACGGAAGTTAAGCCACTAAAATTCAATTATTAACGGAAAAATGTTGAAAAGAGGGAATAATAATGCAAAATGATGAATGCAGAATTAAGAATTGAGAGTGTTGAATAAAACTTCTACTTTGTAGGTGAGAATGCAAGTTGAATAGCCAAAAGGCAATAGATACTAGTTAGCTAAACCATAGCGTTATTCTGAACGTAGTGAAGAATCTGTATTGTTAGCTCACAAGCGGACGCTTGCGAGAGAATGGTAGTTCTGATTTCATTTGTTATAACTACTGATGAGATGAAATGTTACCATGTTGCCTAATGTGGAAGAGTATGCCAAAGACTATCAGGCTTACCAAGATATATGTTCAAGTCTTTATTTTCAGATTTATTAATCACCCTACAATTAAACTTTAAATAAGAGACCAGTGAAGATAACTCATCTCCATTGTTTTTCACAATAACATATATACTAGAATCATTCTCATTTTGTAATCAAAGACTATATGATTTAAACAAATTTCTCATACTATAAAATGAGAACTCAATAGTATCAGAAACTACTGAGTAGTATAATACTCTGTTTGAGTTGCTTGTGAAGTTTATCTCTGGGTCTTTAGGTATATACTCAACTACAGTATATGAGTATTTTTCTAAAAATATTTTATTACTATCACTATTAGACATTCTAACCTCTGAATTATTGTACAATGTATCAATGTTAATTGGGATAGGCTCTTCCATTTTTGTAGTATTTTCTTCAGAAGTACATCCAATAAATAAAAGTAGAATCAAATAAATAAAGTTTACGGATTTCATAATATATTACTCTTTTCCAGTTTTAACAAAATACTACCCCACCATCTAACGCAAGTTTTAGTAAAAATAACAATAAATGGGTTTGGTTTTCACTAAATATGTTCAAGCTCCTACTTATTTTGTTGGAAGCGCTACTTATTTGCTAGCCTTTTTAACTTATTTTCTAGCCTCTTTTACTTCTGAGCTAGCCTTGGCAAGAAATTAACTAGCCTTTTTAACCTCAGAACTAGGAAATCCAACTTATTTTCTTGCTCTTTCAACTTATTAACTAGCTTTTCTTACTTATTTGCTAGCCTTGCCAAGAAATTAAGTTCGCTTGCGAAGTAAATAGCTCGGACAACGAGCTTCATAAGTGAAAATGACTAGAAGTTTGGCTTGAGTGTGTACTTTTTGTAGAACTCGTCAATGATTTGTACGGCTTCATCGGCTGTTTCTACAAGCCTAAACAAGTTTAAATCTTCAGGTGAAATGTTATTTTCTGCTTCTAACAACTGTTTTTTTACCCAGTCAAACAATCCTTCCCAGTAAGCTTTCCCCATAAGTATAATAGGAAACTTACCTATCTTTTTGGTTTGGATAAGGGTAATGGCTTCAAACAATTCATCTAAGGTTCCAAAGCCTCCGGGCAAAATGATAAAGCCCTGTGAGTACTTCATAAACATTACCTTTCTTACAAAGAAATAATCTAGTGAAAGTAGCTTATCAGAATCGATATACTCATTGGCTCGTTGCTCAAAAGGCAGGTCAATGTTAATTCCTACCGATTTTCCTTTTCCTTCGTACGCACCTTTGTTCCCTGCTTCCATAATACCGGGCCCACCACCGGTAATTACTCCATAGCCGTGCTGAGTAAGTTTATGACCTATCTCCACTGCTAGTTGGTAGTATTTATTGTCGGGCTTAGTACGTGCCGAACCAAAAATAGAAACGCATGGTCCGATTCTGGAAAGCTTTTCAAAGCCTTCTACCATCTCACTCATCATTTTAAAAACCGCCCAGGAATCATTGGCTTTTATCTCGTTCCATTCTTTGTTTTCAAACTTGTCTCTAATTCTGTCTTCTTCGTTATCCATTGAGCTCATCTTTTAAAAATTTTGCAGTATAACTTTTTTTCGATTTTATAATTTCTTCCGGAGCTCCAACTGCAACAATCTCACCGCCTCCTTCTCCTCCTTCGGGACCAATGTCAATAATATAGTCAGCAGACTTAATCACATCCATGTTGTGTTCTATCACAATTACAGTATTGCCCAAATCTACTAAATCATTCAACACCTTCAACAACATTTTTATATCATCAAAATGCAAGCCCGTAGTAGGCTCGTCTAAAATATATACCGTTTTACCGGTTTGCTTTTTAGATAATTCTGTGGCTAGTTTTATACGCTGCGCCTCTCCTCCGCTTAACGTTGGAGCAGGCTGTCCAAGCTTTACGTAACCCAAGCCCACATCGTTTAACGTTTGAATGCGTTGTTTTATTTGAGGTTGGTTTTCAAAAAACTCTAATGCATCTGCTATAGGCATTGCCAACACATCTGAAATAGATTTTCCTTTGAATCTCACTTCCAATGTCTCTCTGTTATAACGCTTACCGTTACACTCAGAACATTCTACCATTACATCGGGTAAAAAGTTCATTTCAATGGTTTTTACACCTGCTCCCTGGCAAGTTTCGCATCTTCCGCCTTTTACATTAAACGAAAAACGTCCCGGCTTGTAGCCCCTTATCTTAGCTTCGGTTAACATGGAATACAGCAGACGGATATCATTAAACACATTGGTATAAGTAGCCGGATTAGACCTTGGTGTACGGCCAATAGGCGCCTGGTCAATTACTACTACTTTGTCTATTTCTTTTAGTCCTTCTATTTTTTTGTAAGGCAAAGGAACTTTTACTCCGTTATAGACAAATTGGTTAAGAATAGGATAAAGTGTATGATTTATCAATGAAGATTTTCCGCTTCCTGATACACCTGTTACACAAATGAACTTACCCAGAGGAAACTCTACATCAACATCTTTTAAGTTATTACCACTCGCTCCTTTAATTTTTAAAGACTTACCACTTCCCTTTCTTCTTTCGGCAGGTATTTCAATTTTTTTAGAGCCGTTTAAGTAACCTATGGTAGGCGTTTGTAAGTCCATAAACTCTTTAGGAGCTCCTTCGGCCACTATCTTTCCGCCATGCAAACCTGCACCGGGACCAATATCTATTAAATAATCGGATTGAAGCATAATGTCCTTATCATGCTCTACCACCAAAACTGAATTACCAATATCTCTGAGGTTTTGTAATGAACTGATGAGTTTCATATTGTCTCGCTGATGAAGCCCGATACTAGGTTCATCTAAAATATACATCACCCCTACTAATTGTGAACCTACTTGGGTAGCTAACCTTATTCGCTGAGCTTCTCCTCCACTAAGTGTTGCCGATGAACGGTTTAGCGTAAGATAATCTAAGCCCACTTCCAATAAAAACTGAATTCTTGCAGTAATTTCTTTGAGTATCTCATTGGCTATGATCAATTCCTTTTCAGAAAACTGGCTCGATAATGTGCTAACCCATTCGGCTAATTCGGTTAAGCTCATTTTAGCTATTTCAGCAATGTTTTTACCGGCTATTTTAAAGTATAAAGCTTCTTTCTTGAGCCTTGCTCCGTTACATTCGGGACACTCAATTTTATTCATAAAACTGTTTGCCCAACGTAAAATGGTTTTAGATGGATTTTCTTCTGACTGACGTTGAATAAAATTAACTATTCCTTCAAAGCGAATTTCATAATTCTGTAAGCCACTGTTACTTTTTACGGTTATCGGCTCTGAAGAACCATACAATAAAGAGCTAATGGCTTCTTCTGAAAGTTCATTAAACTTTGTTTTTAAGGTAAAATCAAAATGAGAACCTAGCGCTTCTATCTGCTGATATATCCAGTTGTTTTTGTAAGCGCCAAGTGGTGCAATGGCTCCTTGTAAAATACTTTTTGGTTTATCGGGTACGATTTTGTCTAAATCAATTTCTGAGATAACACCTAATCCGCTACACTTTCTACATGCACCGTAATTAGAATTAAAAGAAAATAGATTTGGCGCAGGGTCGTCATAAGCAATACCGGAATCTAGACACATTAAGTTGCGTGAGAAAAAAGACACTTCTTTCTCGTCTTTCTTCATTACCATAAAAGTTCCTTTCCCTAACTTTAAAGCTAATCGTAAGGATTCTTTTATTCTTTTTTCGGAAGATTCTTCTACACTCAGTCTGTCAATTACTAATTCAATATCATGTATTTTGTATCTATCTACTTTGGTTTTGTCAGCTAAGTCATACAGTTTACCATCTACTCTTATTTTGGTAAAACCTTTTTTTCTACTGGCTTCAAACAACTCTTTGTAATGCCCTTTTCTACCTTTTACCAAAGGGCTAAGCATATATATTTTTTCTCCCTTAAACTTCTCAAAAATCAACTCATAAATTTGATTCTCCGTAAGCTTAATCATTGGTTTTCCCGTAACATAAGAGTGTGCCGTTCCCAATCGTGCATACATTAATCGGAAAAAGTCATAGATTTCAGTAATAGTTCCTACAGTTGACCTTGGGTTTCTGTTAATCGTTTTTTGTTCAATGGAAATAACAGGACTCAAACCTGAAATTTTATCTACATCAGGTCTTTCTAATGTTCCTAAAAACTGGCGAGCATAAGAGCCAAAGCTTTCTATATACCTTCTTTGCCCTTCCGCATAAATAGTATCAAAAGCAAGAGAAGATTTACCGCTACCGCTTAAGCCGGTAATTACTACTAATTTGTTTCTCGGAATTTTAAGACTGACGTTTTTTAAATTATGAACTCTAGCTCCCTCAACCTCAAGATATTCTTCTTCGTTTAATTCATTGGATACGTTCATTTTCTCAGTCTATTCAGGTACTTTTTGTTTGTTGATTTAAGCTTCGTAATTGAAAATAACGCCACAAAAATAACAATAGCATAGAATAAATAAATGCAAGTATGAATAAGCTTCCATTCTTGAATATAAAAATAGCCTAATGCTACCAGTGCTGATGAAATTAATGAAAGAATTAAAAACAATGAAGCGACTTTAGTATCTGACAAACCAAGGTAGGATAGGAAATGTGTGGTATGGTCTTTTCCTCCCACAAAAGGCGAACGTTTTCTTGCAAGTCTATTGATGGTAACTGTTGTTGTGTCTACTAATGTTGGTAAGAATGCTACTACTACCAATACAAAATGTTTTATACTAAAAGAATTTTCTTCAATAGGAGCATTCCATAAAAACTTTATTCCAAGCGCAGCCAATAAGATGCCTAAGAATTGACTGCCGGTATCACCCATATACATTTTAGAAGGATGCCAGTTGAATATTAAAAAGCCTCCTAATGAAGCTACAACACCTAATGACATAGCAAAATAAACTCCTTCAACAAGTTTAAAGAAAAATAACACTGAAAGAATAGAAAGCATAACACCTAATGAAACTACAGTTGTAACTGCATCCATATTATCTAGCATATTAAGTGAATTCATAATACCAACTACCCAAAATATGGTAACAATATAATTTAAAATGGTATTTTCAAAAAGATGAATGTAGGTGCCTGATACAATGAGTATAACCCCACAAAGTACTTGAGTAAAAAACTTCAGAAATGGTTTGGTGTTATAGGCGTCATCTGCCAATCCCATTAAAAAGCCAATAGAAGTAGCGCTGATTATACCGATAAAAGACATATCGATGAAAGTAAAATCATTTTTCACAATCATTGGATAAGCAATAACAGAGAGTAGAAAAAGTATATAAAATGAAATTCCACCTAGAGAGGGTTTTTGAAAGGAGTCCCAACGTATTAAACCCAACTGTTTATTTCTGACTCCTAAATTCGTAGAAAAAGTAAGAAGTATTTTATTTATTAGTACCGAAAAAACAAAAGAAGCAGAAAAAAAGATAATGTATTTTATATATGTATCCATTCCGTATAAATACCTAGAACATACTGCTAAGTTCGCCAAAATGTTTCAATAATTTATCCTTGTCAGATAAAATAGGTTGATTATCAGGCCAATTAATTTTCAAGGTAGGGTCATTCCATAAAATACCATCTTCCGATTCCTTATTATAGTAGTTTGTACACTTATAGGAAAACACCGAATTGTCTTCAAGAGCATAGAAACCATGAGCAAAACCCGGAGGAATATAAAACATCAGGTTGTTTTTATCATTCAGTTCCAGAGCATAATGCTGCCCATAAGTTGAAGAGTTCTTTCGTATATCTACCGCTATATCCCAAACACTTCCACTTAACACTCTCACCAATTTACCTTGAGCGTAAGGAGGGTTCTGAAAATGTAATCCTCTCAACACTCCTTTTTTAGAACTAGACTGATTATCTTGAACAAATTCAACATCCAATCCTGCTTCTTTTAGTATTTTTTTACTGTAAGTTTCAAAGAAAACACCTCTTTCATCTGCAAAAATTTTAGGTTCTATTACCAATAAACCTTCTATCTCATTCGGTTGATAGACTTTCATTTCTTAAATAATCTTTTGAAAATATTTTTTTCCTTTTTTACATCTTCGTAATAACCACCTCCATAACTATAGCCGTATCCATATCCATAGCCGTATCCATAACCTGAATTATATAAATGCGCATGGTAGTCAAAGTTATTTAATACAATAGACAAATTATCGAATTTATACTCTTCAAAAACTCTGTTAACATTCTCTATGAAATCTCTCTGAGAGTAATTAGACCTGAAAACATATACCGGATAATCTACCATTTTAAATAACTGAATACCGTCAGTAACCAGCCCCACAGGAGGCGTATCTAAAATAACTAAATCATAATGCTCCTTGAGTTCACCAAGAAACTGCTGAAAAGAAGGTTTCATAATTAACTCAGAAGGGTTGGGAGGAATAGGTCCCGCAGTAATATAATCCAAACCTTCTATTTCCGAATGATTAATACAATCTTTCCAGTTTGATTTACCAATTAATATAGTACTTGTTCCCTGGGTATTGTCAACATCAAAACCTACATGGATTTTAGGCTTTCTCATATCTACATCAATAATGATTACCTTTTTACCCGTCATGGCAAAAACACCTGCTGTATTAAGAGAGAAAAAAGTTTTTCCTTCACCTGATACAGTTGAAGAAATAGCTATTATTTTAGTTTCATTACTAGGTAAAATAAACTGAAGATTAGTACGAATAGTTCTAAATGCCTCCGATATTATTGATTTAGGTTTCTTATGAACTACTAACTGAGACACAGGTATATTTTCTTTGTATCTTGGTATAATACCAAGTACAGATATCTTAGGATTAATTCTAGATGTAATTTCCGATAAACCAATAATTTTATTATTTCTGATATAGAAAATAGCTACAAGAAAAATTATAATTACTATCGCCCCTGTAAAGAAAGAAAACAAGACCATTTTTTTATTTGGCGAAAAAGGAACTGAAGGAACTAATGCATTTTCTAGAATAGTATTTTCAGGAACAAATCCTGCTTCCGAAATAGAATATTCTGTTCTTTTCTCTAAAAGAAGGGTAAAAAACTTCTCATCAATTGAAAACATTCTCTGCAGTCTTGCATATTCTATTTCCTTTGAAGGCATATTGAGAAATTTATTTTCAATTTCATTGATTTTATCCTCTATATCACCTCTCCTAAGAGTAATTTTTGTTTTCTGAGAAACTAGATTATCCAATAAAACTTTCTTTTGTATTTCTATTTCATAATCTAACGACTTAATGGCATCGTTATCGGGTTTAACTTCATAAAGTAACTTTTGCTTTTTTAGTAATAATTGATTTAAAGAAGATAATAATGAGCTAAATGCACTTTCATATTCTGTTCCCGCAAGAAGAGAAAGAATGGCTGAATTATCGTTTGTAATTTTATTTTCCGCAATTGTTTTCTCAAGTCTTTTCAAAACTGACAACTGCATATCAATCTCTATTAATTCATTTTCAAGCTTATTTAATCTCTCAAAGTAAATTGAAGAGTATCCTTCTAAGTTAGTTAACTTATTGTCTTGTTTAAAGTCTTCTATTTGTTCCTCTGAAACCTTTAATTTATTATACACAATATCTAACTGCTCATCGATAAATGACAATACATTTCTAGCTGATTTACTACGTTGTTCCAAGTCATATTTTAAATACTCACTCGCAATTGCAGTTGACATATCTGCACACAACTGCTGATTCATGTCTTCAAAAGAAACTTTAACAGTTTTGGCTTGTTGATTTAAAAGAACAACATCCAATTGGTTCATATAACTAACCACTAATGAATTTTTGTTGTTTAGGATAAAAGCCAACTGATTTTGCTTTATTTGGTTAATTATTTCATCTATTCTGGCTTCATTAACTGCAAAAACTCTCAACTTAATTCCTTCAAATAAAATAGTATCTCCGACTTCAAAAGTTTCAGAAACATCATTTTTAATTTTTGAATTAATGAGTTGGTATTCCTTAGGTGATATAAAATTGATATAAAACTTTTGTCCTAAATATGTTGAATCCAACAATGAAAAATCTATTTTAAAAGGCGGATTACCATAAAGATTTGTAGATAAAAATTGTCCTTCATTAATATAACTAACGTCTAAATCAAGAGAGTTAATAGCTCGCTCGACCATATATTTGGAACGAATCAACTCTATTTCTGCCGATATATCATTACTCTCATATATATTATCTACTTGTAAAACTTGGTTTGCAGTATTTTTACTTCTTATCTGAAGAATAGTGGAAGCCTCATAAACTGGCGGAGTATAACGTAAGTAAAGAAAAGCCAACAAAAAAGAAAAGAAGAATACAGCAATAAACAAATACTTGTATTGACGTAAAATTGAAATCAATCTAGGAAGTTCAATTTTTTCAAGACCGGAAAAGGAAAAATCAGTATTACTATTATTCTTTTGCATTAAAGCCTAGTAATCAAAAAATATAGGGTTAAAGTACCTGATAATATAGAAACTATTGGAATTATTTCACTTATTGTTTCTCTAACTACATTTGGAATAGCTTCAACGTAAACTATATCATTTCCCTGCAAAGTTATATCTGCACTTTTATACCCTTCTATAGTAGATAAATCAAATAAAAATACTTGAGGATTTTTTGGGTCTCCCCTAATTAACTTAACTCTAAAAGCTTTTCCATTTGGTGAAACGCCTCCAGCAAGAGCAAGTCCTTCGATTAAAGAAATATTATCATTAGTTAAAGTTACCACCCTAGCCTGTCCATACTGACCTGGAAAAACAGTAACTCTCTTATTTAATATTGAAATAATAGCATATGGTTTTACATAAAACTTCTCATACATATCTTCTAACTTTTGCTCAGCTTCTCTAATAGTTAAACCATTTAGGTTAACTAATCCAACTACAGGCAATTCACAAGTTCCATCTGAATTAACTCTATACTGAACAAAATCCTGAGAACCAGAAGAAGAAGGGTTTGAAGAAGTTAAATCAATCAACTTAAAACCCTCATTAGCAAATAACTTAATACTTAACCTGTCATTTGGAAGAATTCTATAATCTCCCGATGCAGTGCTATCAGGCGTATCGTAATTATACTTCTTACCCGTTTTAAACATTACGCTTGGATTGATAGGATTACAAGCATAAAGAGAAATGATTAAACTAAAAAGTAGTAGTTGTTTAACAGTAGATTTCCAGTCTTTACAAATCATAGTTTGAATTGATTTTAGGCAAATGTATTGATTTTATCTCTTATTATTCCCCAATAAACTATAATAAAGCTCCCTAACATCAGAGGCAAGTCTATTTACAGAAAAACGATTTTGTACAAATTGTTGCCCATCCTGGCCCATTTTATGACGCAATTCTTCTGATTTAATAAGACTTTCCATTGAGTTCACAAAATCTTCCTTATCAGATATATTGTGAACAAATGCAGTCTTATTTGACACAACCACATCAGCCACACCGCCAACATTTGTGGTTACAATAGGCTTTCCGGCTGCTTGAGCTTCAATTAAACTAACCGGAGTACCTTCATTTAAAGAAGTTAAGGCAATAATATCTGAACCAGCTAGTACATATTCCACATTTTTAATCCATGAGGTAAAACAAATTGCAGCTTTAGTATTTTTGTTTGTTGAAAATGAAAGGTTATTAGATTGGCAATAATTTATTAATTCACCTTTAGATTCTCCGTCACCAACTATAAAAAATCTAAGATTACTATATTTTGAAATAAGCTCTTTAGCAATCTCCAGAAAAAATTGATGGTTTTTTATGGGGACAAGCCTACCTATAATGGAAATAGCTATTTCATGCTCTTTTATATTATACGTTTCTCTAAACTGATTTCTTAATTCTTCTCGCCTTTGAGAGAATCGCTCTAATTCAAATCCGAGATTAATTACAGAGAATTTTTCTTTTGGAGCAATTTTAAATTTATCAACTAATTCTTGCTTTTGAAGTTCACTAATTGCAATTATTTTGGACGTTCTTTTAGCCAAATATCGTTCAAGATTTAAATAAAAGTTAGTCTTTACTTTATTGAAATAGGAGTGAAAAACATGTCCGTGAAATGTATGTACGGTAACAGGCACTTTAGAAGAAAACGCAGCATATCTTCCCAGAGCTCCAGCCTTTGATGCGTGTGTATGAACGATGTCCGGCTTAAATTCTTTAATTATCTTTTTTATTTCTCGGTAAGCGTCCCAATCACTACTGATACTTACTTCACGTTTCATAGCATCTAAAACCCTGGCTTCAATGCCAAGATTATCTAATATGAATGTAGAGTCAGCTTCACTTTCTTGATGAATCCCTCCAACTAAAAGAGTTTCAAAATCAGGTTTTAGATATTTGGTGAGATAGGCCGCATTGTAAGTAGGACCACCAAGATTAAATCGGTTTATGATACGTAATACTTTCGGCATTTATTTTTTTCCTAATTCAACTACTTCTAAATCTTTTATTTCTTCACCATCAATGGTAAATTTAACCATTGTTCTTACTTTATGAAAGCCATGTTTTCCGGCTGCTCCCGGATTAATGTGTAAAAGGTTTAGACGTTTATCAAACATGACTTTTAAAATATGAGAATGACCGCAAATAAATAATTTTGGAGGATTCTTATAAATTAATTCTCTGATATTTGGTGAATATCTACCGGGATATCCGCCAATATGAGTTATCCAAACATCTACCTTTTCGCAAAAAAACCGTTCGTTTAACTTAAATTGCTTTCTAACTTCTCCCCCATCAATATTTCCGTAAACAGCTCTAAGAAGTTGAGTTTCTACTATTTTATCTGTTACATCAACATCTCCAATATCTCCGGCATGCCATACCTCATCACAGTCTCTCAGATAATGTAGAATTCTATCATCAATATAACCATGAGTATCTGACAACAATCCTATTCTGGTCATTTATCTTCTTCTTTATCTTTTGGAATGAAAGTGTAATTTATGGTTTGTTCATGTTCTTGCCATTCTCTATTATCATCAATTTCATCTTCACTCTCCTCTTGCCAATCAAATTTCTTTTGTTGCGGACCTTTTTTTCGGTATATCAAAGCCATTGCCATCCCTGCTAAAAAACCGCCCATGTGCCCTTCCCATGAAATTTCTCGCTTCTCTGGAAAAATTCCCCAAACCATACTTCCATAGACAAAAATCACCATAAATGAAATTGCTAATAGCTGATTTTGTTTTTTTAAAAAACCTGTCAATAATAAAAACCCAAACAATCCGTAAATAACACCACTTAGCCCGATATGATAAGAAGTTCCGCCAAAAACCCAAACAAACAAACCAGAAAACAACCAGATAAACAACAAAATTCTAAAACTGATATTTCGATAGAAGTAATAAATAATGGAGAACAATACTAAAAAAGGAATGGTATTATTGATTAAGTGATAAAAATCACCGTGAATTAAAGGAGAGGTAATTAAACCTATAAGACCATCTGCCTTTCTTGGGTAAACACCCAAATAAGCAAAGGAAGTATCATCAAAATATTCAAACAACTTTACACCCCATATCACCAGTAAAATAAGGCCTGGAAATAAAAGACTGTAAAATATTTTTTTCTGTTCGGTAATTCTCAAGTTTAAAAAAGTGTTAATTTGCTTTTAGGATATAAATTTTGCTTTATATTTGTGATTATGAAAAAGTTAATAGCTATACCCCTTTTTGGATTTTGTTTTTTATGCTTAAATGTAAGCATCTCTGCAAATATAGTGAACATTATCCCTTTTACCCCTTCAACAATTATACAGAATGATACCACTAAAAGGGTAAATTATAGTTTAATTAACTTTCAATTACAACTTCAGACTCCAAGAGACACTACAAGAGGAAGTCAAAAACGCTAACTAAAACCTCTCTTTTTCTTAATGTTTTCATAAGCTTGTTGCAAAGATTGAAATTTTTCTTTTGCAGCTTTTTGTATCGCCTCTCCGGCATCAGCCACCCTATCAGGATGATATTTCATTGCCATTTTCTTATAGGCTTTCTTTATTTCTTCATCTGTAGCATTTTCATCTACTTCTAAAATTTTATAATCCGCTGCTCCACCTTTAACAAACATCGCTTTTATCGACTCATAATCATATTGATTAATTCCCAAATAATTGGAAATAATATGTATTTGGTCTTCTTCAGACTGATCCACTCTTCCGTCAGCTTGAGCCAAGCCAAATAGCAAATGAAGCATCTCCAATCTTGAAGCATGAGGTAAAAAATGTTTTATCTGAAGACAAACATCTCTAACAGGAATATCCTTTTTTAGTATGTCTCTAAAAGCTAATAATTGTTCTTTGGCTTCCCTTTCTCCATATTGCCGAACTAAAAAGCGTTTCACATAATCCAACTCCGAATTTAAAAGCTTTTTATCTGCTTTCATTACAACAGCCATCAGTACTAGTAAACTTATTTTAAAATCTGATGGAGTTGAACGAATGGATTGAGGCCCCTTTTGATAAACCACATCATAACTTGCCCCATCAATTAATGAGCCAATACCAAAACCTATTAATGCACCTATAGGTCCGCCAAAAGCCCAACCAAGTCCACCTCCAATCCATTTTCCAAACTTCATGTAATTATTTTTTTTTTGCAAAATTAGCATTAATGCACTCTACTAAAAGCCCTTTGTGTTAAAGAATGTGAAAACAACATCATGAAAGTTATTTAGTTAATTTATAAATAACTAATTTTTAAAAATTGGATTTGAACTTTAGTTAAATTAATTCATATTTGCATTGGTGTCTGAATTTAAAACATATGATATTGTTCCCCCTAGAATAAAAAGTGGAAATACCTACCACTTTACTACCAGTAGTGGTATTCTTTATGAAGTTAGGTTTGGAAGAAAGCAAGATGACATTCTTTCCGTAAACATTGTTTTTGGTGTACTAAATGAAGAATTTGACGGTGAAGAATATTCCATGACCAATAAAGGGGAAGTTTTTAGAGTAATGACCACTATTGTCAAAATCATTAGAACTTTTATTGCCGAACACCCTAACACTCACCAGTATGAGTTTACCGGTGAATTCAGAGAAAACGAAAACCCAAGTGATATTTCTCTCCGCTCTAAAATATACTTGCGCTACATCAAAGACATTTTTGATGATACCTGGACTACCAAAGTAAAAGGAAATACCGTTACCATTAATAAGAAAAAGTAACCTTTCCTTGTTCGAAACAATCCGTTTCTTGAACAAATACGTATATTTTCTAACAATGTGAAACTTTTAAGGCAAAATTTACGTCTAGTAGTTGAACATTGATTTATAAAAATAATTCAATCATTATGAGACAGTTAAAAATAACACAACAGATTACTAAAAGAGAAAGTAAATCTCTTGAAAAATACTTACAAGAGGTTTCGAAGCAGGAGATGATTGATGCTCAAGAAGAAGTTAGGCTAGCTGAAAGGATTAAACAAGGTGATGAAGAAGCGCTTAACAAATTAGTTAGAGCAAACTTAAGATTTGTGATTAGTGTGGCTAAACAATACCAAAACACAGGTTTAACACTTGAGGATCTAATTAATGAAGGAAATTTAGGCTTAATTGAAGCTGCTAAACGTTACGACCACACCAAAGGTTTTAAATTTATCTCCTATGCCGTATGGTGGATTAGACAATCTATTCTTAAAGCAGCTGCTGACAATTCAAGAACCATTCGTTTACCTCACAACAGGTTGGGTGAAATTCAAAAGCTGAACAAAATGACGCTTGAATTCACACAAAAGAACGAAAGAGAGCCAACGACTGAAGAGCTAAGCAAAATTGCTGAAATGGATCAGAAAAAAGTAGAAACATTGCTTAAAATATCAAAAAAACATGTGTCTATTGATGCTCCGGTAAGCACCGATGACGAATCAAGCAGCTTAGTATCTATATTAGAAAATAAAGACATCGACTCTCCTACAGACAATTTAATTAAAGAATCACTTAAAAGCGAATTAGAAAATAGCCTTGGAAAGTTAAAAGGAATTGAAGGAGAAGTGATTAAGTTATTCTACGGAATTGGCAGAAAAACTGAGATGAGCCTTGAAGAAATAGGCAATAACTTTGGCTTAACAAGAGAACGAATAAGACAAATTAAAGAAAGAGGTCTCAGAAAGCTGAGAAGAATTTCCACTTCTAAAGAATTACAGGCATACTTATAATACCCTTTTCATATTTTAGTGTTAGTTTATGGGAGCTCGAGAGGGCTCCTTCTCACTTTATAGAACTTCTATTTTAAACAATAGCAAAGCTTTGTAGTTTAACGGAAGGTAGTACTTTTGCAAACCTACATGAAAACCAAATTATTCATAGTTCTATTTATACTTTGTTTTTGGAATGGTTTTACCCAAGAAAACGATACTTACTACATTAATAAAACTGACTCAAAAATAGAATTAGACGGTATTTTGGATGAAGAAGCATGGAAAAACTGCCAAGTACTTTCCAATTTCGTTCAACAACTGCCTTATGATACTTCACTTGCACAAACAAAAACGGAAGTATTACTTACCTACTCTGATGCGGGACTTTACGTTGCTGTTATTTGCTATGATAATCATCCTGATAAAAGCTATACTATACAATCTTTAAAAAGAGATTTCTCTTTTCCTGCCTCCGATGCCTTTCAGTTTAGTATAGACCCTTATGGCGATTTAACCAACGGCTTTGCATTTGGCATAAACCCTTATGGCGTTCAACGAGAAGGAATGTTA
The DNA here is from genome assembly GCA_030426475.1 of Bacteroidia bacterium. Classification (GTDB taxonomy): domain Bacteria; phylum Bacteroidota; class Bacteroidia; order Flavobacteriales_E; family Vicingaceae; genus CALALS01. Next base: position 15,438 of record JAUHYR010000021.1, read on the forward strand.
AGTGGTGGTGGTAGCTTTGGAGTAAGCACCGATTGGGATTGCAAATGGTATTCAAAAGCTAAAATATTAGAAGGTAAGTGGCAAGCAGAAATGTTTATTCCATTTAAGTCCATTCGTTTTAAAGAAGGAGTATGCGGCTGGAAAATGAACTTTGCAAGGAACAACTACAAAATCAACGAAACATCCGTCTGGAGTCCTGTACCCAGAAACTTTAACGTTGCCGCATTAGCCTTTTGTGGCGATTTAAAATGGGATGAAGAAGTAAATAAATCAGGAACAAATATTTCTATCATTCCTTACGTAAGTGGCAGAGTTACGGAAGACTTCTCAGACCCGGAAGGCACACAATACAAAGCAAACGGTGGTTTTGATGCCAAAATAGGCATTACTTCATCTCTTAATTTAGATTTAACCGTAAACCCTGACTTTAGCCAGGTAGAAGTGGATAATCAGGTAACCAACATAAGCCGGTTTAGTTTATTCTTTCCTGAAAAGAGGCAATTCTTTATTGAAAACTCTGACCTTTTTGGAAACATGGGATTTCGTAAAATACGTCCCTTTTTCTCAAGGCGAATTGGTATTGCATTTAATCCCACAACAGGAATTTACGAGCAACAACCCATACTAGGTGGTGCCAGACTGAGTGGCAAGCTTAATAAAGATTGGCGATTAGGAGCTTTAAATATGACTACGCCTTTTAACAGAAGTATTTCACAACCTACCCAAAACTATTCGGTACTGGTATTGCAAAGGCAAGTACTTACTAATTCAAACATTACTGCTTTTGTAGTTAATCGACAAGCTTTGAGTACTGACAGCACAGGTGATTTTTACTATCACCCCAGTAATTTTAACAGAGTAGTTGGTGCTGACTTTAACTACGCCAGTAAAGACAATAAATTTATCGGTAAAGCATTTATTCATCAATCTATTGATGCTAAAAACCCGGGAAGACAAGGTACCAACGCTACTTTTTTCTTGTATAATAGTCAAAAATGGCGGTTAATGTGGAATCATGAGTACATTGGCAGAAACTACAATGCCGAAGTAGGATTTGTTCCCAGACTGGGAGTTTACCGACTTGAACCTGAGATTGTATACCGCATCTATCCTACTTCTAAAAAGATAATATCACACATTTTTAGTTTATATGAAGATGCTTATTTCAGTGATACTTTTAACTTAATTGATGCTTATACACAGCTTAGCTACAATATTAATTTCTTCAATACCTCTTCTATTGAAGTACAAGCAAAAAACATTTACACACTTTTACGATTTGACTTTGACCCATCCGGAAAAGACAGCGTTAGGCTAATGACAGGTACCGATTACAATAACTACCAATTCTCATTTTGGTATGGCTCTGACCAGAGGAAGAAATTTACTTACAGTCTGTATGCTGAAGGAGGGAGCTATTTCAATGGAGAAATATATAGGGTAAATCCGGCACTTTCATACCGATTTCAACCCTATGGCTCTTTTGGGTTAGCACTTGACCAAACAGAAATACGACTGCCCGACCCTTATTTGGATGCCAGTTGGACGGTTTTCGGACCAAAAATGGAGTTAACCGTTACCAGCAAGCTATTTTTCAATCTCTTTTTACAGTACAACTCTCAGGCAAACAATCTCAACCTAAACAGTCGCCTGCAATGGCGATTTGCTCCTTTAAGTGATTTATTTATTGTGTACACCGATAACTACTATGCTCAATCTGACTTTCAATCCTTAAGTAATCCTGACTTTATGATTAACGGAAAGAAAAACAGAGCGCTTGTTTTAAAACTGGTGTATTGGTTTAGCGTTTAAGGTAAACGAAGTTTTTAATGTTGTGTTTAAAATTTATCTTTAGCTATTCTATTCAATGATTAATATATAAAACTGATAGTTTCCGGTGATAAAAATTGGCATCATAGGTTCGGGTAATGTGGCTTCACACTTGGCAAATAGCTTAAACAAAAAAGCCAATGTGGTGGGCATTTATAGTAAAACCAAAGCAAACGCTACTACTCTCGCTAAAAAAGTAAAAAGCAAGTCGGTTTCATTAAGTGAGCTAGAGGCAAATGCTGAACTCATTATCATTGCCGTTAATGACGACCAGATAGAAAAAGTAGCCAAGCAACTGAAATCAAGTAAAAAGTTAATCGTTCATACATCCGGTAGCGTAAGCAGTGAAGTATTAAAGAAATCAGGAATAAGCAACTACGGAGTATTTTATCCATTGCAAACCTTTTCAAAGAACAAAAAGGTAGATTTTAGCAATATTCCCATTTGTGTGTATAGTCCTAATAAAAAATCGTTGAGTGTGTTAAAAAAAATAGCTTCTACCCTATCCGGCAATGTAAATGTAATTGATGACGAGCAGCGCAAGATTATTCACTTAGCCGCTGTGTTTGCCTGCAACTTTAGCAACCACATGTATGCTATTGCCGATGACATTCTCAAAGAAAACAAGCTCTCGCTTGACCTTTTAAAACCCCTGATTGCAGAAACTGCCAATAAAATACAACGTATAACACCCAAAGAAGCACAAACCGGGCCTGCTAAACGAAAAGACAACAATACCCTAAAAAAACAACTGAAAATGCTGGAAGACAATGCCGATTGGCAAAAAATATATAAACTTGTCACCCAAAATATACAGAAGCAATAATTGGAAAATTACCTTTCAAAATATAAACAAATAAAAGCCGTGCTGCTGGATGTAGATGGCGTATTGACTGACGGCACCGTAGCCCTTCTTCCCAACTCTGAATTGGTAAGAACCCTGCACAACAAAGACAGCTACATTATACAATTAGCCGTAAAGAAAGGCTTGAAAGTTGGCATTATTACAGGCGGAAGCTCTGTAACCGTAAAAGAAAGACTGGAGGGATTGGGAATACAGGATATCTTTTTAAAATCACAGAATAAGATAAAGGTGTACGAAGATTACCTAAAGAAATACAAATTTACCGACAATGACATACTTTATGTTGGTGACGACTTACCTGATTACGAAGTAATGAAAAGAGTAGCATTGGCCTGTTGCCCTGCCGATGCCGTTCACGAAATAAAAGAAATATGCCACTACATCTCTTACAACAATGGCGGCAAAGGAGCCGTAAGAGATATTCTTGAGCAACTGCTTAAAGCCCAAGGATTATGGATGGATAACGATTGTTTCTCATGGTAAAACACTGGTTAAATTTAGTTAGATGGGGTAATTTACTAATCATTGCCGTGTGCATGTATGCCATTCGGTTTGGAGTAATTTATCCGTTCTTGCATCAGGTAAAAATTCCGTTTCAGTTAAACGAGCTTGCCTTTCTTTCTTTGGTCATATCTACCATATTAATTGCAGCGGGAGGCTATATTATAAACGATTACATTGACCAAGATTCCGATGAGTACAATCGTCCTGATAAACTCATCATTAACAAACACATTAACGAAGAAGTAGCACTTAATCGCTATTACATTATTTCATTTATCGGCTTGTTACTAAGTGTTTATCCCGCCTTTGAAGCCAATAACTTTAACCTAATACTTATACAAGCCGGAGCAGTAGGTGCATTGTACTTTTACGCTACCGCATTTAAAGCCATTCCGTTTTTAGGAAATGCCGTAGTCGCTTTAATGGGTGCATTAGTTCCGCTAACAGCCGGACTTTACGACCTTTTACTCCTTAGCTTCAACCAAGAAGCCATTGTGATGCAACAAGGCGTGATGATTACGCTGGAAGATTTTCCCATTGTGCTAAGCGTATTGTTCAGATACATCATTGGCTTTTCCGTGTTGGCATTTTTACTGCACTTGATACGAGAAATGGTAAAAGACATGGAAGATGAATATGGCGACAACCTAAGCGAAACCACCACCACAGCCGTAGTGTGGGGCGCCAAAACAGTAGGCATTGTAAGCATTGGCTTTACCATGGTGCTAGTAGGATTAATAAGTGGTGTCATCTATTTTCAATACAAAATGGAAGACGTGCTTTCGGGTATTTACTTAGGAATTACTATCTTATTACCAAGCATTTTTGTAATTATGAAACTACTCACTGCTGAGGACAAAAAAGATTATCATAAAATTGGCAACTTGTTAAAATTGATGATGCTCTTCGGAATTTTGTATGCCGCAGTAGTTTTTTATCGACTGTATATATGAAACAGCCAAAACGATAAGCTTAATGCTAACTATTTATGGCGTATTCCATCTGACAAATAAAGAGCAATAAAACTAAACAGATGAAACCACTAAACGAAAAATTACGAGACACAACTTTAATACTGGGAAGCAAATCTCCCAGAAGACATCAGCTGTTAGAAGCACTTGATATTCCTTTTACCGTTATTACCAAAGAAGTGGAAGAAACCTATCCCGATGATTTAGAAAAAGAAGAAATACCCGTTTATTTATCAGAACTAAAAGCAGCCGCATTTGCAGACAGTCTTGCCGACAATCAACTGCTTATTACCTGCGACACCGTAGTATTTTTGCACGGAGAGCTGATAGGTAAACCCAAAGATGAAGAAGACGCCAAAGCCATGCTTACCAAGCTTTCTAACGAAACCCATGAAGTAATAAGCGGTGTATGCCTTAAAAGCAACAGCAAGCAGCATAGCTTTTACGAAAAAACCAGGGTACACTTTAATCCACTTTTTCCGCACGAAATTGATTATTACGTCAACCAATACCATCCGTTAGACAAAGCCGGCAGTTACGGCATACAAGAATGGATTGGCTACATAGGCGTAAACAAAATAGAAGGCTGTTATTACAATGTAATGGGCTTGCCCCTACAACGCCTCTATAAAGAATTGTTTAAGTTTTAAAGCATTTCCTTTTATCGTTTCTTCTCATACTTCTATTATCCTAAGTATGACGAACTATAATTAAAGATTCACCAACTTGTTACAAAGATTTACGAACCTCTATCTAAGATTTGGGTTCATCAATCTAAGTTTTACGTTCCTGAATTCGAGATTTACGTTCATGAATTCGAGATTCAGGTTCATGAGAAGAACAAATACGTTCCTATTTCTTAAATTCAAGTACCTGAGAAGAGCAAATAAGTTCCTGTTTGTTACAAATAGGTTCCTTTTTGTTGCAATTAAGTACCTAAAACCTTTGCCGAAGTACTTGTTTGTTGCAAATAGGTACGTAATTATGTCAGAAAACCACCTATTTGGGCTAAATGCTGTAAAAAAAACCTTAAACACACTGCCAAAATGACAAAATTGGCTAATTATAAGGAGTTGTAGCAGTAATTTGATTTATTCGTATTTTTACTTCAATAAATCGCTAATAAAAGTTTATTTATGAAATAGTTAGCATAATTAAAACACATTAAATGGATCATGTTGAGCAGTATAAAGAATTAAAACCTATTTATCAGAACTTTTCTCAAAGCCTTATAGTGCTACTTAAATCTATACTTGAAGCTAATAACATAAAATATCACTTAATTGAAGGAAGGGCTAAAGAAATTGAAAGCTTTAAGCATAAGATTCAAATAAAGAAAGGTAAATATAGAAATCCACTAAAGGAAATAATGGACTTATGTGGAACAAGAATAATAGTATATTATCAAACAGACATAGATAAAATTGATTCACTTATTAGAGAAAATTTTGATGTTGACTTGAAAAATTCAGTAGACAAAAGCACCATTTTGAAAAGCAATGAATTTGGTTATTTATCAAATCATTATATAGTTAAGATTAATTCTGCTCGTTCACATCTACCAGAGTGGTCAAAGTTTAAAGATTTAAATGCAGAGATTCAATTAAGAACCGTACTTCAACATTCTTGGGCTGCCATTTCACACGAACTAGAATACAAAAGTAAGTTTGATATTCCCGACATTCTAAAGAGAAAATTATTTAGGCTTGCTGGATTATTTGAATTAGCTGATGAACAATTTGTTCAGGTAAAAAAGAAGCAATTTGAGCTATCACAAGCAATAGAAAATAAAACAGATATTGAAAACATTTCTGTCTATAATGAAATAAACCTTGATACTATTAAGCATTATTTCAGCGAAAATAAATCAATTGTTAATGAATATTGGAATTTAGCTAAAAGTGCTGGCTTTGCTCAAAGTGGTACGTCAGACTCTTATTATTCACATATTGTGAGTATATCGAAACTACTAGGCATAAAATCTATTGAAAATCTTGCAAAGTTGATAGAAGATTTGAAAAATATCAGTGGTGAGTATCTCAAACTTCAATTCTCAGAACAAGTACCTAATAACGAAGGAGAAAGAATTTGGTTAGCAGATGGTATATTTATAATTTACCTTGTACTTATGAGCCAACTTAGCGAAAATGAGTTAAATGATTACAAACCTAAAGACTGGTCAAATGATATTCTAGAACAAGTAAAAGGAACAATAATAAAATGGAAAACAAAAAATAATAACCTTTAGCAATAGTCATAAAATCATAATATAGAAAGAATAAACATTAAACTCTATCTTTAGCTTATGAAAACCACTAGCTTCTTATTACTTTATTTATTAGTGTTTAGTGTTTTTGCGCAGGAGCAAGAAGTAAGCTATTGGCAATTAAATAAGCCCGAAGTAGAAGATTATTTTACCAAAGAACTTCGGCAAGAATTACACATTACCTATCCTATCTTTAGGGTGTATGGTTTTAAAGATAAACTTGGCACACATTATTTGGTGTTATCGGAACATACTTATTCTAACAACGAACCTGAACCGCAAATGGACAGCATTAAAGCCTTTTGCATTAGTGTAAGTAATGAAAAGCATGTATTAGAGTGGAGCATCAGTGATTTTATTTTACGAAAAGGAAATCAGGTATCGGAAGAATATTCCATTTGGTTTTGGACTAAGTTTTTAAAACTGGAAGACATTGATAAAGACAGCATCATAGAGCCTATAGTAATTTACGGAACTTCCGGCATGAATGGCACTTATGACGGAAGAATAAAACTCCTTACATTTTATCATGGTGAAAAGAAAGCCATCCGTCACCAAAACGGAGTGCTAGACCATGAACGCAATACACAGGTAGATAAAAGCTTTTACGAACTACCTGAAGCGATTCAGGAACGGGTAAAAAGATTAATGTTGGAACTCGTTAAAAGCGATTCAGCTATATTTCCTTCAGGCTGGCAAGATGCCATGAAAAACCACACGCTAAAGTTTGATGAGAATTAATGTTTCCTCAAACTATATTATCAAAGTCATAATTTCAAAGACTAAATTTTATTGGAAGATTGAGTCTCATAGAAGTAATCTCACCATCAGTTGTTCCCGGAATCCAATTGGGTAATAAACGAGTTACTCTAAGCGCTTCTTCATCTAATAGAGGATGTGCGCCTTTAATTATTTTAACGTGCTGCACTTTGCCGTTTTCATTTACAGTAAAGGAAACATAAACAGTTCCGGTAATTCCTTTACTTTTTGCTTTTGATGGGTATTTAAAGTTATCCTCTAAGAATTTATTTAAACCGCCAGGAAGTTCAGGCTGTTTTATATATGGAAAGTATTCTATTTCTTCTCCCGATTCATTGTAACATTTACCTTCAACGAAATCACCTAAATTGTAACTGTCTTCTCTTCTGAGTGTGCCATTATCCCAGTATGTTAACATCTTCCCATGCATTTTTCCCATTAAATACTCAGCAGAGAGTTTTTTCATACCGTTCTCATGATAACCTATTTCTTTCTTACGTCTACCATCTAAATAGGTAATGATTGATTCTATCTTACCACTTTTATAATAATACTTATAAGCACCGTTTTTCAAGTCATTAGAAGAAAAGACCCCTTCTTTCTTTAGTTCTCCTGTTAAATAATAGTCTTTTACATACCATTTATTATCAGCTCCTTTGTAAAGCTTCCTACGATATTCAAAATTAGTTGTATCTGAAACTTTCTCTTCATAATAATCTAAATATTGAATCGTAGTATCCTGTGCCAAAAGAAGAGACGAAGAAAAGACCAGAGTTAATAAGATGATAAACTTATTCACCATAAATTAGCCTTTCTTTAAAAAGCAAGTTTTAAGCACCAGTTGGCTTTTACCTATACGGCACTCTATTTCCTCAGGGCTATCGGTTAATCTTATATTCTTAATAGGCGTTCCTCTTTTTAAGGTCATGTTGGCACCTTTTACTTTAAGGTCTTTTATTACTAATACGGTATCGCCTTCGTTTAAAATATTACCGTTGCTGTCTTTTACTTCCATGTTGTTGAGTTTAATTTTCTGTTGCTAATTTATTTGCCCACCTTTCTGCCGCTTCTTCTTCGGGATGAACAATTTCAGTAATGCCCATGGCATGAAGTACTGTTTCATGTAATGGTCTAACCGCTCTACTGATAATTCGTTTTACATTATGCTCTTTCATTAAAGCAGTTGCCATTAGGTTGGGGCCTTCGTTTTCGCCAATGGCTACAATCACCACATCTACATCGTTTAATGGCAAATTGTTTACGGCAGTTCCATCGGTACAATCCATACAAATGGTATGCGTAATACGCTCTTTATACTCTTCCACCTTTTTCATATCCTTATCCACACCTATTACTTCGTGTCCCATTTGCGTGAGCTTTTCAGCAAGAGAAGTTCCAAAGTGTCCAAGTCCCAATATGATGTATTTCATAATTTTTGTTTTAATTAATTAATATTTCTTCCGTAGGATAACGATAGTTTAAATAAGATATCTTTCTAAAGATAGCAATAAGTATGGTAAGCATACTTACCCTACCCACAATCATAATTACAATAAGTACGCCTTTGCTTGCTGCCGAAAGCTTTGCCGTTATTCCCAGGCTAAGCCCAACGGTACTGTAAGCCGAAAAGCACTCAAAAGCAAGGCTCAGCAAATCTTTATCCGGGTCAAATGATGCCAGCAGAAAGATGCCCAACCCTATTACCACCAGTGATAATGAAATAATAGCAAATGCTCTGTTAACCGAAGATTTAGATATTTCTCTTTTAAATACTTCTATCCTGTCTTTACCTTTTGCAATGCTGATAAAGTTCAGCCATGCAATGGCTAATGTGCTTGTTTTAATTCCTCCACCGGTTGATGCGGGAGAGGCTCCTATCCACATCAGTAAAAATAAAATCATTAAGGTAGAAAAATTGAGTGCCGACATATCTACAGAATTAAAACCTGCTGTTCTGGGAGTAGTTGCGCCAAAAAAGGAAGTAACAATCTTTCCAAACAAGTCATGCTCTGCCAGCGTATTATCATACTCAAAAGCAAAAAATAATACCGTACCTACCGCTACCAAAATAGAAGTTGTAATAAATACAATTCTGGTATTTAAGTTAATTACCCAGGGTTTATGAATTACGCGTTTTCTAAACAGAAAACGGAATAGTTTATTTACCAATAAGTGCTGTACATACTTTACAATGTTAAATGCAATGGGAAAACCTAATCCTCCTAAAACAAAAAGTAATGAAATAACAATATGTAGCGGGTAGTTAAAACGGAAATCAATATCATACAAGCTATCGGAAAGTGTGGAAAATCCTGCATTACAAAAAGCAGAAATAGAGTGAAAAACAGAAAAGAAAATTTGGTCGGATAAGAGAGGTATTATGGTATCATCAATACTGCTGTATATTACTGCCGCACCAACCAGCTCTATAATTAGTGTAATAAATATAATCTTTTTTAATGTTCCGAATACCTCAGAAATTTTTTCGGCATTGGTCATGTCGCTTAGCATTAGCTGATTTTCAAAAGTAGTTCCACCTCTAAAGAAATAACTAAAATAACTGGTAAAGGTCATAATGCCTATACCGCCCACTTGTATTAACAAAAGTATAATCCCTTGTCCCAGTTCGGTAAAGTAACTTCCTGTATCTACTACTATAAGTCCCGTAACACAAACCGCACTGGTAGAAGTAAACAGTGCATTAAGCAAAGAAATACCTGAATTTGTGGCATTCGGCAACAGCAGTAATCCTGTACCTATTATAATGAGTAATATAAAGCTAATTACAAATAGCTGGGCGGGTGTAATGGTTTTCCGCTTAAAGTTTAAATCAAGTGCCGAAAATTCCCGGATAAAAATGAAAAGAATAGCCACATAAATCCATCCTTCCATACTAAATATAGTATGAAGCAAATCCAACTCTTTGAAAAAATTTAACCGTACTGTAGCAACAGAAAGGAGAAAAAGAAGAAATAGGGTATCGATTAATATTGCTTTAAACTTTGGCCTGAGGTGCTTAATAATCCAGCGAAAAGGAATTAATAAAATGCCTATTATTAAAATAGAGGTATAAAAGACTTCTATGGCTTTTGTTATAAATGAAGACTGATTGAATCCAAAATCAAAAATTTCAACCAATACCGCCAAAAGAACGATAAAAAAAGTAACTCGCCTTATTTGTTTTAATGGTTTAATAACCTCCCAAAGGTATAATTTTTACATCTCCGAAAAACAAATCACCTTTTTGATTTATATTTTACTCCACCTCAAGAATAATATCTCCGTTTGCCTTGTAAAACTGCTTATCAAAGTTTTGTGGAGTAACATCTATTAATTCATCCGCTGTTTTTATGGTAAGATGCTTTAGGTTAAAGTGCCTGTCGTTAAAAAAATCCTGGTCGTAACTTTCATATTTTTGGTTATGTAAACTACCGATTATTAAAACATGGTTGGGAGGTAACTTTACATTTACCCTATAATAAGAGGTATCGGCATCTTCCACTTCTTTTTTCTTTTCCCAATCAATTCCTTTTCGAGAAGTCATTTCATATAATGTGGGCATACTATGAAAAAGTGAAAAGCCTTTCTCGGGAGAGTTTAACTCATAAGTAACTACAATGGTTTCGGTAGTGCTATTTTTAATCATAAACTGCTCTATCCAGGAACAGCCATTTAACAGCAAACTACTGATAAGTACCAGTAAAAAACTTAATTTAATATTGTATGCCTTTAACATTTTTAAGAATTTCTTTAGCTTCTTTCCAATCAGGAAGCTTATTTGTAGGATAAGTATGTGTTTTAATTTCTTTGGCTATAGAAGTCGAAACTTTCATCGCTTGGAGGTGTGCCCCACTTCGGGCAAAGTTTTTCATATCCTCTTCACTACCCCATAAAGTCATGGTATAATGTTTTGTCCAAAATCCGGTATTTTTGTACTGAAGGCAATTGGTAGTCTTTAACTGCCTAATAATATGTAGTGCATTTTTGCTTAAAGCAAAAAACTTAAATGGAGTTTTTAGTTCGATAAAAGTTATTGTAGTTAACATGAAGACAAATATAAATTATCTAGATATATCCATTAAAAAAATCTGTTGTATAATAAAAACATTCTATTAACTTTGCAGCCGCTTAAAAAAGCTCTTTTAACTATTGAAGCGGGGTGTAGCGTAGTCCGGTCATCGCGCCTGGTTTGGGACCAGGAGGTCGCAGGTTCGAATCCTGCCACCCCGACTAATCTCCTTAGGAGGTTAACATTATAGAGCGTTGGTCGCGTAGCTCAGCTGGATAGAGCAACAGCCTTCTAAGCTGTGGGTCAAAGGTTCGAATCCTTTCGCGATCACAATAAACATTTAAAGCCTGCCAAATTTGGTGGGCTTTTTTTATTACTATGTTAAATCTTCTGTGGAAGATAGGGTTTATTATGAGGATAAAATTCTACGAAAAGCCAAGTCCGAAAAATCAAATAACAAAATAAACAACTGAAAAACAACAGATTAAAGTAAATTAGTTTTAGGGAATAGTAGTTGAATTAATTAGAGTAATACTAACCCTTAAAATATAGAATCATGAAAAAGTTATTTTCAATAGTTGCAGCAGGTTTATTAATCATTGGTGCAACCTCATGTAAAAAATGTTACGAATGTAAAAAAGACACGATTACCGGAACAACTGATGAAACAGTTTGTGATTATCCGGGAGAAGCTTCTGACAGAGCGGAAGCACTAGAAGCACAAGGTTACTCTTGCACGGCTAAAAACTAATTTATAAACAAATAATAACACCCTAATACAGGCTCAATTGATTGAGCCTGTATTTTCTATGTACTTTTCTTAAATTATATCCATACAAAAAGAGCGGACAAAAAGCCCGCTCTCTCGTATTGCAACAGAAAAAAACCAACTATTGTACTCTTTACCTTTTAAAGGAGTGGTAAAAGTTTTTTACCAGAGATGCTGTTGCAATAAAATTGTTGATTTTCCGAAAAAAATTGGATTCAGAAATTTTATCAGCTAATAAAGATGCGACTTTTACCACAGTAAAATTTGCAATGCCGTTTTTCACTCCCTCTTTTATTTTCATTTCTTCCAGCTTAACTTTTAAGTGTAAGTTTTCTTTAGCCTGAAGAAAGGTTTCGTAGTTTTTTATTTCTATTGCTTGATCCATTGTTTCAATTATTTTTCAAAAAATTTCTTAATGAAAAAGTCAAGAAATTGCTTTTTCACTGATTTTTTGGTTAGCCTAACTACAAAAAATATAATTAGTAGAAGTAGTGCTATGAATAAAAAACCATAGTAAAAATAACCGGTAAGTTCTGCAATAAGAAAAGCCAAACCAGTTAAAAAAAATAAGAATGAAAGACCTAATACTAAATAAGATAATATTGAGGCAGCTATAGAAGAGGAAAACTTAGATGTTTTTTCTATGGCCTCATATTTATAAAGCTCATAAGCAGATGACACATAGTTTTCCAAACCTTCTTTTGCTAATTCCCAGTTATCTTTTTTTGATTCCATTTTTCTTTTTTTGTTTTACTATGGTTTAAATTTATGCTGCTACTTGTTCTTTAGCCTTTTCTACTTTTTCTTTGGCTTTTTCTACTTCTCGTTTTGCTTGATCTACTTTATTTTCAGCCATTTTTTTTCCTTTTTCTACTAGGTCTCCCAAAGTATCTTTGGCTGAATCGTATTTCTCTTTAATTTTTTCTCTAGTTTCTTTCCCTGAAGCGGGAGCAAATAATAGAGCTGTGACCGCACCTACAGTGGCACCTGCTAGCGCAGCGACCATAATTTTTGTTGAATTTTCCATGATAGTTTAATTTTTAAAAAGTTAATAATTAATTGTTTGCTCAGAAATCATTTGAATATTTTCTCTCCTTTAATAATTCTTAATAAGATTGAAATGGCTGCTATTGCTAAAAGTATATGAATAAAGCCTGATAGACTATATGCAAAAACTCCTATCGCCCATCCTATTAAAAGAACTATTGCTATAAAGTAAAGAAGAGAGTTCATTATTTCTGTTTTTATATTCTACTCTTTAAAGAGCGAATACAATGCCAGCGACAGAATACATTTTTATATTACTGAAAATCAGAAAATTAACAAACACAAAATGAGGTATTAAAATGATATGTGTAGAGTATTACACACAACTCTGTGTAGATGAAACAACAAGCTAAATATTTTAAAACTGGATATTTAAACTATTCATTTTGTTGTAAAGTGTTTTCCTATCAACATTTAATAGTTCGGCTGTTTTACTTTTGTTATAGTTAGTTTTAATAAGAGCATTTAGAATGGCTTTTTTCTCCGCTCTTTCACTTGCGGTTTTAAGGTCTATAATTTCATCTTCACCCGCTTCGTTTACAAAATCTGCCTGACTGGCTTGTGGGTGAACAATCTCCATAGGCAACTCTCCCACTCTAATTGTTCCATCTTTACTAAATAAAACACAACGCTTTATAATGTTTTTAAGCTCTCTAAGATTTCCCGGCCAATAATAGTTTTTAAACTTTTCCAGCACTTTATCTTCAAAACCTTTTACTTCTTTATCTAGCTCATCATTTGCAATTTGTAAAAAATGATTAGCAAAAATGGGAATATCATTTTTCCGCTCTCTTAATGGCAGCATTTTTATTGAAAACTCATTTAATCGATAATATATATCCTCTCTGAATCTTCCTTCATCTACGGCTATTTTAAGATTTTCATTAGTAGCCACTATTATTCTAATATCTACATCAATATCTTTTACATCACCCAGCATACGTATTTTTCTTTCCTGAAGGGTACGAAGTAGTTTAATCTGATTTTCATAAGAGAGGTTTCCTATTTCATCTAAAAATAAAGTACCTCCATTAGCCAGTTCAAAATGCCCTTTTTTGTCTGAAACGGCTCCGGTAAATGCCCCCTTTTTATGTCCAAACAACTCACTTCCTGCTAATTCAGGAGGAAGTGCACCACAGTCAACTGCTACAAATGGTTTGTCTTTTCTTTTACTTGCTCTATGGATTGCATTGGCCGCAATTTCTTTTCCTGTTCCACTTTCTCCTAAAAGAATCACCGTCATGTCTGTAGGGGCAACTAATTCAATTAATTTTTGAATATGTTTAGATTGAGAAGTTTCTCCTACTACATAATTATAATCATCCGATGATTTTTGCTTTTTCTCTTTTTTGGTTTTAGTTGATTTACCAAAATCTTTCGCAGCTTCTGAAGTTTTGCTTAATGCCCTTTTTACATTTAAAAGGATTTCATCCGGATGAATGGGTTTAGAAACATACTCAAAAGCCCCCATTTGAATAGCCTTTACGGCTGTTTTAACATCTGAATAAGCAGTTATAAGAATAATGGGGGTATATGGCGACTGACTCTTTATTTCCTTTATCATTTCAATTCCGTCTTTATCGGGTAATCGAAAGTCACACAATACCAAATCAAACTTTTTTTCAGAAAATAGCTTAAGCCCACTTGCACCATTATATGCCGTTTCTACTTTATAATCGTTTTTTGTTAAAAATCGTTTTAACAAAGAACATAAGTCTAAATCATCGTCAATGCAAAGTATGTCTGCCATAAAGAGGTTTTCTTGTTCGTACAAATATTAAATATTTTATTATATCTACTGTTAAATTTACGTTTATTATTTAGAGTCAGATATAATATCTTTTATGATATTAATAACAGTAGGTCGGCCAAATGGTTTTGACATAAAAAAATCAGCCCCCTTTTCCAAAGAATCCTTTTGCTCCTGTTCCTTTTCATAAGCGCTCATCATAACTACATAAGGTGCAGGCTTTTCTTTTTCTTTAATTTCTCTAAGTAAGTCATATCCATTGCCATCTCCTAAATTAACGTCTAAAAAAATAATATCCGGATGGAGATTGTTTATTCTTGTTTTTGCTTCTGTAAAACTATTTGCAATACTTACGTCATAATCAAACTCCTTACTTAATATCGACCCAATAATTTTTGTAATAAAGAGTTCGTCATCAATAACTAAAATTGACTTTCCGCTTATTTCACTCATTTAAACTATTTTTTCATTATCCAAATTAGTGTTTATAAAAAACACTGTACTAACTAAAAATCATTCCAAAAACAACAACTCACTATATATTAAACGATTAGAAGGAAAATAGTAATATGAAAGTGAGAATAATATTACACACTTGTAGGTATTTTTACTTACTAAACAAAAATACAAATTTCAGCCAGCCTTGCTATTTTTGTTAATTATGATTACCTTTTCTCATGCCATTTTTTAAAAAACACTATAAACTCTTACTGGTTGATGAAGATGAAAAAGACTTCATAAACATGAAGGAATACCTAAACCAGTTGCCGTTTAACCATGACATTGATTGGGTTTCAAGTTATGAATGTGGGCTGGAAGAAATAAACAAAGATGTTCATGATATTTATTTAGTTGATTATGAAATTGAATCAGAGAGGGGTATTGAATTGATAAAAGCAGCTTGTGAATACGGTTGTAAAAAACCTATAATACTTTTAACTGAAGAGACCAATAAAGATATTGACATTAAGGCATTAAAAGTTGGTGCGGCAGATTATTTTTCCAAGAAAAACTTGACGCTGGAAAATATTGAAGGGACTCTAAGGCGTGCAATTCAACGATATGAGTACAATTTAATATATAAAGATCAACTAGCAATTTTTAAAAGTTACTTTAATCAAAGTTTTGCTCCTTTATTTATAGTTGATGAAAATTTTGAGTTAGTAGATGTTAATCAGGCTTTTCGCGACCATTTTACTGAAAAGAAAGCAACTGCCAATCTCCATAAGATATTTTTAAAAAAAGATGATTTTATAAAACTTAAAGAAAAGGCTTTATCTGAAAAATACATTGAAAACAGTTTGGAGACATTGGTTGATATTAATGGAAAAGAAAGAATTGTTTTAATTTCGATTTCTCCCGTTTATAATAAAAGAAACTTGTTGCATAGCTATCAAGGAATTATTAACGATATTACTCAAGTGCATAAAGCGGAAAAGAAACTTGCTCTTGCAGAACAAGTGAATATGACAAATAGAATGGCCAGGATTATGGCACATGAGGTTAGAAATCCTTTAACCAATATTAGTTTAGCGGCAGATCAATTAATGGATGAATTACCTTCCGATTCGGAAGAAATAGAATATGTACAAATCATAAAAAGAAATAGTGAACGTATAAATAAACTAATTGGCGATTTATTAAATACGACCAGAAAGAGTGAAATAAAATTAGAACCCACTTACATTGAAGAAACTATTGAGTATGCTTTAAGCTTGATTGAAGACAGAATTGTTCTTAAAGATATTGATTTATCTATAGATATGGATAAAAAGAATAAAACTAAACTGGAAATTGACGCAGAAAAAATAACCATAGTATTAATAAATATTTTCACTAATGCTATTGAAGCCATGGATACTGTTGACAATAAAAAATTAAGTGTAGAATGTTACAGCAATAAAGATTTCTTTTCTATAAAGATATCAGATAGCGGAGTAGGGATGGATGAGGAAACAAAGAAAAACTTATTTGAACCGTTTTTTACCAAACGATCGGGAGGAATGGGCTTAGGAATGACAGCCGTAAAAAACATTATTACCATGCATAATGCTAAAATTTTTGTGGAAAGCGAATTAAATCAAGGAAGCTCATTTAATATACAATTCAACAAATCTTCTTCTTAACTAAAAAGTACCCTAAGAAATCTTAGGGTACTTTTTAGTTAGGTTGGTACATAAAAGAGCTTTATTTATTGTCTTCACCAAAATCTTGTATAGCATCCCTCAAAGACTTCATATCATGTTTAAACTCTTCTTTAAAACTATCCCAATTCTCTTTGGTATCGTACTTAAAATCTTTCCATCTAGATTTTAGATTATCATTTCTCTCTTCCAATTTAGCCACTTGCTCCTTATACTCTTCCTTCACATCTTCGGCCTTATCTTCAGTTTTGGCTTTCATTTCTTCCAGCCATTTTCTATTCTCTTCCATTTGTTCTTCCACTTCATCCTCAAGTTGAGCATATTCTTCATTAAATTCTTCTTTCATGTCATCTGTAGTTTGCTCCATTTTTTCTTTAGCGGTTTTATCATCACATTCTTCATTACATGCTGTAAAACCCATAAACATTGACATAAGTAAAAACAAATTGATAATATTTATTTTAATCGTTTTCATAACTATCTATTTTTAAAGTTTCTTTTTTTCCCTTTTGGGTTTTCTTTTATCCTTCCCGGTAGGCAGGTCACTTTCGTTTTCTTGTCTTTTCTTACGAGAAATATCATGTTCCTTTTTTACACTGGGAGGTATTTGTCCTTTTTGTTTAGCCATTAAACCAAAGTTTAAAGTTTACAACTATCTATAAATTCATTAATTTCTTCCTTTGCTTTTCCGGTTTTTTTCTGAATTCTACCAATAAGCTCTTCTTCTTGACCCTCAGCATATTGTAAATCGTCATCGGTTAATTCACCGTATTCAGCTTTTAATTTTCCTTTCAGGATATTCCATTTTCCTTTAATTTTATCAGTTGTTGCGCTCATTTTATTATAATTTAAATTAAACATTTATTAATTATAGTGTGTTATTCTAAGATAATGCCATTATATCAAATAATTGATTACCAATAATATAAATACAAATTGAGATTGCAAACTAAACACTATTGCGAAACATTTTACTCAAACTTGTGAAGTTATTACCACATATTTACTACTTACGATTTTTTAATCTTTTCGATATCAGAGTTAATCTTAAAGTTTTCAGCCATTAAAGTTCTTATAGGGAAAGGAATGTTTATTCCTTCCTTATTGAAGGCGCTTTTAATTGCTTTTACACCTTTACTTAAGCTATTCATGTAAGTCCCGTTGTTGGGGTATTCCACCCAAAACTTTATATCTAAATTGATAGAACTATCGCCAAACTCTAAAAAGTGAACACTAACTCCTTTATCTTGTATAGTATCTTCAAGTGAATTAATTGTTTTTTTAGCACAGTTTTCTACTTGCTCTAAATCACTTTCGTATCCAACTCCCACAGAAATAACAATTCTTCTTTTCCCCATAGTAGAATAGTTCACAATTGCACTTTGAAATACTTGTTTATTGGGTATAATAACATAGTCTCCATCAAAATCTAAAAGCTCAGTTGTTCTTAGATTTATTTTTTTTACTACTCCTTTAACGTTTTCAACTTCTATCACATCTCCAATATTGAATGGTTTTTTTGAAGCCATAAAAAATCCGGAAATAAAGTTTGCCGCTATATCCTGAAAAGCAAAACCCAACGCTAATCCAACTATACCGGCACCAGCAAGAAGAGAAGTCACAGTTTTATCTAAATTAAGAATGCTTAAACAAAACATTACGCCTATTGACAAAACAGTGATGTAAAGAATTTTATTAAATATTCTAAATAGTTCTTGGTTAATATTTCTTTTAACGAAAATCCCCTTTAACAATTTAGTCAACCCCTTTGCAAGTAGTATAAAAAGGAAGAAAACCAATAATGCTAAAAGCATATTCGGCAACATTTTAATTATTGTTTCTGTCCAATTAACTAGTTTGTCTAAAATAAGGTTTGACGACTTTTCAACTGAGGATATAACAGCATCGGTTGAAAGGGTATCTTGTAATATTTTTATTGACATGGTGGAACTTGTTTATTACTTACTATAAAACTTCATGCAAAAAATTTAAATACCTCTTTTACCCCTTTCAATTACGATAAATAAGATTTTCGATTACCAAAATTATTTTTCAAGTGAGTATTTTAATACACACTTTGTATGAAATACACCACTCGGATAGTAATATAAGTTAACAAAGCTATTTACATATTAACTGTATTGAATAGCGATATAAAAGTTAGGCATGGTATTCTATTTATACAAAGTATAAACGAAAACAAAATAAACATGAAAAACCAACTAGAGTATAACTCCAGAATTTTAAGTATACTTATTACACTAATGACATTGGGAATAATTGGTGTTGTAATATATATGGGGAAAAAAATTTTAATGCCTTTATCTGTTTCTTTTTTTTTCGCGCTCCTTTTACTTCCAATCGTTAACTTTTTAGAAAACAAACTAAAGTTTCATAAAATATTGAGTGTTACATCTTCAGTCATAGTATTTGTTTTATTAATTGCATCAGTTTTTACTTTTCTGGGAAGTGAAGTAGGTTCGTTTTATAAAGACATGCCAAAGGTTGAGCGAAACATTGATAAGCACATAAACACCATGAAAAGATGGGTGAAAAATGAATTGGAAATAAATTATTATAAACAGAAAGAATATATAGAAGAAGTTAAACAAGTTCAAGAAGGAGATCAGCGATTAATCGAAATTGACTTTGGCTCATTCAGTCAAACACTGTTAAATACATTACTAATCCCAATCTATATTTTTTTAATACTTATTTACCGGCATAGAATTTCAAGGTTTTTAAAAATGAAGGTCGCTGATAAGCATCATACTAAACTAGATAAAATTTTGCATGAAATTAAAACTGTTGTCAGAAATTATATTGCAGGTTTAGGGCTTCAAGTAATTATTGTTTCTATTCTTACCGCTGCCGGGTTTTACTTTATAGGGCTCAAATATTTTATTTTTTTAGGAGTATTAACCGGTCTATTAAACTTAATACCTTATATAGGAATTTGGATTGCATCTATAATAAGCTTACTTGTAGCCCTATCAGAATCAAATGAATTTGGAGTATTATTGGGTGTAGTAATCGTAATTTCTGTTACACAAGTACTTGACAATAATATTTTAGTACCAAAAGTTGTTGGCTCTCAGGTAAGTATAAATGCACTAGCTAGTATATTGGTAGTAATAATTGGAGGAACACTAGCGGGTGTCGGAGGAATGTTTATCGCAATACCTTCACTTGCAATTTTAAAAATAGTTTTTGACAATATACCGGAATTAAAGCCATGGGGACATCTAATAGGAAATGATAAACTTAGTTAAACATTACCAATAACCACCAATCTGTTTAATGAAGGAACTTTACTTCCTCCACTCTTTTCTATGGTAACCGCAAAAGCTTGTGCATTAGACACATTGGGCATCGGACATAAATCTTCACAAGGTTCTTCATGAGTAAGCATACCCATATCTACAGGCTTTCCGTCTACTATCGCCCATAGTTGATATTCTTCATCTTCAGAAAGTTCAGGCATTTCAGCAGAAGGATCCATATAAACCTTAGAATTAATGTCATTCCAATAAACAATAGCAGAAGAATTAGGCTGTAAATCTGTTCCTTTTAGCATGATTTTTTTAGTAGCTGAGTGCTGTAAAAAAGCGATTAACTCTTTTTTCTCTTTTATTTTATCTGAGTACTCAGCCAACTGACTTTCATAAACAAGCTTATTTTCATCTAATTCATTAGTTATATCAGCCAATTCAGAATTAGTTGACTTTAAATCATTATTCGTAATGTAAAACAAGTAAGCTAAACCAATTGTAACAATAATGGAAGCTGCAGTCATATACTTCCACAAGTTTGAGTTATTAGTTGAACTAATGGTCACCACTTTTGCAACTTTTTCCTTTCTTACAACTTCTTGTTTTTCGTTTTTAATAGCATCTAAAATTTTTGACTTTAAGTGAGCCGGAGGATTTTTTTCCAGCGTAAAAGCAATATTCTCAATAGTTGTTTGCAGTTGCTCTAATTCTGCTTTTATCTCAGGATAAATATGTGACATGCATTCCACTTCTTGCTTCTCTTGCGGAGAGACATATCCAAGAACATAGTTCTCAATAATTCCGGATGATATGTATTCCTTTATATCCAAAATAAAAACAGGTTAAATATTTTTCTTAACTCTTTCAGCGCTGCTCTTGAACGAGTTTTTACAGTTCCCAAAGGAATATTTAATTCATCTGAAACTTCTTGTTGAGTATAACCATTAAAATATAAATATTCTATCATTTCTTGTTGTTCGGGAGGAAGTTTCGTCAACAACTCTTTCACTCCAATATGGTTTGTATTTATTTTCGAATTCTTAACACCCAAATCTACGTTTGGTTTAAGTTCTTGGATTTCATACTTACCTTGCGATTTTAATTTTCTTAGTTTATCTATAGAAGTATTTCTAACAATGTTTAGCATCCAGGTAAATAACCTTCCTTTTGAATCATCATAAGAATGAATCTTTTTCCAAATCTTAATAAATGCTTCTTGTAAGACGTCTTCAGCAATTTCATCAGACCTAACAATTTTAGAGCTCACACCAAATAGTGCTTTTGAATAATTGTCATACAATCTTTCAAAAGCTTCGGAATTACCACTTTTAATTTGGTTTACTAATTCTAATTCAATATGTATTTCCGGTTTGCTCACTACTTATACAAAGATGAAA
>JAUHYR010000123.1 GCA_030426475.1 Bacteroidia bacterium
ATTGAATTCACTATTCGGTCGCCAGCCATCACTTTGCTTGTACTGAAAAAAAGTGTAGTAATTCAGCTTTTTTACTTGCCCGCCCACAGAGGTAAAGCTATTCATGAGGTTAAACGAACCGTAGGTAAAGCGTTGTGTTAGCCCTATCTTTTTGTCCTCTCCCTCTTTCATTTTAAAATTGAGCATACCGCCAAACTGTGTACCATATTGCAAAGAAGAAGCGCCTCTTACTACTTCAATTTTTTCTACTGCTTCTGTAGGCGGAGTGTAATAACTCTCTGGATAACCCAATGCATCGGCACTAATATCGTAACCGTTTTGTCTTGTATTAAAATTAGAGGTTCTGTTGGGACTTAATCCTCTTCCGCCAATGTTTAATTGCAACCCTGCTCCATCATTCTCCCAAATATTTAAACCGGTAATCTTAGCGTAAATCTGTCGGGCATTGTTTGCGCCTCTGTTGGCAATTAAATCTTCGGGCAATACCACTTCGCTTTTCTTAGAAGCAAATATTCTGGTACCGTCAACAGGATTTAACTTTTCTATTCCGAAATTGTTTTGTTTTTCTTCCTTTACCTCATAAGGATTTATCTCAAACACTAAACGAGTAAGTGAAACTGAAATAAAAGTGTCTTTCGGGACAAAGATGTCAATGCTTTTTAGGTTGTAGTCCGCTTTGTATAGCACCACAACCGCTTTTTTCTTTTTAGTAACTTGAAGTTTGAAATACCCTTCAGCGTTAGTAAATGCTTTTTCGGAAGAATTAAACACGCTTACCTCAACATTATTTAAGGGAATTCCTTTTTCATCTTTTACTTCACCGCTTACTTCATAGCCTTGTGCAGAAATAGTGATAGAAGAAATGATAAAAATGACAAAGAATATCATTCTTCTAACAAAAATATTACCGAAAGATTTACTTCCTCCTCTTAATATCAAATGCTCAGAATGACAAACCACCAAACAACTATTTAAACAATCACCTATCACTACTTCACTTCTTTGTTTTCTCCATCAAAAGGTAAAATCCAGCTTTTATGCTTCCAATCATTTTGTTCTAACATCAAGTTCACACTTGAGTCAATAAACGGACGATTTCTGTATCCATTCAACGCCACTCTTGAATTCACAAACACCCCTACCTCATCAATATTTTCTTTTCTTTTATACTCTTCTCCCAAATAATGAGCAAACTGCAATATCATATCGGGCTGCGTACTCATCATAATTTCCTGCAAAGGTGTCAAAAAATCTAAATTATGAACTTCCCACTCTCTGCCGTCCTGTAAATCTTTCACGGTAAAAATAGTAGTACCCACTTTCTCTATTAACATCACCCGCCATGAAAAGCGAAATCCTTCTTCCGTCCAAAATAATTTACCGGGATAAGCCAAATACCTCATCGGCATTAAAACCTGTATAAAGAAAAACACTGCCAACACAATTATCGTTGGACTCCACTTACTTCTATTCACTTCTGAATTCTCAATTCTGTACTCTGAATTCTGAACTCTCAATTCTGAATTCTCAACTCCAAACACCCAAGCCTGAATCTTCTGATGCCACTCCGTTGAAAAGAAAATAAGTGTGCTGCCAATCATTACCCAAGGAAAAATACCTATAGGAAACATCCACCAGGTAACCACATGAAAAAAGATAACGGTTAAGTAGGCCCATATACGGGTTCGTTTCCAAAGTAGTAAGAAAGGAATAAAAACATCATACAACATTCCACACCAAGAAAACAAATACGGAACTATTTTAATGGAGAAAAACCAGCCCAACCACTCATTCTGAATAAAAGGAGCAAACCATATTTTAAGGGGCATGGCTCTGAACAACCAATCATGGTTAATTTTTGCAATACCTGCAAAGAAATAAACCATACCCAACTGTAATTTAAAAACTCCTATAGTCCATCTTGGAACGTATAATCGTTTTAACTTTGGGAACAGCTTAACATCCACTGAGTAAGCAGCATTAGCAGGAACTAACAACAATAAAAACGCAACTAAACTTACAAAGTAGTAGTGGTTAAGGTAAGTGGTTTTATCAATCAGCTCCACATAGGTAAAGCTTAAGAAGTAAATCAAAACATTCACTCTATAAAACAAGCCTATACCAATTAAAAAAGCGGAAACAGCCATAATGCAGAAGATAGCATACATGCCCGTTTCATCTAAAGGCTTTATCCACTCAAATCCTTCGTAGAAAAAATAAAACTTAGGGGTAACATATAAATCTTGCACCCAGCCTTTTGCCATAAAGCGTATGGCCGCAAAACTCATTACCAAACCAAAGACTATTCTAAACGTAACAAGAGGTGCTATATGCACCTCCTGATTAATGTATGATAATATTTTTGAAAGGCTTAACCTATCAGTCGCCATCGTTATCGGTATAAGATATTTGAACACCCATTGCAGCAGTCATTTCTCTTTTTAAAAGAGGAACTGCAATCTGCATTTCGTTATGAGCATCATCAATCACTTGCTTATTGCTGTATAAAGTAGCCGACATAGGATCAGGTATGGCTAACATTTTTGAATAAATTAAGGCAAACTGGCTATTAATAGAATTAGCTAAAGAAACATCTTCTGTTTGATAGTAAGCATCTAAGCAAACTAAATAATCATGAAGACCTTCTCCGTCTGTACCGCTTTCTGCAACGCCTAAGTACAACTTATAAATCGCATCCGCATTAGCTGCACTTAAAGCAACTGAAGTACCTGAATAATATCCTTCCACTTTATCGGGTTGCACAATACCCGCATCAAACTTACCTAATGGAATCTTGTATTTAAAATTCTTTAAGGTTTCAAAATCAAAGTTCAATTCGTTTACCAATAAACTTAACGGACTTCCAATGCTATTACCACCATCTGCCACAAACGTAGCAATGTAATTACCTCCCGAAGAAATCCATGCATTGTAAACAGTAGAAGATAATTGATGGAGGTAATCCGTTAAATTAACTAAATAGGTTTTTCTATTCGTAGCCTGAGAGCCTGTGGTAAACTCAGCCAATACACTATCTACATTTCCAAAGATTAAATACTCTATAGCCGGGAAACCAACAGCAGCATTAGCATTTTGTGAAGGCTGAGTATTATTGTTATTCATATATAAATCGAATGTTGTTACACTTAAAGGAAAAACATTCATACGCTCACGCATATTAAATCCATTGGTAAGTGCGGGACCAAAATTTAACATACTTACTTTTTGATAACTCAAGTAAGCTGCATTAAATTTCTTTTGAAGATTAACCAATGACGCAGAATCAAGCTGAGTAACAAACGAAGCCGCCTCAGTTTTTAAAGCTAAAGTAGTCTGTGTTAAAGAAGCAAATCTGGGAATGATAATATTATTCCCTATTCCGCTTAGCATATTGGTAACACTGTAGTCACAAGTTACCTCAACAGGTTCGTCTTTCTTCTTTTTCTTTTTACAGGAGAAGCCGGACATCAGTCCAGCTCCTATTAAAACCAAAAAGGTATACTTTATAGCTTTTTTCATATTCTATTTTACTTGTCCGCCTGAAAAAGCCATTAAAACATGACCTATGGCAGTATCAATATCATTATTAGTAACGTTATATAAGTTCACACCCGGACCAATAATAGCTAAAGCCATTTGAACATGAGAGAAGTCAGAGATTGGCGCATTTAATGAGTTACCTCCATTAAACTTATATTTTAAAGCCATCATCATTCCTATACCTTCAGAAAGATGATGCATTCTGTCTATTACTTTGGTATCGTTTTTAGCTTCTCTTAAGTACTCAACCGCAGTAGCTCCAATTACTTGTTCCCAAGTATCTTGTATTACTTTAATCGCTTCATCCCTATCTCCATACTCTTTTGCAACAATAGCAGCTCTTCCTTTTAAGAATGCATCCATTATTTTTTTATTTATACCGGCATAATCGCCATCCACATCTCCGTTTCTTTTATTGCAATACTTAGCAAAGTACTTAGCATCTCCTATACTGGTTGCAGAAGGGAAATCAATCGGTGCGCCAAAGTAACCAAATGCTTCATCAAAATGATGCTCCATAGGTGTATAATTTTTACCGCTTTCATTAGTAGCATTATCGTCATTAGGTAAGTCTTGCGATAAATAAGTTTCCATAGCCTGATAATAGAAAACAGAACCCATAATTCCTTTTTCTACAAACTCTTTATACTCTAAACCATTCTCATCAACTAATTTACCCGAAGTAGGGTTTCCGCTACCGGTAACTAAAACTCCTTTTCTACCGGGAATTGCAGTATCAGAAGCCATAGAAGCGACTGAAAGACTATCCAACAAATCATTAAAAAACTGCAAATCAGAAGCAAAACACTTTCCTGCTAAATTCTTTGTAGAAGCATTTAAGTTGGCATTAATAAATGGAGAGTTTTGATTAGCAAACATATCTTTTAAAAGAGTAGCACTAACAGAAGTGCCAAGAGTATTTGCTTTTTTAATCTCTACCAACATTTCATCCAGCATACCTATTCTGTCTAATTGCCCTTGATAGTTCACGGATGAACTTCCGTCTTTTGTAAATGAATAAGTAGTAGGGATATCATAACCTGACGGAGTAGGTATTGTATAAGTACAAGTTCCGTCATCTTTTTGTGCTTTACTGCTATAGTTATCTGCTGCCGGGTCTGTACATCCTTCTTTTCTACATGATATAGCTAAAACAGCTACTGTGGTAATTAATAATAGTCTTTTATATTGCATAGTTATAGGTTTGATAAATTTACAGGACAAATGTAGATGCCACCCTTATTTAAAACAATACTAAATAAGTAGTAAATCTATACCATATTTATGGTAGAAGCTGGAAATTATAGGCTAAGTTTAATCTTCATTTTAAACTCGTCATACTCCTCTTGAGAAATAATCTCATTTTCAAATAACATCCTTAACCTTTGCAAGTTTTCTTCAGTAGATAGGCCAAAATCAAAGTCCATATATTTTTCCCTAAGAAAACTCTTTTTTGTAATCATTAAGTTATCTATAAAGGTATCTAACTCTTTCTGTTTTTTAATTTCCCCTTTTACAATTAAAATATTTGGATTGGCTGCATAAAGTTCAATATGTTTGCGATAACTTTTAGATGTAAAAGTAAGTATGGTAAATACAACAAAAGTTAAATAGGGTAATAATAAAATAGCTGATTCATATTCAAAGTTTTCATCAGCTAAAAGAATAAAAGTGAGTATTAGACAGGCAAAAAATGAAATTATAGATACTTCCTTAAACTCTTCATTAAACCCCTTATTTGTTAAGAAAACTTTTCCTATAATTTCATAAGGAATAGAATATTCAGAAAAATTAGATTTAGATTTTTCCTTTATTTCTAATGAATCTATCCCAATTTTATAGTAAGTGGTTTTCGAAACTGATTTATACTCAAATTCCCTATTCATATATTAAAAGCAAATTTAAATAAAAAACCCTTCCTAGAATCAGGAAGGGCTAACTATGAAAAACTATCTCATGTATGAACATGATAACAGAAAACCGATACAAAGGTATTAAGGCTTTTTATCATGTTGTGCTACATTTGTTACAATTAGTTGACACTCATTAACTCCACATCAAAAATAAGCGTAGCGTTTGGTGGTATCATTCCTCCGGCACCATTTTCGCCATACCCTAATTGAGAAGGTATGATTAAACGAGCTTTCTCTCCCACTTTAAGTTGAGCAATGCCTTCATCCCAACCTTTTATCACTCTTCCCTGACCTAAGGGAAAAGAAAACGGTTGTCCTCTTTCCACAGAGCTATCAAACATTTTCCCGTTTTCAAGGTAACCTGAGTAATGAACCGAAACGCTTTGACCAGGCATAGGCTGAATTCCGGTAGTTTCATTCAGCTTGATATACTTAAGACCTGAGGATAAAGCAATAGTATCTTTACCGCTAACATCAAAAGGCTTTGGAGGCTCAGGACCTTTTTCTGCTTTTACAATTTCAATATCAAATATTAAAGTAGAAT
>JAUHYR010000022.1 GCA_030426475.1 Bacteroidia bacterium
TAAGAGAAGGTATGCGGTTGACGGTGAAGCTCCTAGACATTATATCGATATTGATGTTTATGCACCCGAAGGAGCCAATCCGTTTGACTCTATGCCCAGAAAGTGGTATGATGCAGTAGCAAAATATACAGAAGACACTTTGCAAGCTTATGGTATAGTTCCATGGCATATTGATGTAATGGTAAAACGATTAACTCAGGCGTTTAAAGACAAAGACTTAGACAGAATACTTTTTTTAAGTGCCGATTTGGGGCATTATGTGGGCGATTCGCATGTGCCGTTGCATACTACTGTAAACTATAACGGACATTTAACCAACCAAAGAGGCATACATGCTTTTTGGGAATCGAGAGTGCCGGAACTAAATGCCGATGATTACGATTACTTTGTGGGAAGAGCCAAATACATTAAAAATCCATTAGATTATGCTTGGGAAACGGTAGAAGAAAGCCATTGGCAAAAAGATTCTGTGTTAAAATTTGAAAAAGAGCTTAGCGAAGAGTTTTCTCCCGACCAAAAATATGTGTTTGAAACCAGAGGAACCGTTACCATGAAACAATACTCACAGCCATTTTCTGATGCCTATGATAAAAAGCTAAACGGTATGGTAGAGCGCAAACTAAGAAAATCCATTATTGCGGTGGGAAGCTTTTGGTACACCGCCTGGGTAGATGCCGGACAACCTGATTTAACCTCTTTGCTCAACCAAAAAGTTTCCGAAAAATTTAAAGAAGAAATAGAAGAGCTTAATAAGAAATACGAAGCAGGAAAAATTCACGGTAGAGACCATGAGTAAAATGTCATGCTGAGCATTTGATATTAAGAGGAGAAAGCGAAGCTTTAGGTAATATTAAAAGCATTATTCTTTTACAAAAACAAAAATCTCTTCGTTTTCCTTTTTCATTAAATACTTTTCACGGGCATATTTTTCAAGCTTTACCGGGTCGTGAAGTAAAGCCTCCAGTTCATCTCTGGTGTAAATAACTTCCTGCTCGTAAAAATCTTTATCCTCTTCCAGTTGATTGATTTCCTGCTTGAATTCGTAATGGCGGATAAAGTTGTTTTGGTCAAAAAAGAATAGCCATACAAATACCGCTATAGAGGTAAGTATATATTTGTTTTTGATATACGGCCAGTACTTTTTCACAATACAAAAATAGAGCAAATAGAAAAAATACTTACCACTTGTTACTAAAGTTATTTACTATTGAAGGTTAATTACATAAAATAGTTGCATGACTCCTAAAAACCGACTAACTTGCGATAACTATTGCTAAAGCAAACCTGTGCTGAATTTATCTCAGTATTAAAACTTACTTTGGCTTTTTTGTTAGTGATAATAGGACATCAGTATGAAAGATCACATTCCAATATATACGCATCTTACAATAACACCTAATAATGGCGGCAGTCTTAAAAAATATTTTAATGCCATCAAAAGAGATTTGCCCAAAAAATGGGTATTAGAAAAAGACAAAATATATAAAGACACAGACACCTTCAGAATTTTAGATGACGTCTTTTGTTTGAAAAATCCACCATTCAGAGATGTAATTCAAAAAATGGATTTACATGGATACATTTATCTTGGACTGACCGATGACTCCATAAGTTTACTTAGGATTGAACTTAGTGTTGATTTGCCAAAAGAGAAGTCAATAGAAATAATTGGTTATATTATTCATTCGCTTCACGAAGATGTTTTAAAACCGAAGAAGTATTATCCGGACTTTAATCACAAATTTGAATTCGGAGGTCCTAGGGATGAAAATTGGTTTTCGAACGACCTTAGGGATGAACGATCAATTAAACTTCACTCTAAGTCTGACCATAAGACATATTTTCTCTCCAAAAGTGAGAAAGTAAAGATTGCTGATAAAAACATTTCTTATACAGCTCCAAATAATATTTCATTGTCTTTAAGTTTGATGAAAAAATCATTAAATGAAGCTCGTAAGATTTACAAACGTTTAATACTTAAAGTACCAGGAAAGAAAGTTGAAATCAAAAGCGAAATAAGAGCCGAATTATATAATTATTTTGAAATTTTACAGACGAGTATAATATTCTCTTATATCGCAATAGAAGGGTTCTCAAATGCTGTCATCCCTGAAAATTATTTACATGAACGCGTTAATGAAAAAGGCATAAAAGAGACTTTGACCAAAGAAAATATAGAACGATGGATGTCAACTAGTGAGAAAGTTGGAACCATCTTACCGTTGATTTTGAAAACATCTGACATTAGGGCGGAAAATTACTGGGCAACCTTTAAGGAACTGGAACAATTAAGAAATGATATTGTACATCAAAAGACTATTGAAAAAGGAACTAAACTAGACACTAAGGTTTTTAATCAAATGTTAAACCCAAAGGTTTTTGAAAGAATTGCATCTTCTATAAAAGTCATTGACTTTTTTTACAAAGTCGACAATGCACATCCTTATTTTCCTCTCGGTTTTGGCATCGCAACATTTCAAGTACACAAAATTGAAAGTATGGAAAAACACTTTAAAGTAATAGAAGAATAACATTGGACATACTACCACTAACAGCGGCTTGGTGTTATGGCGGTTGACAATAGGTTAAAAGAATGCGGCACAAACGCCAAGCCGCAAACCGCTACCGCAACTCTCTCAACTGACCAACATCATTTTTCAATTGTAACATAAGTTACTTTTTAAGTAGCACACTACACCTACTTTAGCCTACAAATTAATAGGTATGAAAAAGGTGTTATTTATTTTAGGTGTGTCTTTGTTAGCACAGCTTGGGTTTTCGCAAGGCAATTTTAATTATGATGTATTGCTTGAGCCAATTAGTGTTCCTAATCTGCAAGGTTTGCATTCGTACGCCTTTACTCAACATAATGGCAAATGGCTTTTAATTGGCGGCAGAAAAGACGGAGTGCATGCCCGTCAGCCTTTTGCGGCATTTCCTCAAAGTCAAAATAACACCACTATTTATGTGGTAGATGTAAATGCCAAACAAGTTTGGTCAACGTCTTTAACCACTTTGCCAACAGGTATTCAGGAGCAACTTCAATCTACCAATATGAACTTTTATCAAGACGGAGATTCGTTATACATTATTGGTGGTTATGCTTATTCTGCTACTGCAACCAGTCATATTACCTTTGCTAATTTAACTTCCGTAAATGTGCCGGGTGTTATTAATGCAATTGTAAATAATACTTCTATCACTTCTTATTTCAAGCAAATTACCGATAATAATTTTGCGGTTACAGGCGGTCAATTAGGAAAAATAGGAAACACATTTTACTTGGTGGGCGGTCATCGGTTTGACGGACAGTACAATCCTATGGGAAATCCAACTTATACCCAAACTTACACCAATCAAATCAGAAAGTTTACCATAAACAATAGTGGTTTTCAGTTAAGCTATTCAAATTATTCCACAATTACTGATGCTGTTCATTTAAGAAGAAGAGATTATAATTTATTACCACAAATTTTCCCTGATGGTTCAGAGGGATATACTATTTCTTCAGGTGTTTTCCAATCTACCGTAAACTTGCCGTTTCTTTATCCTGTTGATATTACTGCTAACGGTCATACACCTCACACAGGATTTAACCAATACTTGAGTAATTACCATAGTGCAACAGCTTGTTTGTATGATAGTGTGGCTAATAATATGCATTCTATTTTCTTTGGCGGTATGAGTCAATATTATTACCAAAATGGTACGTTGATTCAAGATAATCAAGTGCCATTTGTAAAAACCATTAGCCGATTAACTAGGTTGGGAGACAGTACTTTGTTGGAGTTTCAAATGCCTGTGGAAATGCCTGCTTTAAAAGGAGCTAGTGCCGAATTTATTCCAAATGAAAATTTACCGCATTACAGCAATGAAGTAATTAAGCTAAGTGCAATTCCTCAAGACACTATTTTAATTGGTCATATTTTTGGTGGAATTTCTAGTCCTAGCCTTAATCCGTTTAGCGGAAATCAAACCAGCACAACTTCAGCCGATACTACTATTTATGCTGTTAAGTTGATTAAAAACACTACCGTAGGAGAGTTTAAGATTAATGGTAATAATCCTTACACATTTGAGGTTTTTCCGAACCCTGTGGACAAGGAAATAAATCTTATTTACAACTTAGACAAAAATGTAGAGGTTCATTATTTAATTTCAAATACACTGGGGCAACTTATAAGTAAAGGAAAGTTTGAATCGGCTCAAATAGGGGAGAATAATCAGCAATTGGAGTTAGTTGAAAATATTGGTACTCAGCTATTATTTGTAACCTTGGTTTTTGACAATAAATACTTTGTCACCAAAAAAATTACCAAAAAATAGAAATAAAACGATTACATTTGGCTTCAACAATGAAAAGAGTTACAGCCATATTTTTTGTATTTATTTTTCTGCTGCAATTGGCGGTTAGCTTTTCGTATGTAATATGGTATGAGGTAAATAAAACCTATGTGGCTACCGAACTATGTGAAAATACTGACAAACCCGAACTCCATTGTGATGGTAAATGTTACCTGAAAAAGAAGTTATCGCCCGCTAAAGAGGATTCTACAAAAAAGCAGAGTACTGATACCATTTCTTTTCAGTTATTCTTTTTTAATGATGTTGCCGATATTAGCTTTTATTCCGGTTTTGATGTATTAGAAAGTGGTTTTTTATCTAAAGAAACGATTCATATTTCTTTTGGCTTAGCACAGCCTCCCGAGTTGATGGTTTAATCTAAAACAAACAACTCAAAAATTACTTAAACTTTTTTAATGAAACATATCCTATTGATATTGTTGTTCTTTGCAGCAATACATTCTTCAAATGCTTGTGATATCTGTAATGGCGGACAAGATAACCTTATTGGTTTTTTACCCAACCCAACCAAGCATTTAATAGGTTTAAAATATAGCTATAACAGTTATCGTGTTACACATCCTGCCTTATCAGAATTTTGGGAGCCTGAGGTTTCTTCTCAGTATTTTCATTCAACCAAACTGATGGCGAGAGTGAAGCTATTCAATCAATTTATGATTAGCGGTAGCTTACCTTACCATTTTCGTTCTTGGAGTGAAGATGGTATCACAAATCAATTAAGTGGCATTGGAGATGCTCAATTAATGGCTAACTATGCTAAGGTGGCATATTTAGATTCTACTCAACAAAACAGATTAGTATTTATACTTGGAGCGGGAGCAAAATTGCCTACGGGTGAGTGGACCAGTCTGGGGGAAGACGGAGATCCTATGCCAAGAGGTTTTCAATTGGGTAGCGGCTCTTATGATTTTTTAACCAGTGCAAGTATTTTGCTAAAGTTGAAAAAATGGGGAATAAGCAATGAATGTTCTTATCAACTTACTTCCGCAAATGCGCATGGTTATAAGTTTGGAAATTCATTTCAAAATCAATTGCTGTTTTTTAGAACATTAGAACTGAGAAATACCAAGTTTATCCCTCAAGTAGGAGGAACACTTTTTATCAACCAAAAGGATGATGAAAATGTTCGTTACTCAAGTATTGTAAATGAATCGGGAGGTGAATATTATGGTGCCGTTTTAGGTGTAGATGTAAACTATAAGGTTGTTTTGTTTGGGGTTAACTATACTTTACCGATAAATCAAAACCTTTCTGACGGATATCTGGAAAACACTCAGAAATTGAATGTAAAACTTACTTACTTATTTTAAAGGATAAAGATGAAGAACAATATTTTAAAATTTACGTTGTTGCTTTTTATGGCTGCATTAACTATTGTAGGTTGTAAGAAAAAGGAAGGATGTACCGACCCTGCTGCGCCCAACTATGATGCAGAGGCAAAAAAGTCTTGTAAAGATTGCTGTGAAGACTATTCTTATGGTACGCCTGTTCAAGATACGGCATCAATTAATTTGATTAGTCCAACAGCCGGAGCAACTTATAATAATGCTGATACAGTTTATGTCACCGCTTCCATTACAAAGTCTAAAGAAATGCACGGATATGAATATACGTTGAAAAAGGTAAGTGATCAGTCATTAGTTACTTCAGGAAGTAATCAAAGTCACTCCAAAAGTTATTCTATCAATGATTTTTGGGTAAATAATGTTACGGCACATACCGAAATGGAGTTGACATTAACCGTTTTTCTTGACCATGACCATAGCTCCGATCAAATTATTAAACGAACAATACATTGTCATCCGTAATGAATTAATGGACATTAGTAAAACACACCTATAAGAGTTACTATTCCAATAATAAAGATTAGGATTAGTGAGTAGAGTTTAAACCTTTCTTGTGATATTTTGGTTAAAATTCTTTTTCCGATATAGGTGCCAACAAACCCTATTAAAAAGAGAAAAGGAATGTAAATCAGTTCACTTTTGTGAATATATCCATTGAAAAAATATACTACTGTTCTACTAAAATCAACACCAAAATCTATAAAAGCAGATGTTGCTATAAATATACTTTTTTCAAGATTAAAGGCAGCCATTGTTAGTCCTCTCACCGCACCACCTGTTCCTAAAAATCCTGCCAAGAAACCGGATAAAACCCCTCCTGCAACTGCCTCTTTATTGCCATCATTTATTTTTAGTTTGGGCTTTACAATGAACAATAAACTCAATGAAATCAAGAAAATGCTCAGGCTGAGTTCTAATATTTTGGAATCGAAATAATGGGTAAGTATGCCGCCAATTATTACAAATGCTATTGCCGGAATACCCATATACAAAATAAGCCGTTTGTTTATTCCTTTTCGGAACAAGCCTATTTTGCTAATGTTACTGGATAAATGAAATAGGGCAGTTAATCCTAAAACCGTTTGAAAATCAAAATAAAAATTAGCAATGGGAACAAAGAAAACGGAAGATCCAAATCCTCCGATTGTACCAATAATCTCTGCTAATAAAGCAAGGAGAAGAAAACCAATATTTATAATGTTATTCAACTATTTCTTTTGAACAGGTGCTTCAGGTATTAGCGGAATATTTCCTATTCCTGCTCTTTGATAGTTTGGTTTCACTAATTTCATTTCGTCAATCAAATGAGTTGCTCCGGCATATTTATCAATGATAAATAATACATATCTGATATCGCAGGTAATGTTTCTGCACATGTCAGGGTCGTACATAATATCGCTCATGGTTCCTTCCCAGTTTCTATCAAAATTACAGCCCAATAAGTTGCCGTAGGCATCAATCACCGGACTTCCCGAATTACCACCTGTAGTATGATTTGAGCCTGTAAAGCAAACTCTTAATTCACCGTCAACGGCATATTGCCCGTAATCTTTATTTTTATGTAGTTCTAAAATTTTTGCAGGTAAATCAAACTCCTCATCTCCGGGAACATATTTTTCTATTACTCCGTCAAGGGTAGTATAGTTTAAGTATTTTACACCGTCTCTTGGTTCATAGTCATCTACTTTGCCATAGGTTACTCTTAGTGTGCTGTTAGCATCAGGGTAAAGTCTTTTTTCAGGATAGATAGCCATTATGGCTTCTAAATATTTTCTGTTTAATATTTCGAGTTTTACTTCTTTATTTTCAATACCCGGTTTTACGTTGTTAGTGTAATTGTCAAAACAACTGGTCATTGTTTGCCATGCCATGTCAGCTTTTAATTTTTTAACCGTTTTTTGATTTAAGTTGTCTATTAAATCATTTATTTTTTCAGGGTTTGAAAAAGCAGATTTATCGTATAGTTTATTGGCGTAAGCCTCATAGCTGCCTTTATATTTTGTTTGTACCGTATTAAAAAAGTCAGGCTCTAAACTATTAAAGTCATTATCATATTTGGTAAATAATGCAATGAATAATTTTTTGTCGGTAGGTAAATGATAATCCTTAAAGTGTGCTTTTACATGACGTTTTAAATTTTCTTTATCACTTTCAGAAAGTTCATTTCCGCTTTCTAACTTAGAAACGGCATCTCTAAATCTACTGGAAAAACGGATGATTTCCACTGAACGCCAGCATACTTCAATAAAGTAGTTATAAGCTAGTTCGTATTGCTCACTTTCTTTATAAGTTTTTTCAAATTCTGGCAATAGAATTTCATATTCTTCTTTCCATTTTTTATTGGAATTAATTTTTGCCAAAAAGTCTGCTTCTCTTTCTTTTTTTATTTGTACACCGTTAATTCTGTGAATACCCCTGTTTTCTCCTTGCCATTTTTTCCAATAGTTAGCTGTTCCGGCATATTTTGCAGCGTATTTTATTTTTACTTCATCATCAGCCATCATATCTTTCCACATAATATCCAGCGCAACATCTCTTATGGCAATACTTGCAGGATTAATAACATTTACAATTTGATCAACTGCAAATGAGCTAAGGTACTCTTGCGTCCTTCCGGGAAACCCATAAACCATAGTAAAATCTCCTTTCTCCCCACCGGTAAGCGAAATAGGAAAGAAGTGTTTTGGTTTGTAAGGAACATTATCGGGTGAATATTCTGCAGGTTTGTTGTCTTTATCGGCATAAATTCTAAAAAGAGAAAAATCGCCTGTATGTCTTGGCCACATCCAGTTGTCGGTATCACCGCCAAATTTACCAATTGAAGAAGGCGGAGCGCCTACTAAACGAATGTCTTTAAATGTTTCTGTTACGAATAAATAATATTCGTTTCCGGCAAAGAATGGTCTGATGTAAGCATCGTAGTGAGTGTCTTTGGTT
The DNA here is from genome assembly GCA_030426475.1 of Bacteroidia bacterium. GTDB lineage: Bacteria > Bacteroidota > Bacteroidia > Flavobacteriales_E > Vicingaceae > CALALS01. The sequence goes on from JAUHYR010000022.1 coordinate 8,649, forward strand.
GATAACGAAACAACTTTTTTAGAGTTTTCTACTATTTTCATGTAGCGCGCACCTTCTTCCATATCATCACTAACTCCCGCTAATACTTGTTTGGTTACATTTTCAATTCTGACAATAAAAGTGGCTGTTAATCCTTCGTTAGGAAGTTCATCTGCTTTTTTCATTGCCCAAAAACCATTCGTTAGTAAGTCATTTTTTACGGAACTATGTTTTTGAATTTGTCCATATCCGCAGTGATGATTAGTTAATAATAATCCTTCTCCTGAAATAACTTCACCCGTACAAAATCCGCCAAAAGAAACTATGGCATCTTTTAGGCTTCCTTTTTCTACTGAATACAAGTCTTCTGCGGTTAATTTTAATCCCATTTTTTGCATTTCAGCTTCATTCAACTGTCCTAATAATAAAGGAATCCACATTCCTTCGGTAGCAAATGTTCCGGTGATTAAATAAAATATTGAAATAATAATCAATCCTGCTTTTTTCATCTTCATCAATTTTTGAGTTCTACAAAGATAAAATAACAAAAAGACTATATTTTCCGCTCATCACATTCTTTAAAAAGTATTAGCTTTGTTGTATAAAATATGATTAATGACGGCTTCTGAACAAATATTAGAACTTGCTGATTTACAAAAGCAAATAGAAAGCATAATTGGCAGCGATGCTACTCAGGTAATTTTTGATTATCATGAAAAAGAGGGGATAGTATCTTTAGATGTAATTACTGTAAATCCCAGACACAGACAATCGTTTTTGTTTCACTCTGTTGAGGGAACTAATAAGTTAGATGCATTGAAAAAGATACTAGAATATGTAAAAACATATAAAGAAAAGGAAAACTCATATACTATCCAGTGGTGTTTGAGAGGGTCGGAAGAATTGCAAACGTCTTACTTTCGTTCAAAAAATATTTTAGAAGCGATAAATAAGCTTCAGTACGGAAGAGAACCTAATTCTATTCAAATATTTAGTGTGGTATTGAATCCAATTTCATAATGTCAAAAACAAAAATTCAAATTCGGTTTTCAGATATTGATGTAATGGGGCATGTAAATAATGCTATCTACTTAAATTACTTTGAACAAGCCAGAATGGAGTTTTTTTCTCAGTTTATTCCAAAGGATTGGGATTGGTACAAAAACGGACTTTTATTAGCCAAAAATGAAATTGAATATTTTTTTCCTATAGCTCTTAACGATGAAATTTATATTGAAACCAAGTGCATCAAAATTGGCAACAAAAGCTTTGACTTAGAATATAATTTGTTTAAAGGAGATAAACTTTGCTGTAAGGGCAAATCAGTATTGGTTTGTTTTGATTATACTATTAAGCAAACCATAAACATACCTACTGAATGGTTGGAGCATTTAAATACATTAAAAATAGCTTAGTATTAAATTTTATTGCTCATTACTTTTTGTGGGTGATAGTTTTTTTAATCAGCCGAATTGTTTTTTTGTTGTATCATTTTTCGGATGTATCAAATGACTCTTTTTCAGAAATAATATATTCCATATTTATTGGATTGAAACTTGACTTTTCAGCGGCAGTTTATTTTTCTGCGATACCCTTTTTATTTCTGCTTTTGCTTTATGCATTTAATTTTTCTTTCATTAAAAAGATGCTACTTGCGTATTACTTTATTGTTGGTTTTGCTTTAGGATTATTAATTTTTTCCGAATTAGAGCTTTATTCGGCATGGGGATATAAAATGCATTATAAGGTATTAAAACATTTAGCAAATCCTTCTGAGGTATTTGGCACGGCTAGTTTTATGCAAATTGTTTTAGGTTTTGCCGGAGCTCTTATTTACGGTGGAGGATTATTAATTATTTCGAACAGAATTACCGGGTTTGCCAGTAAGTTTAGCTGGAAAGAAGTAATCACATATTTCACGGTTATTCCCATTATTTTATTTATAGCGTTGAGAGGTGGATTAAATCAAATTCCAGTACAAGTAGGAGATGTATTTTACTCTAAAAACAATACGCTGAATTATGCGGCAACTAATTCTGTGTGGTATTTTGGGCACAGTATACTAGAAAATACGAGTGATATAGATGAAAGTAAATATCAGTTTTACTCTCATGAAGAAGCAAAATCTATCGTTAATGATATTTATAAATGTTCAGATGATAGTATTTCCTCTCCTCTAAAATCTAATCGTCCAAATATCGTTTACATTATTTTAGAAAGCTGGACAGCGGATCTTATTGAAGTTTTGGGTGGTGAAAAACGAGTTACTCCGTTTTTTAATTCTCTTTCGGAAGAAGGTATATTGTTTACCAACTTTTATGCAAGCGGAGAACGTTCTGATCAAGGAATTGCAACAATATTAAGTGGATTTCCGGCACAGCCTACTACATCTATTATTAGCCAGACTTCAAAGTATGAAAAACTTCCATGCGTCAATAGAGATTTTAAAAGTCAAGGATATTCTTCTCTGTTCGTTTTTGGCGGGCAATTGAATTATGGAAATATTAAAAGCTATTTAGTGTATAACCAATTTGACAAATTAGTTGAGGAAAGTGATTTTGATGCAGAGGACAATTTGCATGGAAAATTAGGTTGGCAAGATGAAGTTGTGTTTCCAAGGTTTTTAAGTGAAATAAACGAATTAAAAGAGCCATTTTTTGCTAATGTATTTACACTTTCTACTCATGAACCATTTGATATTCCTAAAAACAATTTTATTGACTGGAAAGGAGAATATCCCGATTATATAAACGCTGCTTATTATGCTGATAGTTGTTTAAAGTACTTTTTTGAGCAAGCTAAAAAGCAAGAGTGGTATCAAAATACGTTATTTATTTTGGTAGCCGATCACGGTCATCATTCTCATAAAAAGCATGATTTCTTTTCTCCTGAATATCGAAAAATCCCTTTGTTATTGGTTGGAGATGTTCTTCAAGATACATTGAAAGGAGTGAAGATTAATGTTGCTAAATCACAATCAGATATTTCTGCTTCTATACTTAGTTTTATGGGAATGGACAATTCTCAATATATCTATAGTAAAAACCTTTTAGATACTAACTGTAATTCATTTGCCTACTACAGCCATATTAACGGGTTTGGCTGGGTAGAAGAAGATGGTTATATGGTTTATAATATAATGACCGAAAAATATTTACATTCTTCATCAGAGGAGTTTGAAAAGAAAAATTCTCAAAAAGGGAAGGCCTATTTACAAGTTTTAATGGATGATTATTTTAGAAAGTGATTAAATAGCTTCGACTTTAAAGGGAAGGTCAAAAAAGGTACTAAATTCTTGCCCTTTTGCTTTAATCAAATCATCTCCTTTATCATATTTCCATACTATAAGAATGTTTTTACCATTTTGGTGAAAAGTTTCTAAGGAAGATATGAGGTTAATCAGTTGTTTGGTCGATGCAGAATTAAAGTACTCTAAGTCAATTTCAAAACGAACTACTGAGGTTGACTTTTCAATAAATGAGTAAGTACTTTTAAAAATAGGGTTAAAAAAACTTATGGCATTTTCAGGAAAAGCTCTTCCCTTTAATGAAATTTTTGATTCACTTTCATTAATTAAGAATTCAGGAGTTTCTTCTGTGGCTTCTATTTTCATTAGTTCATCGAAAAACTTACCGCTAAGTTATAAATAAAATTATTGTCTTCGTTTTCACTACTCTTAAAATCAAACTTGATATTGTTTTTCCCTGCATTTTTAATGATTTCTATTAAACCTACTTTGGAAGAAATTTGATTTGAGGGAAGGATAGTTTTTAATCGTTTCTTATATAAATCACCTAAGCTTTCTTCGTCTAATGAAATCAGATAATTGAATTCATTTTCTAATTCTGGTTTTATGGAGCCGGATACTAAGTTGGAAAATTCAATAACAAGATTATTATCATGTTCCTTTATAGTGAATGTGCCTTCTTTCTTATTTTCTTTTTCTAATGAATGTCTAGAAATATTTTGGAGTGCTTCAATTGCCACTAAGTACATTTTTTTACTATTACTTTTTGAAAAGTTGGACGGTAGGTAGTTAGCCTCAACTATACTTAGAATAGGTAGAATGGTATTTTGTTTAAAATCACCTTTGTAAAAAAACAATGTGTTTTTTGCCAGCATTTTAGAGTATATTTTTTTAAAGTTAAAAATTAATTCGTTTGATGTACTTTCTTCATCTTCATTTGATAAGTTAAGAGTAGTTAAAAAATGAAATAAATAGTCTCCGGATTCTGATTCAGTAAAGTCAAAAATGAGTTTGTTGTTAGTTTTTCTGGCTATTTCTATTAGCCCTAGTCCTGCTCCACCTTTGTCAGATATTTCTGAATTTTCAAGTTCTTTTAAATACATTTTCTTTAATTCATCTTTATCCAGTTCATTAATGGTTGAAATAGCATTTTCAATTTTTTGTACTTTTTCTTTCTTGATTAAGTTAATTGAAAAAATATAAAAAACATTTCCAGCCTTTTTTAGGAGAAAAAAATCATTATTTTCTATTTTCTCCAAGTTATCTGAATGCCTAATTACATTTTGGAAACATTCAGCTATAAGAAATGATATTTTCCTATTGCTTTTCCCTGATTGTAAATTACTTGCCTGATTACTAGAAAGGTCAATTAAAAGGTTGGTTATTTTGTCATCAAATTGCCCTAAATAGGCTAAATTAAAATCATCTTGATTGTTAAGATTCATCAATAATTATATATCTTTAGTGTTTAAAGGTAATGAAAATATATATTTTTAAAATAACATTCTTTTCTATTTTCCTTCATTTAATTTGTTTTCAATCCTTTTCTCAAAGCAAGGAAATAGTTAGTGCTATTAATTCTGGTGAGCATGATTCTATTATAACAAGGTTGTATATTGTATATGGTGACACATTGACTAAGAATAAACAATTAGAGCAGGGTTATAGAAGTTATTTAGAGGCATATAAGTATTCTGAAGACATTCATAAACCTTTAAATACGCTGCAACAGGTTATGGATAGAATAGCGTTTAACTTTCATATCCACTCAACCAGAGATTCTTTTGTAATATTATATGACGAGTTTGTTCTAAAGCATCCTGATGTGGAGTTAAACTTTCCCAAGGCAGTTTATTTTCTAGCAAAACTTGAGTTAGGACATACTTCATATAAAGATAGTGCATTAACATTTTCTGAAGACTTATTTGCGAGAGGCGATACCACCGGAGGGTTGAATCTATTAAATCATATTGCAAGCTATGAAAGGAAAAACGGTGATTTTGAGAAAGCATTGTCTATACTAAATAAAATTATCGATTATTATGCTAAGAGCGGTAATGAAGTTCAGCTAGGTAGAATGTATCTAAATATTGGAAACCTCTTTTTGGAGATGGGTGAATTAAACTCTTGTTTCGAAAGTTATAATAAAGCATATACTATTCTTAAGGAGCAAAATGATCCATATGCAATGGCTTATATTAATAACAGTTTTGGTAATTATCATATTGAGTCAAAAAACTTTAAAAAAGCGAGACACCATTACTCAAAGGCTGTAGAGTATTGTTTAAAAACAGACAATCAACAATTTTTAGGCTTATTATATAATAATATAGGTGTGGTTGATGAAAGAGAATATAAATATCAATCAGCGCTAGAGAACTATTTTAATTCGCTTAAAATTAAAAGGATATATTCATCTATTACTGATATTATTTCAGCATATAAAAATATCGGTAATCTGTATAGAAAATCAAAGGATTATAAAAAAGCACTGATTTATACTGACTCTGCATTAACTATTGCAAAGTCAATTAATTCTTTTAGGTATATAAGTAGTTGTTATAGAGATTTGGCAGAACAATACTACGAGCAAAGAAAGTATAATGAGGCTTATGATAATTTAAAATATTACCTGCAATATTCAGATTCTCTTAAAAATGAGGAAACTCAAAAAAATATTGAAAAACTCCAAGCTGAATTTAGTTCTAAAGAAAGAGAAAGGGAAATCAAGCTTTTGAAACAGGAAAATGAACTTTCGGATTTGAGGCTTGCAAAAAAAGAAAATGAAATTCAGCAACAAAATTATTTAGTATACTCTATAATTGGATTTGTTGTGCTTGTGCTGATTATTTTATTTGTATTGTACTACAATTATCGACTTAAAATAAAAAGTAATAATGAGTTAGAAGAGAAAAATTATATTATTAAGAAGCAGCATAATAAAATAGTAGAGAGTATTAATTATGCTAAATATATTCAAAATGCATTTTTGGTTAATGAACAGAAATTAGAAGAGAAGTTTAGTAATCTATTTTTATATTTTAAACCTAAAGATATTGTTTCAGGAGATTTTTATTATGTTGATGAGCATGGTGATTATACTTATTATATAGTTGCAGATTGTACAGGACATGGTGTTCCAGGAGGATTTATGAGTACCATAGGAACAATGCTCTTAAAGAATATATTTTCTACCAATAATTTTCCAAAACCATCAGAGATTCTTATTGAATTACATGAAGGTATAGTTAGTGTGCTAAACCAATATAGTATGTCGGCATTGTCATTAGACGGGATGGATATATCTATTGTGAGACATAAAAAGAATAGTAATGAATTATGTTTTTCTGGTGCTATGTTGCCCATGTTTTTGGTTTTTAATGATTCATTTGAAATGTACGAAGGTAATTTAAGGGGTGTTGGAGGATATATGATAAAACCTTCAAAAAATGAAGAGTATAGAGATACAATCGTAGAGTTAAAAAGTGGAACTTCCGTTTATTTATGTTCAGATGGATACCTTGATCAGTTTGGTGGTCCTGATGGGAAAAAATTTAATTTAATTCGATTTAAAGAGTTGTTAATAGAAGTTTCATCTTTACCTATTGAACAAAGGAAGTCGATAGTTGCTAACCGAATGAAAGACTGGATGGGTGATAGGAATCAACTAGATGATTTATGTCTTTTAGGGATTCAGTTTTAGTCTGGTAACTCCATCCATAAACAGTAAAACCAGTAGTGGTATAAAGTAAATAAGGTTGGCTGAAAAGTTTTTTAATGCTAAATAAAACCAGCCAAAATCAATTTTAGTTTCAGAAGAATTAAGAAAAACAAACACTGTAATTCCGACAAATAAAATGGCTAGCGTAAACCAAATGCCATTTGGGATAATAGGCTTATAATCCTTTTTTACTTCTAGTTGATTACTAATATGTTGAATGGTTTTACTAGTGAAATCGGCAGGAGCCTTTTTCATTACTATTGATTTCATTAAATCATCAAATTCCTGTTCCATAATCAACTGTTTATTTGCATGGTTAAAAATACTTCTTTTAATTTTTCTCTGCTTCGCATTAGCTTTACTTTTACATTTGACTCAGTTAAATCGGTTATTTCAGCTACCTCTTTAATGGATTTTTCATCTAAATAATATAGCGAAACAATTATTCTATCTTCTTCACTTAAAGTTTTAAGAGCCGATTTTACAGCAAGCTCTTTTTCTACTTTGTCACTATCTTCTTCAATAAATGAGTGATTAGTATTAAGTTCGATAGTATTGTTTTTTCTACTTTTTTTATAGTTGAGAGCAGAGTAGTAGGCTATTTTATACAACCAGGTAGAAAACTTAGATTCATTTTTAAAACTACTCAGTTTGTTAAAAGCTTTTAAGAAGCTGTCTTGCGCACATTCTTCAGCGTCTTGTTCGTTACCCAATATCTGAAAAGATATGGAGTAAACCATATCTTTATACAGGTCAACAATAGTGACAAAATTGTTGGATTTTCCTGCTAGTACTTCTTGTATAGCTTGTTCTTCACTCAAGCTTTAGTAGAGTTGTTTTTTTTGTCAAGCATATAAAAAATAACCAAACCAATGCCACCAAATAAAAAGGCCATTGAAATTAATGCCAAAACATTATTCATACCTAAATATTTGTGTAATAAAAACCCCACAAATAAGCCGAAGGCTGCACCAATAAATAGTAGACCGTTTTTCAGTGATTTACTTCCGCTGGCATCAGCTTCTTTTCCTTCATTTGGATTCATTCCTTTTTCAATCATGGCCATTTTTTCTCTGTTACTAGCTATTCTGTTAACGTAAATAATACCAAATGCCATTGCAAATGCTCCAAGTGGTACTAAAATTCCTATCATTTCTTCCATTTTTTTATTTTTAATTGGTTTATGCTAATTAGACAACTCTCTCTTTCAATCGGTTACAAAGTACTGAAATATTTTTTGAACTATAATTTAACTTATTGGTTTTCAATTTAATATTTTTAACCTGTAATAACTAAAATTTAAAATATGGAATATAGAAGATTAGGTAAAAGTGGGCTTCAACTAAGTGAACTCTCTTTGGGTAGTTGGTTGACTTTCGGTAAGCAAATTGGAAACTCTATTGCTGAAGATTTAATGAAGTTAGCTTATGACAATGGCGTAAACTTTTTTGATAATGCCGAGATATATTCTAGAGGTGAATCGGAAAAAGTAATGGGGAAAATTTTAAAGAAGATGAAATGGGATAGAGATACTTACACTGTTTCCAGTAAAGTATTTTTCGGTTACCAAGGATTGGTTGATTCTAAACCGACTCAAAAAGGTTTACATAGAAAGCATGTGGTAGAAGCTTGTGAACAAGCTTTGAAAAGATTACAGGTTGATTATTTAGACCTTTATTTTTGTCATAGACCCGATAAGCAAACGCCAATTGAAGAGACCGTTTGGACAATGCACAACTTGATTACACAAGGAAAGGTTTTATACTGGGGAACTTCAGAGTGGAGCGCACAAGAAATTATGGAAGCCCACACGGTTGCTAAACAACATCATTTAATTGGTCCAACAATGGAACAGCCTCAATATAATATGGTTACCCGTGATAAGGTAGAAGTTGAGTTTTCTCAGATATACAAAACGGTTGGTTTGGGAACAACTATATGGTCTCCTTTAGCATCCGGTTTGCTTACGGGAAAGTATAACCAAAAAAAGCAACCAAAAGATACAAGACTTGGCATGGAAGGCTTAGAATGGTTGAGAGATAAAACTTTGGTGAAAGAAAATTTGAAAAAAGTTGAGAAACTTGAAAAGCTTGCAAAAGAATTAAAGCTTAGTTTGCCTGTGTTAGCAATTTCTTGGTGTCTTAAAAATGAAAATGTTTCTACAGTAATGCTTGGAGCAAGTAAAACAAGCCAACTGAAAGAAAACTTTAAGGCCGTTGAAGCAAAAACAAAATTAACAGAAGATGTAATGCAAAAGATAGAGAAGATATTAGATAATAAACCTGTTGCGCCAACATTCTGAGTATAAAAAAAGCCTTTCGAATTCGAAAGGCTTTTTTGTAATATAAAATAACTATTATCTTAAATCAATGACTTCTACATCCGGATGTTTAGTGGTGTCAAATACAAATTTGCTGTCATCCATTGTTTTGTCCGCTTCAAATTTATTGATGGAGTAAGTGTAAGTTGAACCATCTTTGCCTTTAATCATAATTTTATTGATAATCATTTCTGTTTTATCAATTGATAATCTAACAGTGTGATAAGGTTTTTCTGCCGGTTTTTTAGGATAAAGATTAATTAACTCATAAGTTTTTCCATTTTTTTCAAGGGTTTTAATGTGTTTGTAATTAAAACCTGTTTCGTAAATGGTAAATATTTTATTTGGGTCTATATAGTCTTCGGTACTTTCACCTTCAGCCGGAACGTCAGAAATTTGAACTTCTTTGGCGTCTTTCATATATGTCCAAATCGTTTTTCCATCACAGATGATTTCTTGTCCGCCAAGAGATAAATAATACTTTTCTCCTTTAGAATAAATAAAGCCTTTTTGTGTTTCAGAAACTTTTTCAGCTTCATTTTCAAGGCTAAATTCAAACTCTGCATAAATGGTTTTATGTGCTTTTGTTTTTTTGCTTAATTCATCCAGAATTGCTTTTGCCTTAGTGTCTTCTTGTGCGTAAGTATTAGCGGTAAATAAACCAATTAAACCTACTATCAATCCAATTTTTTTCATTTTACAAAGATGTTAAATTATTCAATTCCCGAAAGGTCTTTCAAAAACTGTTCCAAAGATAATTCATCTGCAATTAATACTTGCCTTGCTTTACTTCCTTCAAATGGGCCAACTATTCCTGCAGCTTCTAATTGATCTATTATTCTGCCTGCTCTGTTATAGCCAAGCTTTAATTTTCTTTGAATTAATGAGGTAGAACCTTGTTGTGCTTGTACAATAACTTTTGCGGCTTCTTCAAATAAAGTATCTCTCTCATCCAAGTTTACTTCACCTGCAGAAGAACTTCCACCCTCTGGGGTATATTCAGGTAATAAATGTGCACTAGAGTAAGCTCTTTGTGAACCTATAAAATCACAAATTTCTTCCACTTCAGGAGTATCAACAAATGCGCATTGTACTCTTGTTAAGTCGCTTCCCTGAGATATTAGTAAATCACCTCTACCAATTAATTGTTCGGCACCACCACTGTCTAAAATGGTTCGTGAATCTATTTGTGAGGTAACTCTAAAAGCTATTCTGCCAGGGAAGTTAGCTTTAATTACACCTGTTATAATATTGGCAGATGGTCTTTGTGTGGCAATAATTAAATGTATGCCAATGGCTCTCGCAAGTTGTGCTAAACGGCAAATGGGTGTTTCTACTTCTCTACCGGCAGTCATAATTAAATCTGCAAATTCATCTACAACCAACACTATATAAGGTAAAAAGCGGTGTCCTTTTTCGGGATTTAATTTTCGGGCAATAAACTTTGCATTGTACTCTTTAATATTACGAACCATTGCATTTTTTAATAACTCATAACGTTCATCCATTTCAATACAAAGCGAATTAAGTGTATTAATTACTTTTTGATTATCTGTAATAATAGCATCTTCAGTATCCGGTAGTTTGGCTAAAAAGTGTCGTTCTATTTTATTGTAAAGTGTAAGCTCTACTTTTTTAGGGTCAACCAATACAAACTTTAATTGCGAAGGATGTTTTTTGTACACCAAAGAGGTTAGAATTGCATTTAATCCAACTGATTTTCCCTGACCTGTGGCTCCTGCCATCAATAGGTGAGGCATTTTGGTTAAGTCGAATACAAAATTTTCGTTGGAAATGGTTTTACCAATTACTACAGGCAATTCCATTTTAGCATTCTGAAACTTTTCTGATGCAATTACCGAACGCATGGAAACAATTTGAGGATCTTGGTTGGGAACTTCTATACCTATTGTTCCTTTGCCCGGAATTGGGGCAATAATTCTAATGCCTAATGCAGATAAACTTAAAGCAATATCATCTTCAAGGTTTTTTATTTTAGAAATTCTTACACCCGGAGCCGGTACTATTTCATACAATGTAACGGTAGGACCAATTGTAGCTTTTATTTTTTCTATTTTAATGTTGTAATTCTCAAGCGTGCCGACAATTTTGTTTTTGTTTTCTTCAAGCTCTTCTTTATTAATGCTTACACCTTGAGAGCCATAATCTTTTAATAAATCTATATGTGGAAATTGATAGGATGATAAGTCCAGCGTTGGGTCATACTCTCCAAACTCTTCTATTTTACTGTTCAACTCATCATCCGAAAGAATTTTTTCTTTATCCTCCACTTTTTCTACAGAAAAGCCAATGCCTTTTTCATCTACCTCATTAATTTCTATTGGTTCTTCCTCTATTTCTTCTTTCGGTTCTTCTATAACTTCTTCCTCTTTTATTTCTTCCTCAGATTCTTCATTTTCAATATTTTCTTCTGTCTCAATTAATGTGTTTTTTAGCTCATCTGTGTCCTCTTCCAATTCTTCCGAATCTTCCTTTTCTTCAGATTTAAATAAGTTTTTAATGTTTTCTATATTCAGACTAAAGGTTACAATGGCATATATGCTAGCCGAAAATATTAGTATTGCTCCTGTACCCACATTGCCTGCAAAACTTACCAGCCAATTATTAATATGATAACCAAATGCACCTCCTAAAATGGGGTTTACAGTTGAAAAGAATCCTAATGCTACTGACCACCAAATAATATGGAAAAAACTGTGCTTGTAGGTTTTAATGATTGGTAGAAACGAAACTCTGATAGATAATGCTGCTCCGGTAATCAAAAATAATAGGACAAACAAAAATGAAATTACCCCAAACCATTTGTAAATGAATTGGTGAGCCAAGGCAGCACCTAGTTTTCCTAGCCAGTTTTCCACTACTATAGAGCTGTCAAAAAAGTATTCGGAAAAAGAATAGGCAAGCTTGTCTTGGTCGTTTTGCCATGTGAAAAGATAAGAAATAAAAGATATCAACAAGAAAAAAGAAAATAGAACTAAAAACAAGCCTAAAAATTGCAAGAATTTTCCGCCTTTAATATCCCATTTAGGAATAGTAAAGAGTTTACCTTTTTTCTTCTCTTTCTTGGTTTCGGCTGCTTTGTACTTATTCTTGGCCATAATTCTGAAACGGCAATTAATCTTCAAAAGTATAAATCATTAATATTAGAATAGTGCTTGAGGTAAAAGGTTTTCAACAATATTGGACGAATAAAACAAAATCAACAATGTGTCGTTATCAAAATTGGTACAATACTTGAAATTTGATAAATTATACTATTACATTTGTTTAATGTTAATACGAATCGCCACTATATTAATTTTATCCACCTCTTTTTGCTTTGCTCAGCAAGACACTATTAATATTGCCGATAAGTCAGGGAAAAAACAAGGTAAATGGATGAAGTTTTATAAAAACGGCAATCTTAGGTATGTGGGTCATTTTCAAAATGATATTCCTATTGGTAAGTTCTATTATTATTACGAAGATGGTAAGCCGCAAGGTTTAATTACTCACAAAAATGCTGATGTATCTTACGCTTTGTTGTTTCATTACAACGGCAATCCAATGGCTCAAGGCAAGTATGTACACCAAAAAAAGGATAGTACCTGGGAATATTATAGCTATCATCAGGGTGTGGTGGTTTCCCGGGAAAATTACAAAGGAGGAAAACTTTACGGTAAATCATTTATTTATTACCCTAACGGACAAATTTACCAGGAGAAAAATTATGATAATGATTTGGAGAATGGCGAAGTACTTCAGTTTTATGAAAGTGGAAAACCCAAAATGAAAGCGAATTACTCAAACGCTTTTTTAACCGGACAAGCCTTGTATTACTATGAATCGGGTGGTATTTATATAAAAGGAAATTACGAGAAAGATTACAAACAGGGACTTTGGATTTATTATGATACAAAAGGAAATGTAACCAAGAGGGAGATGTACGAAAAAGGAAAATGCAAAGAATGTAAAGAAGAATTAATAAATGACGACCCGAAAGATTGGATTAAAAAAGACTGGCTTGATGTTGAAGATATGACCAAAACCGATTTAAAAGACTAATTATTAGTAAATTTACGCTATGAGAATATTTTATTTACTCCTTTTAATAATTGCATTTACAGCATGTAAGAAAAAAGAACCCGGACAACCTGTTTCCAGTCCATCATTAGGCTATGATTATTTTCCACTTCGTACTCTAGATTTTAGAGTGTATGACGTAGATTCTATAATCTACAATGATTTTACGCAAACGATAGACACATTTCATTATGAAATAAAAGAGAAAGTAGATATTAATTTTACTGACGGAGAAGGAAACTCTGCATTTAAAATTGTGCGATTCATAAAATATACTGATACTACTGACTATGTTGCAGTAGATAATTGGTCTGCAAACTTTACGGCAAACACTTGCGAAAGAGTAGAGGAAAATATTCGTTATGTAAAACTTAATTTGCCACCTAGTAATGGAAAGGAATGGGATGGAAATGCTAAAAACTCATTGGATACATGGAAGTATAAATATAAAGACATCCATACTGCTAAAACTATTGGTGCATATAGTTTTGATAGTACAATTACCGTTATTCAACATGATGATGAAAACAAAATTTTAACTCAACGAATTTATGCTGAAGAACAATATGCCAAGCATGTGGGATTATACTACAGAAAGTATACTAACTTAAAAAAGACTTATGATACTCAATCCGGAACATACAAAGCTACCAGTGGTTTCGATGTTGAAATGCGTTTAAAAAGTCATTACGTTCAATGAAGCGGATAATCTTTGTTTTATTGTTCTCCTTTCTAACTACAATCAGTTTTTCTCAAACGGTTTACAAATGGCGTGTTTATTTAAAAGATAAAAATGGTTCAGCATATAGTATATCTAACCCAAAGCAGTATTTATCTCAGCGCTCAATAGACAGAAGAGAAAGGCAGGGTATTTCTATTGATAATACAGACTTGCCTGTTAATTCAGTATATATATCACAAATTTTATCTACAGGAGTTACTTATATCTGTAAGTCGAAATGGCTGAACACAGTTGTTGTAGAAGGAGATTCCACACAAATGCTAACCATTAAGAATAAATCGTTTGTGTCTTCTGTTAAAATGGTTTATAACCCTAATCCCGATAGATTTACTGAAAACAGAAAATTTGAAGAGGAATCAAATTATACTAGTAGTGAGACAGATTATGGAGTAGCTAATTATCAAATTGAAATGCTAAACGGAAAATTCCTTCATAATGCCGGTTACAAAGGAGAAGGAATGCTGATAGCTGTTATGGACGCAGGTTTTCCTGAGGTAAATACACAAGCAGCATTTAAACATTTATGGGATAACAATAGAGTAATAGCGTATTGGGATTTTGTGGATAGAGATAATTCTGTGTTTGAAGGAAGTAGTCATGGATTAAATGTTACATCAACAATGGCGGCAAAGTCAGGTGATTTGTTTACCGGAACTGCCCCTGAAGCAAGCTATATGTTTTTTAGAACTGAAGATGCGCCAACTGAAAATTTAGTAGAAGAAGACTATTGGGTGGCAGCAGCCGAAATGGCTGACAGTATTGGTGCAGATCTTTTTAATACTTCTTTAGGCTATACGACTTTTGATGACACATTGATGAATTTTAAATATTCTGACATGGATGGAAATACCGCTTTCATTACCAGAGGAGCAGATATGGCCGCAAAAAAAGGAATTTTGGCTGTAAACAGTGCCGGAAATTCGGGTTCATCTTCTTGGTATTATATTGGTGCACCTGCAGACGGTGACAGTGTTTTTGCTATTGGTGCTGTGGGAATTGACGAAACTGCTGCTCCATTTACTTCAAGAGGTCCAACATATAACGGTAAGCAAAAACCAAATGTGAGTGCATTAGGCTGGGGAAGTGCAATATTAGTAAATGGAGGTGGAGCTGTTTACGGAAACGGAACTTCTTTCAGTTCTCCAATAATGGCAGGAATGGTGGCTTGTTTCTGGCAAGCTTTCCCTGAATTAAATAACTATGAAGTGATGCGAGCTATTGAATCTTGTTCTCATTTATATCCAAACCCTGATTATGATATTGGTTATGGAATTCCTGATTTTTCTGAATGTTTTTTAGAGCAGTGGCAGATAAAACTAGAGAGCAACGAAGACCAAATAGTACGTTATTTTCCTAATCCGTTTTCTGATAAACTTTCGTTAATATATTACTCAACAGAAGAAGAGCAGATTTATGTTGACTTAATGGATGTTACCAATAAAGTAATATTTACTCAAAATAGAGGTGTGGGAAAAGATTCCTACAATTTTATTTCGTTTAATAATTTAGCTAACCTTGAAGATGGTGTTTACTTTTTAAGAGTTAGAACTTCAAAAAGTAAGTTTGTAAAGAAAGTGGTTAAAATGGTGGAGTAGATATTTTAAATTCTACCTAAAATACCTTCACTAATATTTACAATGTGGTCGCCAATTCTTTCTATACTACCATATAAATCTTTGTAGAATAAACCGCTTTTGAAACTATACTCTCCACTTTCAGTTTTCTCAATATGGTCTTTTCTAATTAAGTTTCTCAAAGAGTTTATTTCAGATTCAGTTTTATTCACTTTATCTAAGTCTATAGAAATATATTCTGAGTTTAGGTTGGTAAGCATTAGGTTATATGCTTTGTCTACTAAATCAAACAATTGGATAATATATTCTCTTTGCTCAGGAGTAAACCAAACTTTTTCTTGGTTTTTCTTTTCAATAGTTAAAGATAACTGATAGTTTATATCGCCAATTCTTTCCATGTTAGCAATAATTCTAATCATGCCTCTAATTTCTTTTGAAGTACTTTCTGATAAATTATTTTGCGCAACCTTTGTTAAATAATCAGCAATTTCTGCTTCCACTCTGTCCGTAATATCTTCATACTTTTTAATTCGGGAAAGAAGAACTTCAAACTCTTTTTTGTCATGTGTAGTCATGAGAGTTTTTACAAAACCAGTTTGTTTTTTAATGATATTTCCAAATTTCGAAACTTCCTTTTTGGCTTCCAAAATAGCCAATTCAGGTGTAGAAAGCAGCCCTGTGCTAATATATTCAAGATGATATTCTTCATCAATTCTACCTTTAGAAGGAACGAGTTTAACAGCTACCTTAACTAGAATGGGTACGAACCATATCAATAATAAAACATTGGAAAGGTTAAAAGCTGTATGAAAATAAGAAAGAGCGTAAGGAACCATTTCAGGGTTTGAATAAGCATCTCCGTTACCCATCACATTCATGGAAAACTCATTAATCATATCTCTGAATGGGGAGAAAATAAAAACCATCCATGTTACTCCGATAATATTAAACATGGAGTGAATTTTGGCGGAACGTTTTGCATGTACATTCGCAGGAATAGATGCTATTTCAGCGGTAATGGTAGTTCCGATATTTTCACCTAAAATCATTGCGGCAGCCATATCGTAGCCTATCCAACCTTGTGAGCACATTACTAAGGTAAGCGTCATTGCAGCACTAGAAGATTGAACAGTAATGGTTAATAATGTTCCAACAAGGATGAATAATAATACACTCCATATTCCAAGATGTGTATAGTCAGATAAAAATGCTAAAACATCAGGATTACTTTTTAAGTCAGGAACCGCATCTTTTAAAAAACTTAAACCCAAGAATAAAATTGAAAATCCTAAAATAAATTCAGCCCAATACTTTACTTTATTGTTTTTTGAAAATAGCATTGGTACACCTACAGCCATTAATGGAAGCGAAAGTGCAGCAATTTTAACTTTGAATCCTAAGTAAGTCACTAACCAGCCTGTAATAGTGGTTCCTATGTTTGCACCCATCATAATTCCGGCAGACTGTACTAATGTTAATAGACCTGCATTTACAAAACCAACTGTCATTACTGTTGTTGCAGAAGAAGATTGTAATAATGCGGTAACTGAAAAACCTGATAACACTCCGAAGTAACGATTTTTTGTCATTCCTCTGAGTATATTTCTTAATCCGTCTCCGGCAGCTTTTTGAATACCTTCACTCATTATCTTCATCCCGAAGATGAAGAATGCCAATGCTCCTAATAATTGGATTAAATCTAAAATTCCGAAACTCATATTATCTAGTTAATTTGATCTTTTTGATGCTTTAAAACTTTTGCTTCTAGGTAAAAAATAATTTCTTCAGAAATATTTTTGCAAAGATCACCAACTCTTTCTAATTTCCTAATAATAGATAATAAATACATGTATTCGTAGGTTTTTGAGGTGTTTGCCTTAATAAAACCGGCTGTTTTTTTCGGTGCTTCAATATTGATTGTATTCATGGTCTGGTCTATTAAAAACACCTCTCTTGATAAATTCGTATCTTCTTTTAAAAATGCTCTCATTGACAAGTCAATCATCATTAAGGCAGTGTCAAACATTTCTTCAAATCTAATTTCTTCTAATTCTTCTTTTGAGAACGATTCATTTACCTGTAATATATATTTGGCAATTCCATCAGCATGGTCACCAAGTCGCTCTAAGTCAGAATTAATTTTAATACTGGCCAAGATAAATCGTAAATCAATAGCTACAGGCTGATATAGCGCTAAAATATTTTCACATGCCCTATCAATTTCTAATTCCATGTTATTCACCATTTTTTCTTTTACCCTAATTTCCTCTGCAATAGCTTTATCTTGTGTTAAAAAAGCTGTTTTACATTCGGTTAATTGGTGTTTAACTAATAACATTAAATCTTTCATTTTTTCTTTTAGAGAAAAAATATCTGAACTGAAGTTATTTTTCATGATAACAAATTAGAAAATAAATATAGTTAATTAAGAGATTATCCAAACCTACCGGTTATATAGTTTTGAGTTTTCTCTTGTTTTGGTTTTGTGAAAATAGTTTTTGTTGAGTCGTATTCAATAAGTTCACCCATATAGAAAAAGGCCGTCATGTCACTAATTCTGGCAGCTTGCTGCATATTGTGAGTAACAATAACTATGGTATATTGCTTTTTTAATTCAAACATTAGTTCTTCAATCTTAGCTGTAGATATTGGGTCTAAGGCTGAAGTCGGCTCGTCCATTAATATTACGGATGGTTCTACTGCCAGTGTTCTGGCAATACAAAGTCTTTGTTGTTGTCCTCCGGATAGAGCTAAAGCTCCTTTTTTCAGATTGTCTTTTACTTCATCCCATAAAGCAACTTGTTTCAAACTTAATTCAACTCTTTCTTCAATAAATTTTTTATCCTTAACGCCTTGAATTTTTAATCCATAAGCAACATTGTCAAAAATTGATTTAGGAAAAGGATTTGGCTTTTGAAATACCATTCCAACTTGTTTTCTTAACTCTTCAACCACTACACTCTTCCAATATATTTTTTTACCATCAATAAGAATTTCACCTTTCATTTTAAAACCGTCAATGTAGTCGTTCATTCTATTTAAACATCTCAGAAAGGTTGATTTTCCACAGCCTGATGGCCCGATAAAAGCAGTAACTGAGTTTTCGTAGATATTCATATTTATATCTTTCAGTGCTTTAAACTCACTATAAAATACATCAATATTTCTAGCTTCAATCTTTACGGTTTTAGATAAATTTTCTACCTCATCGGTAGATATTTTACTCTCTTCTTTTATATTAATTGCTGTCGTCATTTTACCATTTAACTTTTTTCTGCCATCTATTTCTTAAATAAACTGCTATACCATTCATTACAAATGTAATGGAAAGTAATATTAAAATAGCAGCTGCCGCATTTACTATAAAACCATGTTGTGGTCTTGAAACCCAATTGAATATTTGTATTGGAAGTACTGTAAATTCATCCATAGGTGATTTGGCTACAAATGGAACATACGCTAATGCTCCAACAACAATAAGTGGAGCTGTTTCACCTATTGCTCTTGAAATGGAAAGTATAACACCGGTTAGGATGCCTCCCATTGAAGCAGGCAATATTTGTGACCATATAGTTTGCCACTTTGTAGCACCTAATGCAAAGGCAGCTTCTTTAATTGATTTTGGAACAGCTTTGATTGCTTCTCTTGTAGAAACAATTATTATAGGTAAAATTAGTAGTGATAATGTAAAACTTCCGGCAAGTAAACTTCCACCTAATCCCATAATTCTAACAAAAATTTCTAAACCTAGTAACCCGTAAATAATTGAAGGTACGCCAGCAAGGTTAGCAATATTTATTTCTAAGATGTTAGATAGCCAACCTTTTTTAGCATATTCTTCTAAATATATTCCAGCACCAACTCCAAGTGGAAATGCAACTAATGTGGTTAAACCTAAAATCCATAACGTTCCTGTCCAGGCTGTTAGAATTCCTGCTTTTTCCGGTTTTCTGGAAGGTAGATTATCTAGAAAATCAAAGCTTAATCTTGAAATACCATCAGCAAAAATATTTCCAATAAAAATACAAAGTATAACTATCCCGAAAAGTGTGGCTAGAATTCCAAATATTAGAAAAGCCTTATCAATGAGTCTATTTTTAGTAGCATTAGTCATACTTTTCCTGATATTTTTTCTTAATGTAAAAACTAATGTTGTTTAAAATAAAAGTGAATAAAAAAAGCGTTATTCCGGCAGCAAATATGGTTTTATATTCTAATGAGCCATGCGGTACATCTCCCATACTAACCTGAACTATGTAGGCAGTGATAGTTTCAATGGGAACAGTTGGGTCTAGAGTTAATCTTGGTTGTTGTCCCGCAGCAATGGCAACAATCATTGTTTCGCCAATTGCTCTGGATAAGGCAAGAATTATAGAAACAACAATTCCTGAAGATGCTGCAGGCACTGTTACTTTAAATGCAGTTTGAAATCTTGTAGAACCCATACCATAAGCCGCTTCTCTTAATGATTTTGGTACGGCATATAACGCATCTTCACTAAGTGAAGAAATAAATGGAATAATCATAATACCCATTACAATACCTGCAGAAAGTGAGTTAAATCCTGACATTTCAGGGAAAAACTTTTGTAGAAAAGGACTAACAACTAAAAGAGCAAAAAAACCATATACAACAGTCGGCACAGCTGCAAGTACTTCTAAAAGTGGTTTAAATATATTTCTAAAACTTTTAGGAGCATACTCACTAAGATAAATGGCAATCGTTAAACCAATTGGTAGTGCTACTGAAATAGCAATGAATGTAGTAAGCAAAGTTCCACAAACTAGCGGAAGAATTCCAAAATGCTTATCCGCAAAAAGAGGTGTCCATTCTTTATCGGTAAGAAAATCAACAATTGAAACTTCTTTAAAAAAACCTACGGCTTCAACCAGTAAAACAAGTATAATTGAAATTGTTGTAAAAACAGTGATTGCTGCACATAAGAACAGCAATCTCTCAATAATATATTCTCTGGTTTTATTCATTTAATATCAATAATGTATGATATTATTTAGTCGAATTAGAACCAGCTGTAAATGAATTGAATTTTTCTTTTTGTTTGTTTATTTCAGCTTCTGGTAAAGGAATATAACCTACTTCTTCAGAAATTGAAGTTACATTCTCTAAATAAAAATTCACAAATGTTTTTACCTCTTCTCTCTTGGCAGACTTATTTGAAACGTAAATAAATATTGGTCTTGATAAAGGTGCGTAGCTTCCGTTTGCTACAGTCTCCATTGTGGGTAAAACACTTCCCGAACCATTGTTAACTCCAACTAACTTTAATTTATCTTTGTTTTCTTCATAATATGCTAATCCAAAAAAGCCTAAAGCAAATTTATCTGAAGAAATGCCTTGAACTAATACATTATCATCTTCACTTGCTGTGTAGTCTCCTCTGCTAGCACCACTTTCTCCAACAATAGCTTCGGTAAAATAGTCATAAGTACCAGAAGCTACACCAGGGCCAAATAAATGAATTTCTTCTGCCGGCCACTCAGGTCTTATTTGATTCCATTTCATTATAGCTCCTTGAGCAGCTGGTTCCCATATTTTTTTAAGCTCTTCAATAGTAATGTCTGCCACCCAATCATTTTGCGGGTTTACTAATACTGCCAGACCATCATAGGCAACAGATAATTCTATATAATTGATTCCATTTTCTTTACATTGTTCAGCTTCACTATCTTTAATTGAACGAGACGCGTCATTAATATCGATTTCGTTTCTAACAAATTTTTTGAAACCTCCACCGGTTCCTGATACCCCTACAGTAACTTTAACTTCAGGAGCTACGGCTCTAAATTCTTCAGCTATTGCTTCGGTTATTGGATAAACAGTACTTGAACCGTCAATTTGAATTTGCCCGGAAAGAGTAGTTTCTTCTGTTGTATTTTCTTCAGTTGATTTTTGACCTCCACAAGCAAATAATGAAATTAGCAAGGAAGAAAAAAGAATAGCTTTAATTGTTCGCATTTATTTTTTGTTTTAAAATTTATGCAAAGTTAGACCAACTTATCACCGATTGAAATTACCAATATTAAGTTTATGTTAATTCTATGTTAATGTAAGTAATGTAAAGATAGTCAGACTTTTACATGTATTTTCACTTCTTTTTGTTTTCTAATATTAACATTATGTTATCCTTTTATTTTTGGTAGGTTAACAGAAGATTGAAATTTTACATTTGCGACCATAAAAATTATTAAATGAAATTCTTATGAAAAAAGGAACTCTTATTATTTTACTTTTATTTGTATTTACTGGTTTATTTTCACAAAACACTATCAATGATAAATTTGGAAAGGGTTTTGTAATTATGGCAAAAGACTCATCTTTTAAAATGAGAGCCGCAATGCGTTTTCAAAATTTGTTTATTGTAGAGTCTCCTATTGTAAATGACGAAGTGAAGTTTGATCAGGCATCTTCAAATTTTTTAGTAAGAAGAGCCAGATTGAAATTTGACGGCTATGCCTATTCACCTAAATTGGAATATAAAGTGGAGTTAGGTTTATCTAACAGAGACATAAGTAATATTAGTCCTGAAACAAGAAATGCTCCCGGAATTATCTTGGATGCATTGTTAAAATGGAAATTTGCTAAAAACCTTGAATTATGGGTCGGACAAACAAAGCTTCCTGGAAATAGAGAACGTGTTGTTTCATCTGCAAATCTTCAGTTTGTTGATAGAAGTATTGTAAATAGTGCTTATAATATTGATAGAGATATGGGGTTTCAATTGAGACATAAATTTAAAGCTGGCAATATGGTTTTCAAAGAAATGGTTTCTTTTTCGCAAGGAGAAGGAAGAAATATTACTCAAGGAAATTTAGGTGGATATGACTATACGGGAAGAGTTGAGTGGTTGCCTATGGGAGATTTTCAAAGTAAAGGTGATTATGTTGGAAGTGCCATTAAAAGAGAAGAAAAGCCTAGATTGGCTTTAGGGTTGACTTATGACTATAATGATAGAGCAGCTAAAGAAAGAGGACAATTGGGCGGCTATGTTTATGATAAAGTTTCAGTAACTGAAAAAGAATATCATTCACTTTATTCTGTGATGGCAGATATGATGTTTAAATACCAAGGATTTTCTTTAATGGCTGAATATGTTGATAAAGATGCTACTAATGGCTCTGTATTAAAAGATACTTTAGGAAATAGTTTCACTTATAGAACCGGAATGGGCTTTAATATACAAGGCGGATATATGTTTAAAAATAATTGGGAAATAGCAGCCAGATATAGTGTAATTGAACCAAGAAAAGATACTAAAAGAGCAGATGAAAGACAATATACTTTTGGTGTTTCAAAATTTATTGTGGGGCATAGTTTAAAGGTACAAACAGATGTTTCTTATACAGAAGAGAAGGCTCAAGGTGGTGCTGTTTATTATGGAGACGGATTAATGTACAGGCTACAGATAGATATACATTTCTAACAAACTTTGCGTAAATAGTTTTAGGGAAGCTGAAAGGTTTCCCTTTTTTATTTGAGTAAATATTCTTCCGGAATTATTGCCCCATTAGCATTACTTGTCCACATTACACTTACGATCCACCAGCGGTTATCTTTGTAAATTAGTTGTAAAGCATTAATTCCTTTTTCCTCATGGTCGTTTTGTTTTGCATAATAACTCTGAAAAACCTGAGCGATACCGTTATATTCATCTACAGTTTTTGAGATTTCTTTTTCAAGAAAACCATTTTTTTCATATCCCGGTCCGGCTTTTTCAATAAACTCCTCTATGCTAAATGTGGCTATTTTTGTAGTGGTATCATTAATGTGAAACACCGCATTAAATTTAGCGGTTGGTAAAAACAAACTCTTAAACTTTTCCCAATCTCTCTTTTCGCCTTTTTCACCTGAAATGATGGAAAGTACTTCATTAACTATTCCATCAATAGAGGTATAGCATGAATCGTTTTGTGAAAAAATAAGAGTTGGCATAAATAATAGAACTAAAAAAAGTCGTTTCATATTAAATTTTTTCAAGTGCTTGTGATAAGTCATTTATAAGTAAACTTGGGTCTTCTAAGCCAACATAAAGCCTAATCATATTGGCAGGATGAGGCGTTTTATGATAGCTTTTAGAATCATGCAATGTGGCTATTGGAAATTGTAATGACTCGTAACCACCCCAACTACAAGCAAGTAAAAAGTAGTTCAAGCTGTTACTAAAGGTTTCTACTTTTTTAATATCATCTGTTTTTAAATAGATAGTCATCAATCCACCGCAAGGTTTCATTTGTTTTTTTGCTAATTCATATTGAGGATTTTTCTTTGAGAATGGGAATATCACTTTTTCAATTTTAGGGTGATTTTCTAAAAACTCTAAAACCTTCATGGAGTTTTCTAAAACAGTTTTTAGTCTAACCGGTAAAGTTCTTAATCCTCTCAAAATAAGCCATGCCTCAAATGGTCCGATAATTCCGCCTAGCGTCATAAACTCATTCGCCATAATATTTTCTACTCTTTTTTTAGAAGCGCAAAGAACACCTGCTACCAAATCGCTATGCCCGGAAAGGTATTTGCTTGCCGAATGAACAATTATATCTATTCCATAATCAGCAGGGTTTTGACAAAGAGGAGTGGAGTAGCTATTGTCGCATACAGTAGTTATATTTTTAGATTTTGCCAGTTTAGTAACAGCTTCTAAATCTTGTAACTCAAATGTCATTGAATTAGGTGTTTCTAGAAAAATGAGTTTGGTATTTTCCTGAATAGCTGCTTCAAAATTTTCCACCTTTGTTCCGTCTATCATGGCAGTGGTTACTCCATATTTTGCCAGTAAAGTATTTAATAAATAATTGGTCCAGCTATATGGACTTTTTATACAAACAACATGGTCTCCCTGTTGAACTTCATTCATTACAGCGGCTGCAATAGCGGCACTTCCGCTTGCAAACACCAAGCTGTCTTCGGTATGCTCGAGTGCAGCTAATTTTTTTCTTAAAATGCCTACTGTTGGATTGTAACCTCTGCTATAAAACGGATGTTCAAATTCTTTTTGTAAGCATTGGCGCATTTTATCCACAGTTTTAAAACAAAAATTACTGGATTGCATAATTGGCGGAGATACTGAGTTATAATATTCCTCTCTGTTTTCTCCTAAATGGTTAATGATATCGCTAATTTCCATGAAGTTTACTAGTTTTATTGCATAAATGTAAGCAATGATTTATTCTGATGATGCACCGCTCAAAATAAAGTGGCGCAGAGAAGTAGTGTTTTTGGTTTTAGCCGGATTGTTCTTGGGTTCACTAACCATGTTAAACATTTTAGGAATAAGTCGTTTCATTGATTTGTCTTTTGAAGTTTTTGGGTTAAAAGTTCCTTTTATTCTTGCTGTTGGCGTATTACCTTATCCAATCACCTTTTTATGTACTGATTTTATTAGTGAAATATATGGGAAGAAACGGGCTAATTTAGTAGTTTGGATTGGTCTGCTTTTAAATATGTGGGTATTGTTTGTGTTGTGGCTGGGCGGTAGTTTAGATGCTCCTGAAACGCTTACAAATGAGGGTGCTTTACCTCTTTTGATTGATGAAAATGGTATGGCATCCGCTCCACATGGATATGCTTTTTACGAAATTCGAAAACTAACTTTTGGGGCAACATTTGCCAGTATGATAGCCTATTTGTCTGCACAATTTATTGACGTACATGTATTTCATTATTTAAAGAATTTAACCAAAGGAAAAATGTTGTGGCTACGAAATAACGGCTCTACTTTAACCAGCCAATTAGTAGATTCGGTAGCGGTAATTTTAATTACACATTTTTATGCCCATGCTTTGCCCATTAATGAAGCAGAACCACTAATGGGACAGTTACTTATTTTTATTTTTTCTGGATACATTTTTAAAATGGTGGTAGCTTTATTAGATACTATTCCGTTTTACTTGGGAACTAGCTTTTTGAAAAATTATTTGAGAGTTCTTTAACTTATTTAATCAAATACATTTTACCGAACCCTCTGTGGAAGTATTGGTCGGCATTGGTTTCTCTGTGCTCAATAACTTGACCGTTTAATCTGGTGTTTACTTTATACAAATAAAGTCCGTTGGCTAGCTGGTCGCCAAAATCATCTTTTCCGTCCCAGCAATAATCGGTAATGTTTTTACCTATTCGTATTTGCTCAAAGTGAGTTAACTCAATTGTTCTAACTAATTTACCGGTAACGGTTAAAATTTGTATTTGTATGTTATCAGGAGCTTCAGAGCCGGTTAGCGTAAATACAAAATGGGCACAAGTGCTAAATGGATTAGGATAACTCATTACATTAGTAATGGTAGATTTATTTATTACTTCAAAACTAATAGTGTATTCGTAATCACCGGATAAGTTATCTGATTTATCTTTTGCTTGAACAATTAGTTCATACTTTCCGTCAACTTTTAAGTGTGGATTGTATTCCACTTTAGCTGAGTTATTTGGAAGAGAAGCCGGATAAAATTTCATAATATCATTACCATTTCCATCTTTAAAGTAAATACGTTTTTGATTTCCGCCTGGGTCTTTCAAGTAAATTTCAAAATCTGCGGTGTCATCAAGAGGTAAGTATTTATTTTCGTCATCAAGCGTTATCAAAATATTAGGTTTTGATGAGACTAACTCACCATCAAGAATATGTACTCCATCAAAGGTTACATCTAAAATAGGGTTTAAATCATCTCCCGTAACATGAAAATTTAAGGTTCCAATATTATTAAAGTGAAATTGCTCTAACTGGTCATTATTAGGGTTTACTTCAATAAATAATTGATAATTGCCATCCAACCCTTTTGATGAAAATGT
>JAUHYR010000023.1 GCA_030426475.1 Bacteroidia bacterium
CTTATGGAATTAAAGCAACTAAAAAGAAAGCTAAGGAAGAATGTAACGCTAAACAGGATAAGTTTATAAAAAATGCTAATAAGCAAAAGATTTACTGGCGCTGTATGCTAAACAAATAGGGCATTTCTATAATGCCACAGTACTACACCAAGACTTACCGATATATTTAACGAATGTTTAGTTCCTTCTTGGGGAATTTCAATTATTTCATCACAGCTATTAATAATTTCTTGTGATACTCCGCCTACTTCACTGCCAAATACAAAAACAAATTTTTCATCTAGATTGGGTTTAAAGTTATTAAGGAAGATTTTTTTTTCTGCCTGCTCAATTCCTATAATTCTATAACTTTCCTTTTTTAAGCGCTCAAGCAACTCTAAAGGTGATTTAGCATATTCCCAATTTACTGACTCTTCTGCACCTAAAGCAGTTTTCCTAATGTCTCTGTGCGGTGGAGTAGGTGTAATTCCACATAAATAAAGTTTTTCAACTAAAAAAGCATCACAGGTTCTAAAAACTGAACCAACATTATTCATGCTTCTCACATTATCTAAAACGATTCTTACAGGAAGTTTTTTAATTTTTTGAAAATCTTCTATTGAAATTCTTTCCAACTCATGATTTCTTAACTTTCTGTTCATAATAAAAACCTTAAATATTCGGTGGTTACTGCTTAGCTTTTTAAGTTTGTGCAAAGTTAAAGGAATTTAATTGGCAAAAAGTAAAACATCTGAAACACCATTAATGAAGCAATATAATGCCATCAAAGGAAAATATCCTGATGCATTGTTATTATTTAGAGTGGGAGATTTTTATGAAACTTTTGGGTCAGATGCCATTATTGCATCTAAAATACTGGGAATTACTTTAACAAAAAGGAATAATGGGGCTGCAGGAAAAACAGAACTAGCCGGGTTTCCCCACCATGCTTTAGATACTTACCTTCCAAAATTAGTTAGAGCAGGGCAAAGAGTTGCTATTTGCGACCAACTGGAAGATCCCAAAAAAACAAAAACCATTGTTAAAAGAGGGGTAACGGAATTAGTTACTCCGGGAGTTTCATTAAACGATGAAGTTTTAGAACAGAAGTCGAATAATTTTTTAGCCTGTATTCACTTTGAAAAAAATAAGGCCGGAATAGCTTTTTTAGATATTTCTACGGGAGAGTTTTTGGTTGCGGAAGGAAATATGGCTTATATCAATAAGTTAATTCAGGGCTTTTCACCAAGTGAAATAGTTTTTCAGAAGAAGTATAAAGAAACATTTCAAACCGAATTTGGAAATAATCATTATATCTATTTTTTAGATGAATGGATGTTTACCTCAGAATATGCTACTGAGGTTTTACTCAAACATTTTCAAACTAAGTCTTTAAAGGGTTTTGGTGTTGTGAGTATGGATTTGGGAGTTGTTGCTGCAGGAGTGGCACTACATTATCTTTCTGACACTCAACACGACCAACTCAAACATGTTTCCAAAATATCTAGGGTTGAGGAGGATAATTATGTTTGGCTGGATAAATTTACGGTAAGGAATCTGGAGTTGTTTTATTCTCCCAATGAAAATGCAAAAACTCTTTTAGATGTAATTGATTTTACGTCTTCTCCAATGGGCGGTAGGTTATTAAAACGCTGGTTGGCTCTACCTCTTAAATCAAAAGAGGAAATAACGAAAAGATTAAATGTTGTAGAAGAGCTTTGTTCTGATGAAAATTTACGTTACAGCCTACAAGAACAATTAAACGGAATAGGAGATTTAGAACGATTAATTTCTAAAGTTGCCGTGCAGCGTGTTAATCCAAAAGAAGTGTATCACCTGAAAAGCTCTTTAGAGATTGTTTCGGAGATAAAAGCGTTATGTGAAAAATCATCAAAAAAAAGCTTGAAAGAAATAGCAAAGCAAATTGACAACTGTGATAAGCCAAAACAATTTATAGAAAAAACGATATTTAGCGAAGCTCCTTCTATAATTGGTAAAGGCAAGGTAATTAATGCAGGAGTTAACAATGAACTAGATGATTTAAGAAGCCTTGCCAGCTCAGGAAAAGATTACCTTACTAATCTTCAAAAAAGACTGACTGAAGAAACCGGAATATCAAGCTTGAAGATAGCTTTTAATAATGTTTTTGGCTATTACATTGAAGTTAGAAATACCCACAAAGATAAAGTGCCTCAAGACTGGATTAGAAAGCAAACGCTTGCTAATGCGGAACGATATATTACCGAAGAATTAAAGGAATATGAAACCAAGATTTTAGGAGCGGAAGAAAAAATATTGGCTATTGAAACTAAGGTGTTTTACGATTTGGTTATTGAACTTTCTAATTACCTTTTACCTATTCAAAAAAACGCATATATCATTGCCCAATTAGATTGTTTGCAGTCTTTTGCCAGTTGTGCAATAGAGAATGATTATACCAAACCGGAATTTATATCCGAAAACAGCCTTGATATTTCTGAAGGAAGACACCCGGTAATTGAAAAAACATTACCTATTGGACAAGAATACGTTTCAAACAATATCTATTTGGATGATGCTACTCAGCAAATAATTATGATTACCGGCCCCAATATGGCGGGTAAGTCAGCTTTGCTAAGACAAACTGCTTTAATAGTTATTTTGGCTCAGATGGGAAGTTTTGTGCCTGCTAAAAAAGCTCGACTGGGTATTACCGATAAAATATTTACCAGAGTGGGTGCTTCAGATAACCTTTCAATGGGAGAATCTACTTTTATGGTAGAGATGAACGAAACTGCCAGTATTTTAAATAATCTTTCAAATAATAGTTTGGTGTTGTTAGATGAAATAGGAAGAGGAACATCCACTTATGACGGAATATCTATAGCCTGGTCTATTGCTGAGTATATACATCAACACCCAAAGTTTAAGGCGAAAACACTATTTGCAACCCATTATCATGAGTTAAATGAAATGGCAAAATCGTTTGAACGGATAAAAAACTATAATGTATCGGTTAAAGAAATTGATGGGAAGGTTTTATTTTTAAGAAAGTTAGTTCCCGGAGGTAGTGAGCATAGCTTTGGAATACAAGTGGCTAAAATGGCCGGAATACCAAAATCAGTAGTGAATAAAGCGAACGAAGTATTAAAAAAACTAGAAAATTCTCATGTAGATGAAAAAACAAAAGCGGTAGTAAATGAAATAACCAATGATAATTTTCAGCTAAGCTTTTTTCAGCTAGATGATCCTGTGTTAGAACAAATCAAGGAAGATATTTTAGCGATTGACATTAATACGCTTACTCCCGTTGAAGCACTGATGAAGTTAAATGAAATTAAGAAGTTAGTTGGAGGGAAATAGCTTTATTTAACTCTTTGCTCCAGCCAATTTTCTAAATCAAATTCTTTAAAATAATTTGGCTGTTCTTTTTTAAGTTCTCTCTTTATCTCTTCAAACAACTTTTTAGATTTAGATTTTTTTGTATTGGTAATTGCCAATAAACATTGAATAGTAAGAGAATCAATTTCACTCAATTTACCGGAAAGCAACATCTTTTTTTCTAGGTCAATTAGGTATTTATGCGCATAATTCAATTTCATTAATTCAATTTGGATAACGGCAAAAATAAAGTAGCAAAGTTTTTCAAAGACTGAATACCTTAAATTGTTTGACAGTGCCAATGGTAAAATCCACTTATGAGCATCTCTATATTTTTTATTTTGAAAACTTAATAAAGACAAATTGATGTATAGCAACTCGATTCTTTCACTTTCTCCTTCACACTTTTTAATTAAGTCCTCATTTTCTTTTATAAAATCATATCCTTTAGTATAATTTTTTTCTTGTAGATAGAAGTCTGATAGTGATATTAGTAGATTTATGTTATTTCTTGCATTTAGAGGCTTAGATTTTGTTTTTATATTTCTTGCTGTTAAATATTGAAAAAAATATTCTTTTTTAAATCCATGCTTTTTAAGAAACTGTAAATAGTTATGACAATGAGTAATGTAAGAATGAATGGAAAAAATGTCAACATATGAATCTCTGAGTAGATGTAAATTTTTTTCATAAAGTTCTTGAATTTTTTCATAAGTCTCTTTAGTTTCTTTCACCTTATTTTGTTGACCATAAATTTCACAAACTACTTGATAATACATTAGTGTGGACTTTAAGGAGCGTTTTAACTCTATTTTTTTAGGCTTAATCACATCAGTAGGATTTATGCCTTTTAATAAGCTGGAACGATAAATTTCTTGTACCTTCTCTAAGTAAATTTCATCTTTAATCGAATTAGTAGAGTTCTCTAATTCGGTTAAATTCGTCTCATATTCATCAAAATCAAAACAATTTAATCTAATATCATTTCTTTTTTTTAGTCTATAAAGTTTGATGAGGTGCTCATAAGAAGATACTTTTTTTGCCAGAGAAATACCCTTTTTTAATTGTTGTTGGACCATTTTAAAAAGACCTTTGGCGTAAAGAATATCTGCTAAATGGATAATATTATCCAACTCTCTTGAAATAGATAAATTCTCGTGAAACGAACTTAAACTAGAGAGGAGAGAGTTTAAAAGATAGTTTTTTGTCTTTGCAGAAAACTTTTTTTTATCAGAAGAATACTTCCCTTTATTAATGCAGTCAAATAGTGAAATACACTCTTTTGAGTTAGTATAAACTTTAAAATACCTCTTTTCGGCTTGAGTGAGATTATGTATTAATAACTCTAGCTTATCCATATTAATGAAAAGTAATTTTAAATTATTGTAAATAACATAAAATCAAATATATAAAATAAATATAAATTTAAATGAAAAGTAATTATTTTATTTTTTTACTTGTTATGAGGTTCAGTCCATCTTTACTATTGCATTAGTAATTAACCGACTATGAAGTATCTGAATTTATTTTCTTATACATTTATTTTAATTCTCTTTTGTACTGGCGTGACCTTATCTCAACCAGTTATTCTTTGGGATTCTACTTATGGTGGTTCAGGTCGTGACGGTGGGATGGAAATAATGAAGGTAAAAGGTGGCTTTATGGCTGCAAGTAGAACGTCTTCTTTTGATTTCGATATAAACTCTCTTACAGACCCTGATGGTTCGGGAAGCCATTTCGGAGAAGAATTCTGGATAAAAAAACTAGACCCTAATGGACAAATTTTATGGCAAAATGCTATAGGAGGTTCCGGTAGTGAGCAAATAACAGCTTTTGATACAACATTGGATGGAGGATATATTCTCACAGGGTTTATTTCTCCGGTTCAGAATGGGGATTTAGTTTTACCACCGGACGTTGACGGGAATTTTGGTTTTGGGGCAACAGATATTTGGGTGGTAAAAGTTGATGGAAATGGCTTAATACAATGGCAAAATCAAATTGGCGGAAATAGTTTTGATCAAGCTTTCGATATAATAAGCACTTCTGATGGAGGGTATTTAGTTGTAGGAAATACATATTCAACAACTGGCGATGCGCTTGCAATAACAGAGTGTGACGGAACAGGAAATCATGGCTCGGTTGATATATGGGTAATAAAACTATCCTCAACAGGTAATATTCTGTGGAATAACCAGCTTGGTGGTTCCAGTTTTGATTATGGCGGTACCGCTGTTGAAATGAATAATGGCTATTTAATTTGTGGAGAAAGCTCTTCAAACAATGGTGATTTAGCATTACCAGATGCTGACGGAACACCGGCACATGGGAGTTATGACTACTATTTAGCAAAATTAAATAAGAATACTGGAGTAGTGATTTGGGACAATGCAATTGGTGGCTCAGGCTTAGATGTTACAAATGCAACACCTGGCCTAATAGCAACTTCAGATGGAAATTATTTATTATGCGGGAGAAGTAACAGTACAAACGGAGACGCCCTTTCTATTAATGATGTTGATGGAAGTACGTTTCATGGCAGTCAGGATATGTGGGCAGTTAAGGTTGATCCTAATGGACAAATATTATGGCATAATATAATAGGAACAAGTGGATGGGATGAGCCACATGCCGCTCATGTAGCATGTGATGGAGGAATTGTTTTGTCAGGGTATTCTGACTTTGTTGGAATAGGTGGTGATAAAACAAGAGCCAACCCTAATGGTGGAAGAGCACCATGGTTGGTCAAACTTAATACTACAACAGGCTTTATAGAATGGGATTATGCTTTTTCATCTGCAGGTGGAGTTACTACTTGGGATGGCCCTCACCTTGGTCTGAGTTATGGTAGTGACGCAGATTTTTTTGTGATAATTGACTCTCTGGGTGGCGATTATTATTTTTGGAGCGCATCTGCAAATCCGGCAGGAGGAGATAAGAAATCAGGAATTCATGGAACACAATCTACATCAAATTATGATTCTTGGTTGGTAAAACTTGCTTTTAGCAAGCCAACAGCAAATTTCACTCATGATACTGTTTGTGACGGCAGCCCAATGAGCTTTACAGATTTAAGCTCATTTATGAATATTCAACCAGCTCCCTTATACTACTGGAACTTTGGTGACCCTGCATCTGGCGCAGCAAACTTGTCAAACTTGAAAAATCCAATACATATTTTTTCGGGACCGGGAAACTATAATGTTCAACTAATAGTTCAATATGAATGTAAATACGATACTATTACAAAAACAGTAATAGTAGATCCTATTCCTACTATCACAAGCTCAGGAGCCACATTATGTTCAGGAAGTACAAGAAATTTAACAGCAACGCCTTCAGGCGGTTCTTGGTCAGTAGTGAGCGGACCAGGAACCATATCCGGCTCTACACTTTCTCCTACGGGAACAGGTACAATTACCATACAATACTCTTTAAATGGCTGTACAATTACTCAAGCAATTAATGTAGGAGCAACAGTAATTAACAACCGCCCTACACAAACGTCTTGTGATAGTATACAAGTAAACGGTAACTGGTATTTTTCTAATCAAACGGTTAGCGATACTATAGTTGGCGGAGCATCCAATGGCTGTGATAGCATTATAAACACTCCTGTGATTATTAATACCTTTCAAATTATAAATAACAACATAACGGTTTGTGCAGCTAGCTTGCCTGTTGTAATTCATGGAATTCCAAGGGGCTCTGCCGGAGTATATAGCTTTACCTACACCGGAGCGAATACATGCGATAGTATTGTAAATACAACACTTATAATAAGTAATGCAGTCGTTAACAACCGTCCTACACAAACATCTTGCGATAGTATACAAGTAAATGGGAATTGGTACTTTTCGAATCAAACAGTTAGCGATACTATAGTTGGCGGAGCATCTAATGGCTGTGATAGTGTTGTAAATACCCCTGTAGTTATTAAAAATGCTAGTTTTTCTACAATTAATACTAGTTTTTGCGGAAGCTATACTAGCCCGAGCGGGAAAATATTTACCACAGCTGGAAACTATATGGACACGATTCCTAATACCAATGGTTGCGATAGTGTAATATCAATTACCTTAACTAACGGTCCCGGCACAGTATACCCTGTTAACCTGACTGCCTGTGACAGTGCATTAATAAACGGCACATGGTATACATTTAGTCAATTGGTCAGTGATACTTTTCCAACCATAGGCTGTGACAGTATTGTAAACACTACTCTTTCAATTAACAACAGCACCACTGGAACTATCAATACTACTTTCTGTGGAAGCTATACCAGTCCAAGCGGGAAAATATTTACTACAGCTGGAAACTATATGGACACGATTCCTAATACCAATGGTTGCGATAGTGTAATATCAATTACCTTAACTAACGGTCCCGGCACAGTATACCCTGTTAACCTGACTGCCTGTGACAGTGCATTAATAAATGGTACATGGTATACATTTAGTCAATTGGTCAGTGATACATTTCCTACAATAGGATGCGATAGCATTGTAAACACTAACTTAACTATAAATACGCCTACTAATAGTACTATTAATGTTATAGGAGCAGGAAGTTATGTTAGCCCAAGCGGAAACTATACATGGACAATTGCCGGAACCTATACAGATACAATAACAAATGCAAATGGTTGTGATAGTGTAATAACAATAATACTAACCTTTGGTGTGGTTGACTCTGTTAGTGTGACTGCTTGTGATAGTGCATTGGTACAAGGGTTTTGGTATTATAATTCGCAAATAATAAATGACACTATTCATGGAGGTGGACCTAATGGTTCAGATAGCGTAATAGTAACAACGTTAACAATTAATTATACAGTCGTATATAATGCACCTCAATTAGTAGGTTGTGATAGTGTAGTATTTAACGGAATAACATATTACAACAATCAAATAGTCAGCACAATATACCCGGGAGCTTCAGCGATGGGTTGTGATAGTATAGTTCAAACTCCAATAATTATTAATAGTGCAAGCTATACAAATTTATCTGGGAGTTTTTGTAATGGCGACAGTGTTTTGGTGTCTGGGAACTATTACTCCAATGTAGGAACTTTCTATGATACATTATCTCACCCTATCACAGGCTGTGACAGTATATTGGTCATTACAATTACTATTAAGTTTCCTGAGTTTGGAGGAATAGACACCTCTATATGTAGCAACGAAATACTAGTTATAGGAGGAGTTACAGTAACAGGAAAAGGATTGTATTACGACACTATTCCAGGAGGCGCAAGCAATGGTTGTGATTTAATTAATATTTACAATGTAACAATAAAACCGGACGCAATAATAAAAGCATTTTCACCGGATAGTTTATTATGTTTTGGGGACTCTTCCAAACTAATAGCAGTCGGTGGAAATAATTATACTTGGTGGAATATGAGCGAGACAGGAAGCGGGTTTTATGTAAAACCAACAGAAACAACCACTTACACTGTTTTTGACTCTACTCTTTGTGGAATACCATCTTCACAAGTAACAATAACAGTCCTGGATGAAGCAATATTTTATGTTCCAAATGTTTTTTCGCCTAATGGAGATAATAATAATGATGTATTTCAGGTAAAAGCCAGAGGAGTAGAAAGTTTTTATATTATGATTTATGACAGATGGGGAGAGAAAGTTTTTGAAAGCGAAGATGTAAATGAAACATGGGACGGCACCTTAAGAAACAAACCGATGAATGTTGGAGTATTTGTTTACTATGTAAAGGCAAAGCTGAAATGTGGAAAAGAAATTGAAGAAAAAGGAGAAGTTTCAATACTTAAATAACAGAGAGATGAGGCAGATAAAATTAGTTATACTTATGGTTGGATTATTTTGTGTTACTGGAATTCATGCACAAGATTTTCATTTTAGTCAGTTTAATTCGTCTCCATTAATGAGCAATCCTGCAAATACAGGAATGTTTAGAGGCAAATACAGAAGTTTTTTAAACTATAAAGAGCAGTGGAGAAGTGTAACAACACCTTTTGTTACTTATGCAGCCTCCGGAGATATGGTAATTAGAAAAAAAACGAATAACTCTAATTTTGGTTTGGGAGCGCTTATAATAAAAGATCAAGCGGGAGCAATAAAACTATCAAAAACATCTGTTAATCTTTCATTTTCAGGAATAGTGAAAATGGATGAGTTAAACGTAGTAAGCTTAGGAATTCAAAGCGGATTTGTTCAAAACTCTTTTGACCCGTCAGGATTAAGATGGGGCAATCAATTTGATGGTACCGGATATAATGAAAGCATGGATCCTAAAGAAGAATTTGGGGCAGCATCTTATTTTGCTCCTGATTTTGCAGTGGGAGTGGTATATTCTTACAACAATTTTGAGCAAAAAATTATGAGTAATGATGAGCTAAGGTTTAGTACAGGACTTGCAATGCATCATGTAGCAAGACCTAAAACATCTACTACAAAAGATGATAAAGTTTGGAGAAGGTATAATTTTTTTATGGATGGAATATATAGTATTAAAAATACCCCTCATGCTATACAGGGAATATATATGATTCAAAAACAAGGACCAAGTTATGAGAATTTATTTGGATTTATGTGGAGATATAATATGAAACATGGTTCTCATTACACAGGTGTTTATAAAGGGTCCGACCTAAAAGTAGGCTCTTATTACAGGTGGAAAGATGCAGTTAGCCCCTATATAGGTTTAGAACTAAATGGTTTTGGCTTTGGAGTAAGTTATGATATAAATATATCTGATCTCAAAACCGCATCTAAAATGAAAGGTGGTGTAGAAGTAAACTTAAATATGATATTGGCTTCAGGAAACAACAAATCTGTAAGCATAAGATAGACATACGAACGAGAAAAACTACAAAAACATCGTTCACACTTCTTGATAACCCGGTTCGTCATATTCATAGTCGATTAAATTTGAACCGGGTTTGAAAGAGTGCTTTTATTTTTCTTTAATCTTTTCTCCGTTTTTATACCAAACCATTCTTTTTACCTCTCCTTTTGGTGAGTAGTAAATCCATTTTCCGTGAGGCAAATGATGTTTGTATGATTTTACAGATTCTTTTACTCCCGTTGGATACCAACTCGTCACTTTTC
The DNA here is from genome assembly GCA_030426475.1 of Bacteroidia bacterium. GTDB lineage: Bacteria > Bacteroidota > Bacteroidia > Flavobacteriales_E > Vicingaceae > CALALS01. The sequence goes on from JAUHYR010000023.1 coordinate 10,431, forward strand.
CTTCTTGTTTACCATTTAGCATATTAGCTTCATACATCGGAACACCATTATCATAATAGTACATCCATTTTCCTTGCTGTACATTCATTTCATAATTTCCGGTTTCTTTTATAAATCCTGATTCATACCAATACGTATAAAGTCCGTCTTTTTTAGTAATAATGTCTTCCTTGAATTTTATGCTCGGTATTTTTTCTGAGCCTTTATTTTCTAACTGTTTTTCATTATACCCTTGCTCAATAGGCAGAGAATACGTTTCCAGTAGCTCCATTTGCCCGTCAGGATAGTAGTGTGTCCAGACTCCTGTTTTTAATCCATTTATATAGCTTCCCTTATAATCTGTTTGGCCTCCTTCAAACCATCCCGTCCAGCTACTATTCATCACACCATTTTTGAAGTAACCACTATCTTTTTTTGCTCCATTGTCATACCATGACTGCCATAGACCATCTTCTTTTCCTTTTTTAAAGCTACCTTTTAAAACTAACTGTTTGTTCTCTGCAAAGGTCTTCCACTCACCTTGCTTATACCCTAAATTATACGGTCCGGTTTTCCATAAAGTACCATCTTCATACCAATAGGTCCAAACAGAATCTCGTTTTTCATTTTTGAAAAACCCTTCATATTCTTTTTCACCATTCTTATGGTAATAAAACGTCCATTTTCCATTTCTTTTTCCATCTAGAAAATTACCTACTATATCTTTTTGACCGTTTTCTAACCACCAAGTCCATTCACCGGTTTTCTCTCCTTTTTTATACTCTCCTTCTGCGCTCTTTTTTCCACTTTTAAACCATTCTATTGAGGAGCCATCTTCTAATCCGTTTTTGTAAGTGATGGTTTTAAACTTATTCCCGTCTTCAAACCAGTAGGTAAAAAGCCCTTCTTTTTTATTATTGATGATATTTCCCTCATACTTTTTGTTTCCGTTTTCATAGTAAAATGTCCATTTACCGTCTACCAAACCGTTTTTAAATTCTCCTTCTGAAATTAGTTTTCCTTCATCAGAATAGTGTTTCCACACACTGGTTTTCAGACCATCTTTACACAATCCTTCTGAGATTAAAGTGCCATTACTATTGTAGTCTTGGTAAGTTCCATTTCCATTGTCCAATATTTTTTTCCCACTTTTATTCCAGCAGTTTAAATAAAAAATATTGTCGTTTTCATATCTAATTTCGCTTTTTTCTTTACCATTGCTATACCATGTTTTCCATGTTCCAACAGGCTTGTCTCGATCATAATATTGAACTTCTTTTTTATTGCCGTTAGGATAAAAATAAGTCCATGTACTGTCTTTATAGCCATTTACATAAAATCCTTGAGCTTCTTTTTCTCCGCCTTCATACCATGAGGTAAAGGCTCCTTGCTTCATTGACCTATCAAAAATACCTTCCTCTCTTTTATTTCCATTATCCCAGTAATAGGTGTATTTACCATCGTATTCTCCCGCTTTATAATTTACTTCTTGACTAAGCTTGCCGTCTTGTGTCCAAAACTTCCAAAGACCTTCTTCCATTCCATCTTTTATAAGTCCGGCAGCTTTTTTATTGCCATTAGTCCATTTGTACTCATGCAATTCTTGAGAAAAACTGATTAGAGAAGAGAAAATAAATACGATAAAAAGAATATTGCGAATCATTTTAAAATGGGTTTGGAACAATTAACGACCAAATTTAGTTTATATTAAAAAGTATCTTTGCAACTCACTAATAACTTTTAAACAAAGCAAATTGTAAAGTAGTTTTCCATGAGAAAATTTTCTCCACTTATTTTCTTACTATTTCTTGTAAACACCTACTATACACAAGATTTAACCCAAACCATAAGGGGAACTGTTGTAGATGAACAATCGGAGTTTCCTCTGCCGGGAGCTACTATTATTTTACTTGATACAGATCCTGTCGTTGGAGTTTATTCAGATGAAAACGGAAAATTTAAACTGGAAAATGTCCCTATTGGAAGACAATCTATTCAAATTAGTTTTATTGGATATAGTCCGGTTACGCTTAATAATCTGATTTTAACGTCAGCAAAGGAGCTTATTGTTAACGTTAAACTCAAAGAAATGGTAGTGCAGACAGATGAGTTTGTAGTTACGGCAGAAAAGGATAAAAAAGAGGTAAATAATGAAATGGCTACAGTAAGCTCTCGTTCATTTACTGTTGAAGAAACTAAGCGTTATGCAGGCACATTAAACGACCCCTCAAGAATGGTGGCTAATTATGCCGGTGTAGCTGTTGCAGGAGACCAAAGAAACGACATTATTATCAGAGGAAATTCTCCTCTTGGGGTTTTGTGGCGTATGGATGGTATAAATATTCCAAATCCAAACCATTTTGGAAGTTTAGGAACAACGGGAGGTCCAATAAGTATTTTAAATAACAATGTGCTAGACAATTCAGACTTTATGACAAGCGCTTTTCCTGCAGCGTATGGTAATGCTTTAGCCGGAGCATTTGATTTAAGAATGCGAAACGGAAACAACGAAAAAACTGAGTTCACAGGACAAGTAGGTTTTAATGGGTTTGAGTTTGGAGCCGAAGGGCCTATTTCAAAAGAAAAAAACTCATCCTATTTAGCTGCTTACAGATATTCAACACTAGGTTTTTTAGATAAATTAGGAATTGATTTTAATGTAGGGGGAACACCACAATACCAGGATTTAGCAGTAAAAGTTGACTTTCCCGGAGTGAAGTATGGACGGTTTTCTTTTTATGCAGTTGGAGGATTGAGTTATATAGAATTGCTTCAAAAAAATAAAAAAGAATCAGATTGGTCTTTTGGAGTGGGAAAAAGCGATGCATACTATGGTAGCAATACAGGTTTTTCAGGACTATCACACACGTATTTTTTTAATGAAAAAACAAGAATAAAAACCAACATAGCTTTTTCCGGCACACAAAACACCATCACTATTGATTCATTGAGTTCATTAGACGACAAACCTTTTATGATTTATGATAACAACTCTTATGAAATAAAATATAGTGCCAATACAGAACTGAATAAAAAAATCAACTCAAAAAATACAGTTAGTTTGGGGTTGATAATGGATTTATATGATTTTAGATATGTGGACAGCACGTTTGATAATACTTTCTATAGAACTATAACCAACACTTCAGGTAACACTTCTTTACTGCAAAGTTATTTGCAATGGCAGCATAAATTTACGGACGTATTGATTTTAAACACAGGAGTTCATCATCAGCATTTTGCGTACAATAATTCATACGCTATAGAGCCTAGGGTAGGAATTAAATATCAGTTTCATGAAAAGCAAACCCTAAGTTTAGGGGGAGGACTTCACTCTCAAACACAACCCTTTTCACTCTATTTTTATGAAACTTACTTGCCCGATGGCACAACTATAAAGACCAATACAGACTTGGGATTTTCTAAAAGTGTTCATTCAGTAATTGCCTATGATTATTCTATAAATACCAACTTAAGATTAAAAGTAGAAAGCTATTACCAATATTTATATAACATACCTGTTGAGTCACATCCTTCTACTTTTTCTGCCTTAAATATTGGGGCTGACTTTGGAATTCCAGCTATTGATAGCTTAAAAAACTCTGGAGAAGGAGAAAACTATGGGCTGGAAATCACCTTTGAAAAATTCTTTAGTAAACATTATTATTTTTTAATTACTGGTTCATTATATGAGTCAAAATATGTGGCGAGTGATAATGTGGAAAGGCAAACAGCCTTTAGCGGCAACTATACTTTTAATGCATTGGGAGGACTAGAATATCCCGTTGGAAAAAAGCAAAACAATGTGTTTGCCATAGATGTTAAAACTGTTTTTGCAGGAGGTAGAAGATATATCCCTATTAATGAAGAATTGTCCAGACTATATGGAAGAACCGTTTATATTTATTCGCAAGCGTATCAAAAAAGATATCCTGATTATTTTAGATTTGACATACGATTTACGTATAAATTGAATTTGAAAAGGGTAACACAAGAATGGGCAATAAATGTTCAAAATGTATTTGACAGCCAAAACATTTTTACCCAAACTTTTGACAAAGTAAGCGGAGAAGTAGTTACCGAATACCAAATGGGATTTTTCCCAATCATGCAGTATAGAATTTTGTTTTAAAATGATTAGCGTAGAAGAAGCAAAAAAATTAATAATTGACAACAGCCCAATTTTGGGAGAAGAAAAAATTGCTGTTTCCGAAGCAATGGGAAGAGTGATTTCAAAAAACATTTTAGCACCGATCTCTTTACCATCTTTCAGGCAATCAGCAATGGACGGCTATTGCATCATAAAGTCAGATTTTGATGAGGGTATTAAAGAGTTTATTTTGGCAGGAGAAATTCCTGCGGGTTCAAAACAAAAAATAAAGCTGAATAAGGGTGAAGCCTATCGTATTTTTACCGGAGCGCCTGTTCCTGACAATGGGACTGCTGTCATCATGCAGGAAAATATATTAGCGAAAAACGAGAAAATAACTATTCGGCAACCTAAACTAAAAGAGCAGGAAAATATTAGACAAATAGGAGAAGATATTGAAGAGGTAGAGATAGCGGTAGAGCAATATCATGTTGTTAATCCTGCTACAGTTGGGTTTTTAAATAGCTTAGGAATTACAGAAGCAGAAGTATATAAAAAGCCAAAAACCGCTATTGTTGTTACAGGAAATGAATTGATTGAGCCCGGAAAGGAGTTGTCTTTTGGTGGGGTTTATGAGTCAAACGGAGAAATGTTAAAGTCTGCACTTTCACAATTAAATATAGTAGCTGAAACATTTAAGCTAAAAGATGATTATAAGTCAACCTTAGAGCTAATTAACCGATTGACTAATAAGTACGAATTAATTTTATTTAGCGGTGGGATTTCAGTTGGTGATTATGATTTTGTGGGTAAAGCCTTAAGCGAATTAAACGCAGAAGCGATATTTTATAAGGTCAATCAAAAGCCCGGAAAGCCCTTATACTTTGGTAAACTGAAACATTCATTTGTATTTGGGTTGCCCGGAAATCCGTCATCTTCTTTGGTTTGTTTTTATGAATATGTGTTACCATGGTTAAATAACACTCAAAAAAAGTGTCCGTCTTTTTTGCCGCAAAAAAACTTAACTCTCACGCATGATTATTCACTTAAACCCGGAAGGGCAATGTTTTTAAAAGCAAACGCACTTGGCAGTAATGTAACTATTCTTGAGGGGCAAAACTCATTTATGTTAAAGTCGTTTACCCAAGCAAATGCTCTAGTTTATCTTAATGGAGAAAAATCAAAATTTGTTGAAAAAGAAGAGGTAGAAGTGCATATTTTGGCTTAATGACCCAATTATCAACATAAAATCGTTAATTGTTTTTGTGGATTGGGAAATTAGTACTAAATTCGCAGCCCAATTAAAAAATTCGCAGGAATAGTGGATACATTAAGTTACAAAACAATATCAGCAAATAAGGAAAACGCCAACAAGCAGTGGTATGTTGTAGATGCTGAAAATCAAACACTTGGAAGATTCGCTTCTAAAGTTGCTCAAGTTTTAAGAGGTAAAACAAAACCTAATTTTACTCCTCATGCAGATTGTGGAGACTATGTGGTTGTGTTAAATGCCGATAAAATTAAGTTAACCGGTAAAAAGTGGGATCAAAAAGAATATGTTACTCACTCAACTTACCCTGGTGGACAAAAAACTACTACGGCAAGTGAAATGATGGCAAAACATCCTGTGAGAATGGTAGAGTGGGCAATTTTAGGAATGCTACCTAAAAATAGACTAGGAAGAGCAATCTTCAGAAACCTTCACGTTTATGCTGGAAGCGAGCATAATCATGAAGCTCAAAAACCTCAAGCATTAGACCTTAACACGATAAAATAAATATGGAAGTTATTAATACCGTAGGAAGAAGAAAAACTTCAGTTGCTAGAATTTTCTTAACAGAAGGAAAAGGAAATATTACTATCAATAACAAGGAAACCAAAGATTACTTTAAAACGAATACATTATTATATAAAGTAAATCAGCCTTTTTTATTAACTGACACTGCAAAGAAATTTGACGTAACAGTAAATGTACAAGGCGGTGGAATCACAGGTCAGGCTGAGGCAGTAAGATTAGGAATTTCAAGAGCACTTATTCAAGTTGACCCTGAGTTCAGAAAAGCTTTAAAGCCTGAAGGATTATTAACTCGTGACCCAAGAATGGTGGAGAGAAAGAAATTTGGTCAGAAAAAAGCGAGAAAGAGATTCCAGTTCAGCAAACGTTAATTTTTTATTTATTATAAATTGTTTAGTACCTAAACTTGTAAGACCGCTTGGCGCTACTTACGGGTTGAGTTACAACTAAAAAAGGAAGTAAACATGGAAAACAAACCAAACATTCAAAGCTTATTAGAAGCTGGTGTACATTTCGGACACCTTAAAAGAAAGTGGCATCCTAAAATGGCTCCATATATTTTTATGGAGAAAAACGGAATCCACATTATCGATTTAAACAAAACTGCGGCTAAACTTCAAGAATCAGCAAATGCATTAAAGCAAATTGCTAAGTCAGGTAAAAAAATTCTTTTTGTTGCTACAAAAAAGCAAGCAAAAGATTTAGTTGCTGAAAGAATTAAATCTATTAACATGCCTTACGTTACTGAAAGATGGCCTGGAGGTATGTTAACTAACTTTGCTACAATCAGAAAGGCAGTTAGAAAGATGGATAACATCGATAAAATGAAAAAAGACGGAACTTTCTTAACACTTTCTAAAAGAGAAAGGCTTCAAGTTGACCGTCAAAGAGCTAAACTAGAGAAAAACTTAGGCAGTATAGCGGATTTAACAAGACTTCCTGCGGCATTATTTGTTGTAGATATTAAGAAAGAACATATTGCAATTGCAGAAGCAAAAAAGTTAAACATTCCTACATTCGCTATTGTTGATACTAACTCTAATCCAAACTTAGTTGATTTTGCAATTCCTGCGAATGATGATGCAGCTAAATCTATTGATATTATTTTAGAATATATAACTAAAGAAATTGCTGGAGGATTAGCAGATAGAAAGAAAGATAAAGAAAAGCCAAAAGCTGAAAAAGAAGCCGCTCCTAAAAAGGAAAAAACTGCTTCTAAAGAAGAAAAGCCAAAGGCTAAGGCAAAAGAAAAAGTAGAAGAAACTGAATAAAAAATAAAACACATGGCAGAGATGGCAACTATAACGGCAAGTGATGTAAATAAATTAAGACAACAAACCGGTGCAGGTATGATGGACTGCAAAAATGCACTTGTAGAAGCTAACGGAGATTTTGAGCAAGCAGTAGACATCCTAAGAAAAAAAGGACAAAAAGTTGCTGCTAAAAGAGGAGATAGAGAAGCTAATGAAGGCGCAGTTATTGCTAAAGCAACTGCAGATGGCAAAAAAGCTGTGGTTATCATGTTAAACTGTGAAACGGATTTTGTTGCAAAAAATGAAAATTTTGTTGCATTTGCAGAAGAAATTTTAAATGTAGCTGCTGATAAAACTCCAGCTAATGTAGATGAATTAAAAGCATTAACATTTGCTGACGGAAGAACAGTGGCAGACCACATTACTGATAATATAGGTAAAATAGGTGAAAAAATTGATCTTGGAGCTTATGAAATAGTTAGCGGAGAACAAGCAGTTGCATACATTCACCCTGGAAATAGATTAGCTACTATAGTTAGTCTAAACAAAAGCGGAGAGAATGTTGAAGATGCCGGCAAACAAGTGGCTATGCAGGTAGCTGCAATGGATCCGGTAGCTGTAGATGAATCAAGCGTTTCACAAGAAACTATTGATAGAGAGTTAGAAATTGGTAAAGAGCTTGCTCGTCAAGAAGGAAAGCCAGAAGAAATGATTGACAAAATCGCTCAAGGGAAACTTAAAAAGTTTTTCAAAGAGAATACTCTAGTTAATCAAGACTTTATTAGAGACAACAAAAAAACAGTTGCTCAATTTTTAAAAGACACCGCTGATGGATTACAGGTGGTGGAGTTTAAACGAGTAACATTAGGATAATTTATAATTAAAGAGAACTTCGGTTCTCTTTTTTTTTTGCTTTTTTTAATTTAGCTACTTATGAAATATAAAAGAATACTTCTAAAACTTAGCGGAGAAGCTTTAATGGGCTCTAAAAGCTTTGGTATTGATAATGATAGGCTAGACCAATATGCCAAAGAAATAAAATCAATTACAGACGAAGGAGTTCAAGTGGCTGTGGTAATAGGTGGCGGAAATATTTTTAGAGGAGTTCAGGCAGAAAAAGGCGGAATGGAAAGAACACAAGGAGACTATATGGGAATGCTTGCCACCGTTATTAATGGCATGGCTTTACAGTCTGCTTTAGAGCAAAACGGAGTACAAACCAGACTACAATCGGCTATTGAAATGAAAGAAATAGCGGAGCCATTTATTAGAAGAAGAGCAATGCGTCATCTTGAAAAGGGAAGGGTAGTTATTTTTGGAGCGGGAACAGGCAATCCTTTTTTCACAACAGATTCGGCTGCTTCTCTGAGAGCAATAGAAATAAATGCTGATGTAATTTTAAAAGGTACAAGGGTAGACGGCATCTACACTTCTGACCCTGAAAAAGATACAAGTGCAACTAAATTCGAAAAAATTAGCTTTAACGAAGTTTATGAAAAAGGCTTAAATGTAATGGACTTAACAGCATTTACATTATGTAAAGAAAATAATCTTCCTATTATCGTTTTTGACATGAATCAGCCCGGAAATCTTAAAAAAGTAATGCACGGAGAAAATATTGGTACTTTAGTAGAAGCCTGATTTTCTAAAACAAGTTTAGCTGCTCAACATTTTCATTAGCACTTTCTAATTGCAAAAGCCTTTTCTTGGCTTCCAGTCCTCCGGCATAACCGGTTAACTCATTATTGCTTCCAATAATTCTGTGGCACGGAATAATAATAGAAATAGCGTTAGCCCCATTAGCACTAGCCACCGCTCTGATGGCTTTTTCATCCCCAAGATTTCTTGATAAATTCAGATAAGATTCAGTTTCCCCAAAAGGAATTTTTAATAATTCATCCCAAACTCTTTTTTGAAACTCACTTCCAACTAACAACAAAGGAATGTCAAAATCGGTTCTTTTACCATTAAAATACGCAGCTAGTTGTTCTTTTGCTCCTTCTATAACCTTAGAACCTTCCTCTTTATATTCTGCCCTTAACCCTTTCTTTATCCTACTATCAATTGATTCGCGCATTTTTCTATATCGCCAATCGGCTAAACATAATTTTTCTTCAAAAGAACCTAAAATTAATTCTCCCAAAGGGGTTTTGAAATATTCAATAGAAATGGTGTCCATGTTATAAATATAGATAATTTTTAAAGTACGGAATCCTTGTTATACTGTGATATAAAAACAAAATCACTTGTTAATAAGATATTTATCATATTTCTTTTGCTTTTATACTTTTACCTTTGCTACATTATGACTAGATATGTTACCTACATTATTGTAGTATTATTTTTATTTTCTTGTGGAGAAAATAAGGAGAAAATAAAACCTACTGTGACCTCAATTTCTGAGTCTGTTTATGCTTCGGGAATAGTTAAAAGTAAAAATCAGTATGAAGCCTATGCAAGTGTTGGCGGAATAGTTGAGAATGTGTATGTAGAAGAAGGGGACACAGTGAAAGCAGGCACTCCTATTTTGTCTATTTCTAATGAAATACAAGAGTTAAATAAGGAAAATGCAAAACTTGCCAAACAATTTTCTGACTATAATGCTAATAAAGGAAAGTTAAATGAGGCGAAACAGTTTATTGAACTTTCTAAAAGTAAAATGGAAAATGACTCAATTTTATTGTTGCGTCAAAAAAACTTATGGCAGCAAAATATCGGATCAAAAGTGGACTTAGAACAGCGCGAATTGGCCTATAAAAATTCAAAAACGGCATACTATTCTTCTATCGTAAAATACAATGATTTAAAAAGACAGCTCGAATTTTCATCATCTCAAGCTCAAAAAAACCTTCTTATATCTGATAAGCTTACAAGTGACTACACTCTAAAAAGTGAAATAGACGGGATAGTATATCGTATTTCAAAAAGCAAGGGGGAGGTAGTTGGAGTTCAAATGCCGGTGGCTGTGATTGGAGATGCGGAAGAATTCATTTTAGAAATGCAAATAGATGAATATGATATTACAAAAATTAAAAAAGGGTTAAAAGTATTAGTAACCATGGATAGTTATAAAGGTGAAGTTTTTGAAGCAAAAGTGACAAAAATAAACCCTTTAATGAACGAAAGGAGTAAAACGTTTATGGTAGAAGCAGAGTTTATAAATAAACCGGAAACTCTTTACCCGAATATTTCTTTTGAGGCAAACATTGTCCTTCAATCTAAAGAAAAAGCACTAATTATTCCTAGAAAGTATTTATGGAATGATTCTATTGTGTTTAAAGCAAATGGAGATCAAGCTATTGTAACAACAGGCTTAAAAGATTATCAGAAAGTAGAAATTATTTCAGGCATTAATGAGAATGATGAAATAGTAATTCCTACAGAATGAAAACTAAATTAATCATCAATATATCTCGGTCATTACTGCTTGCCCGGTGGAAACAAACCCTTGTTGCGGCAGTAGGAGTCACATTTAGCATAACTATGTTTATAGGTCTTTTAAGCTTTATGTCAGGGCTTAATGACTTATTAGATGGATTAATTATTAATAGAACTCCGCATATTCGATTATACAATGAAATACAACCATCTAAAAATCAACCGATTGATTTGTCAAAAAAATATAAAAACCATTATAATTTTATCCGTTCCGTAAAACCTAAAAATGAAAAACTGGAAATATATAATAGTGCGGCTATCATAAAAGCGTTAGAAAAAGACGATAGGGTGTATGGTATAGCGCCTAAAATAACTACTCAGGTATTTTATAATGTTGGTTCTATTGACTTAACAGGAGTGATTAACGGCATAGATGTAGAGTCAGAAAACAAGCTTTTTTTGTTTAGTGATTACGTGACAGAAGGAAATTATATTGACCTAAAAAATATTCCTAATAGTATTATTCTAGGGAAAGCTGCTGCTGAAAAAATGCTTGCAAACATCGGAGATGTAATACAGGTTACTACTGCAAAAGGCGAAAGAATGCAACTTAAAGTAGTAGGATACTTTCAATCAGGATTACAAGAAATAGATAAAGTTCAAAGCTATGCTTCAATAAACACAACCCAAAAACTTTTAGGTGAAACAAGCAATTATGTTACCGATATTCAAATCAAGTTAAAAGACTTATTAATAGCTCCTCAGCTTGCCAAAGAATACCAAAATTTATTTGATTTAGAAGCTATAGATATTCAAACCGCAAATTCTCAATTTGAGACCGGGAGTTTTATAAGAACACTAATTTCCTATGCCGTAGGAATAACATTGTTAATTGTTGCCGGATTTGGCATATACAATATCCTAAACATGATGATTTATGATAAAATGGACTCTATTGCAATATTAAAAGCTACCGGATTTTCCGGGAAAGACGTCAATGCTATTTTTATTACCATTGCTTCAAGTATTGGCGTTTTTGGGGGAATTATGGGTTTAATGTTTGGGCTTGGTTTGTCGGCTTTAATTGATCAGGTTCCATTTAACACAGAGGCATTACCTACTATTACAACATACCCAATCAACTACAATATAAAGTTTTATATTATAGGAGGAGTTTTTTCAATTATCACCACCTATTTTGCAGGATATTTTCCATCTCGTAAGGCAAGTAAAATAGATCCGGTAGTAATTATCAGAGGGAAATAATATGAACGAAAAGATAATAGAAGCAATAGGTATCAATAAATACTTTCATGACCCCAAAACAGTGAAAGTATTGAAAGAAATTAGTTTTTCTGTGTGCAAGGGTGAGTTTGTTTCTATTACAGGGAAATCAGGATGCGGAAAATCCACATTGCTTTATATTTTATCTACCATGGATACAGATTATGAAGGAGACTTGTTAATTCATGGCGTTAGTATGAAGAAAAAAAGAGAAGGAGAATTGGCTAAAGTAAGAAATGAAAAAATTGGGTTTGTATTTCAGTTTCATTATTTATTAAATGAGTTTTCGGTGTTAAAAAATGTAATGTTACCCGGATTGAAATTAGGAAAAAGACCAGAAAAAGAAATAGAGCACTATGCTTATGAAAAGCTCAAAATACTTGGCATTGAAAGTGAGGCATTGAAGAAACCCAATCAACTATCAGGAGGGCAAAAGCAAAGAGTAGCAATTGCAAGAGCCTTAATTAATAACCCACTTATTATTATGGGCGATGAGCCAACAGGAAACCTTGATAAAAAAAATAGTGAAACGGTATTTAATATTTTTAAAGAATTGGCAGAAGAGTACAACCAATCTTTATTAATTGTAACCCATGATAATGAATTTGCAGACAGGACAGACCGCATTATAGAAATGGAAGATGGAAAAATAATTAACCAATAAAGCTATTACAGCAGTAACTCTAAAAGCTAATTCCTAAAACATTATATTTGCACTCCTAAAAACTATTTGACATGATACCGGAAATAGATAAAATTATAAAAGAAGCAAAAGATAAAATGCAAGCGGCTCTCGAGCATTTGGCAAATGAGTTAACCAATATCAGAGCGGGAAAAGCCTCTCCGGCAATGCTTAATGGAGTAAAAGTTGATTATTACGGAACACCCACACCTCTTGCTCAGGTGTCTAACATTAATACACCTGACGCAAAAACGATTTCTATACAACCTTGGGAAAAAGGACTACTTGAAAATATTGAAAAAGCAATTTTTGAAGCCAATCTTGGAGTTACTCCCCAAAATAACGGAGAATTGATTATGATATATATTCCACCGTTGACGGAAGAAAGAAGGAAAGATTTAGTAAAACAAGCAAAAGCAGAAGGTGAACAAGCAAAAGTCTCTATAAGAACAGCCAGAAAAGATGCGAATGATGACATCAAAAAATTAAAGTCTGACATAAGTGAAGACATGATAAAAGACGCAGAAGACAGTGTTCAGAAAACAACAGATAGTTACGTATCAAGAGTGGATGAACTTATTGCAAAGAAAGAAAAAGATATATTGACCGTATAATGATAAACTCTGAAAATATATCCGAGCTAGTGAAGCGTGCCGATGCGCTAAGGAGGTATCTTTGACATTGACGGCAAGAAAATACTCATAGAAGAAGAAGAAATAAAAACCATGAATCCCGGCTTTTGGGATAATTCTACAGAAGCCGAGAAAGTCATGAAAAAAATAAGAGGACTCAAAACCTGGACGGACTCTTATTCTTCCGTAACATCATCCATAGAAGACTTAAAAGTCATTTTTGAATTTCACAAAGCGAACGAAGCTTCTGAAGAAGATGTAATGACCCATTACCAAAAAGCGGTAGAGCTTCTCGAAGAATTAGAATTTAAAAATATGCTCAGCGAAGAAGAAGACGCAATGAATGCAGTTCTTCAAATTACAGCAGGAGCCGGAGGAACAGAGAGTTGTGACTGGTGTTCGATGCTTTACAGAATGTACACCATGTGGGCAGACAGCCATGGATTTAGTGTAAAAGAGTTAAACTTCCAAGAGGGTGATGTAGCAGGAATAAAAACAGTTTCTGTTGAAATTGAAGGCGAATTTGCCTTTGGTTATTTAAAAGGCGAGAATGGCGTTCATCGTTTGGTAAGGATATCACCTTTTGACTCTAATGCAAAAAGACACACTTCATTTGCTTCAGTGTATGTCTATCCTCTTATAGATGACTCTATTGAAATAAAAGTTAACCCTGCGGATATAGAGTGGGAAACATTTCGTTCCGGAGGAAAGGGTGGCCAAAATGTAAATAAAGTAGAAACTGGCGTAAGATTAAGACATGCTCCTTCAGGAATTATTATTGAAAACACCGAAAGCCGTTCTCAGCTTCAAAATAAAGAAAAGGCCATGCAACTTTTAAAGTCACAGCTTTATGAAGCGGAGATGCGAAAAAGACTGGAAAAGAGGGAACAAATTGAAGCAGGAAAAATGAAAATTGAATGGGGAAGTCAAATCAGAAATTATGTTTTACATCCTTATAAATTAGTGAAGGATGTAAGAACAGGCATAGAAACATCAGATACAGAAGGTGTTTTATCAGGAGAAATTGATATTTTCCTAAAAGGTTTTTTGATGGAGTATGGGAAGAGTAGATAAATTTTATTTAACTTGCTCTACATAAATTTTAAGGGTTGCGACAAATATTTTCTCTTCTTTTTTTAGCTTCAAATTTTCTTTTGTTTTCACAAAACGAAAGAGATTCTATTATTCATCTTTTAGAAAACACCAAAGATGATTCTACCTACATATTTAAAGGGTTAGAAATTGCAAATGCGATTTTTTATGAAGATTTAGATTTAGCAACCGATATTTCAAAGCATGTAGAAATAAGGGCTATTCAATCAAAAAAACAAAAATGGATAGCTGAAGCTAAAATTATGTTAGGAGGTGCTTATGGTCAGCAAGCAAAATATGATTTATCCGCAAAGTGTCTTTTAGAAGGAAAAGAAATAGCCATTCAAATAAACAATCCCAGGCTAATATCTCAATCACTGTCGTATTTAATTGTAATGCATGGCATAAGAAATGAACTGGAAAAATCCATGCAGTATTTAAAAGAAAAAATTGAGCTAGACAGCCTTTATAATCGACAAAAATTATTGGCTAAAGATTACGAGCAATTGGGAATATTGTACTTCCTTACTAATCAATACGAGCTTTCTAAAAAATATTATCGATTGTCAATTGATCTGGCAAAAGAACATAACCCTATTATTTTAGTTCATGTATATAATAATTTTAGCGAACTATTTTCAAAAACAAATGATTTAGACTCTGCCGAATACTTTATAAATAAGTCATTATCTGAGGCGTTGGCAGTTGCAAACAATCAAAGCATTTCTCATTCTTATTTAAATTTAGCTGATGTAGCTTTTAAAAAGGAGGAATATAATAAAGCGCTAATTTGGCTTAAAAAAGCAGAAGAAACAGAGTTTCATAAAAACGACAAAACATTTGAGTTGTCAATATATGAGTTGTACTCTAAAATATATGAAAAACTTAATCGAACAGTTCTAGCTTTTGACTATTATAAAAGTTACGCAGCACTAAAGTACTCACTAGAAAAAGGCGAAACTTCTCGGGAAATAGCAGAGCTTGAAAAGAAATATGAAATTTCTAAAAAGGATAAAGAAATTGCAAATCAAAAAATTGAATTAGAAAGAAACCAAGAAGCGGCTAAACGAAAAAACATTATTCTTTGGTTTGGATGTGCGCTTTTAATAGTAGCCGCTGTTTTTTCAGTGGTGTTATTTAATAGAATGAAATTAATTAGCAACCAAAGAGATACCATTCAAAACCAAAAACTTGCAGTAGATGAAAAGAACAAAGAAATAGTAGATAGTATAAACTATGCTAAAAGAATACAGGACGCTATTTTAAAAGAGCAAGAACAAAGTATTGAATATTTACCCAAGCATTTTGTTTTTTTTAAACCAAAAGATATTGTAAGTGGCGACTTTTACTGGTCTAGTTTTAAAAATAATTATTGGTATTTTGCCGTAATGGACTGCACGGGTCATGGTGTGCCCGGAGCCTTGATGAGTATGCTGGGGATGTCTCTGCTAAACGATATTATGTCTTTAAATGATACGTTAACTCCTGCAGAAATTTTAGATGAATTAAGAAAAAGAGTGATGCGGGAACTTGGTTTAAAAGGCAAAAAAAGTGAACCAAGAGACGGAATGGACGGAAGTATATGTAGGTATAATGTTAATACTAAAGAATTAATGTGGGCGGGAGCAAACAACCCTATTTATATTATTCAAGAAAAAGAATTAACTGAAATAAAGCCGGATAAAGAATTCATTGGATATTCTTCTACACTAACACCTTTTACAAATCATATAATTAATGTTAATGAAGATACTTCAATTTATTTATTTAGTGATGGTTTTGCTGACCAGTTTGGCGGACAAAAAGGAAAAAAATTTAAGTACAGTCAGTTTAAAGAATTGCTATTAAACAATCATCATTTAGAGTTGTCAAAACAAAAAGAAATAATTGAAAAAAACTTTGTTGACTGGAAAGGAAATTTAGATCAGCTTGATGATATTTGTATAATAGGAACAAAACTTAGTTAACCATGAAAATATATCACAATCCAAGATGCATGAAGAGTAGAGAAACTCTTCAAATAGTAGAAAAAAAGGCTAAAAACCTTGAAGTAATAGAATACCTGAAAACTCCTCCAACCGAAAAAGAAATAGAAGCATTGCTTAAAAAGCTGGGAATGAAAGCGGAAGAGATAGTAAGGAAAAAAGAAAAAATATTTTTAGAAAAATATAAGGGAAAATCACTTACGGAAAAACAATGGATTAAAGCATTGGCAGAAAACCCAATATTAATAGAGCGACCAATTTTTGTAAACGGCAATAAAGCGGTAATCGGAAGACCACCGGAAAACGTTAAGAAAATACTTTAGTTAATGATCAAATTTTCTAAACTTAGGAAGAACTTTGGTCTTTACCATATCCTGAATGTAAAGAGTAATAGCATAAGGAATAGCAAACCCTGCCAAGAAAAGTAATGTTGCAAAAGCTGTTCCCGCAATACCTAAGAAAATTAATAAACCTGTTACCATAATTGCTTATTTTAGAGCCCTAAATTAAAAAAAACCTTCACAAAATGGAATATAGAATAGAAAAAGATACGATAGGAGAAGTTAAAGTTCCTGCTGATAAATACTGGGGAGCCCAAACAGAACGCTCAAGGAATAACTTTAAAATAGGTCCTTCTGCTTCTATGCCTTTGGAAATTGTTTACGGATTTGCCTATTTGAAAAAGGCTGCGGCACATGCAAATTGTGAGTTGGGAGTTTTATCTGAAGAAAAAAGGGACTTAATTTCTGCCGTTTGTGATGAAATTTTGGAAGGAAAGTTAGATGACCAGTTCCCATTGGTAATATGGCAAACAGGCTCAGGAACGCAAAGCAATATGAATGTGAATGAAGTAATTGCTAATCGTGCACATGTTTTGTCGGGAAAAAAAATTAGTGAGGGTGAGCCAACTTTAAAAGCAAATGATGATGTAAATAAATCTCAGTCATCTAACGATACTTTTCCAACCGGAATGCACATTGCCTGCTATAAAATGGTAGTTGAAAAAACCATTAAAGGAGTTGAGCAATTACGAAACACGCTTGATGCAAAAAGTAAAGCCTTTAAAGATGTGGTAAAAATTGGACGTACACATTTAATGGATGCTACTCCTTTAACGCTTGGGCAAGAATTTTCAGGTTACGTGTCACAACTTGACCATGGATTAAAAGCACTCAAAAATACGCTAGCACATCTTTCTGAATTAGCACTAGGAGGAACAGCAGTAGGAACTGGCTTAAACACTCCTAAAGGGTACGATGTTTTGGTGGCAAAAAAAATTGCAGAATTTTCAGGGCTTCCATTTGTTACTGCTGAAAATAAATTTGAAGCACTAGCAGCACATGATGCCATTGTAGAAACACACGGAGCATTAAAACAGTTGGCAGTTTCACTAAACAAAATAGCGAATGACATTAGAATGATGGCTTCCGGCCCAAGAAGCGGAATAGGCGAAATTATTATTCCTGCAAACGAGCCCGGTTCATCTATCATGCCCGGAAAAGTAAACCCAACACAATGCGAAGCCATGACAATGGTTTGTGCTCAAGTAATGGGCAATGATGTTGCGGTTACTATTGGCGGTACACAAGGACATTATGAATTGAATGTGTTTAAGCCCATGATGGCATACAACCTATTACAATCTGCAGAATTGTTAGGAGATGCATGTGTATCTTTTGATGAACATTGTGCACAAGGAATAGAGCCAAACTATAAGCGAATAGAACAATTAATGAATAGCTCATTGATGTTAGTTACTGCTTTAAATACTAAAATTGGATATTATAAAGCCGCAGAAATAGCCAATACGGCTCATGAAAATGGAACAACATTAAAAGAAGAAGCTGTTCGCTTAGGCTATGTAACAGCAGAAGAATACGATGAGTGGGTAGTGCCAGCCAAAATGACTGGGTCACTGGACAAATAATTAATCTACTACTATTCTCGGAATATCAGAAGGCAATCGGGTTAGCATTTCATAGTTAACCTGATTGCTAATTTCGCTAAATGACGATACGCCAATTTCCAGATCACCTTGTTTCCCTATTAATACTACTTCATCTCCTTTTTTAACATCTTCCACTTGAGAAATATCAACCGTAATCATATTCATATTTACAATACCAATTACGCTCACTCTTTGTCCATTAATTAAAACTCTTCCTGAGTTACTGAGTGAGCGGCTAAATCCATTGCTATAGCCAACCGGAATAACGGCTATTTTCATATCAGAATTAGCAAGAAAAGAAGTGCCATAACCTATAAACTCCCCTGTTTTAACGGGCTTAACATCCATTACCTTACTTTTCCATGTAATCAATCTTTTTAAAGGATTTTCGGTTACTTTTTTCTTGGTTAAATATTCAATCAATACTTCTTTATTAGGAAAAAAACCATACTGAACAATTCCCAGCCTTGCCATATCCATTTGGGTTTTAGGATAACGAAGAGCTGCTGCCGAGCAAGCAGTATGTTTTAAGGCAGGAGACAAACCGCCTTCTTCCATTTTTTTTAATGCTTTTTGATAGTTGGCTCTTTGCTTTTTTATTCGGTAATAATTAGCAATACTTTCAGCTCCTGCATAGTGTGTACACAAACCACTAAAAGAAATATAATCCGAATTCTTTTTGAGAATTTCTATAACCTTAGGGAGCTTTTTGAAATGAAATCCGGTTCTGTTCATACCGGTTTCTATTTCAATATGAACTTTAGCTTTTTTCTTTAGTTTTTTAGCAAGCTCAATGGATTTTTCAAGCCTAGAAAGCTCAAATACAAAAAATTCTATATCATTTTCTATAGCCCATTCTAATTCGTGATTATCTGCATACCCCATAATCATGATAGTGTTTTGATTTCCGGTAGACTCGTAAACATGTAAAGCTTCATCTGCACTAAAAACCGAAAAATGGTCAATACCGCACTCTTCAGCTAAGGGAGTAAATAAATCTATTCCATGTCCGTAAGCATTTCCCTTTACAACAGAGGAAATAATAACATTATCATGTATAAAGTTTCTTAAAAAGTTTAAATTATGCTGAAGAGCATTTTTACTAATTTCTATGTGGGACGTTTTAAAAGAAGTCATTGTGCTAGAGATAAGCTTATTTGATGGAATAGTTGAATAGCATTTGGTAAAATTTCATCAGGAAAGTCATAATCCGGATTATGAAGTGCAGGACATTTTTCTCCTGAACCAATACCAAACATTGCCCCTTTAAACTTTTGTGTGAACAAACCGAAATCTTCTCCCCACTTAAAAGGATAGTCTCTTTCAGTTATATGAAGCGATAATTTTTTAGCAGATGCTGTAATTATTTTAACGGCATTATTATCATTTTCATTGGCACTAAACTCATGCGTCCAGCTATAGTCTAAGTCAATGTTATATTTCTCCGAAGTGGTTTTAATTAAATCTATCAATTTTGAAGAAAGCTCTTTCATTTGTTGCTCGTTCCAGGTTCTTATAGTTAGTCTTAACTCTCCATATCCTGCAGATATTCCGTAAGCAATTTCTCCCATGTTTATATGGATTGGAGTAATTAGAGTAAAGTCTTCTCTTTCCGGTTGGTTGTTAGAAAGCGCATCACACTCTCTTAGAATTTCAGCAATGGGAAGAGCCGGATTAATTCCATTTTCAGGTTCTGCAGCATGAGATGTTTTACCATTAAACTTTATAATAATGCTCTTTACTGCTGAGGTAAACGAACCATTTTTTATCACCACTTCATTAAGCTGATATCCCGGAAGATTATGAAAAGCAAAAACATAATCAGGTGTTATGGATTTAAATTTTTCATCATCTAACACTGTTTTAGCACCTTTGCCCTCTTCTTCAGCAGGCTGAAAGAGTAAAATTACTTTTCCTTTTTTTGGGGGCTGTTTGGAAAGCATTTTGGCAAATCCGAGTAAAGAACAAGTATGCCCATCATGTCCACATTTATGCGAAACACCTTTTACTTTGGATTGGTAATCAAAATCATTTGTTTCTTGGATGGGAAGTGCATCGGTGTCTGCTCTGAACAAAATGGAAATCCCTTCTATGCCACTATCGAATATGGCAATAACTCCATGCCCGCCAACATCAGTTATTAATTCAGAGGGAGAACATTTTTCTAAATAGCTTTTGATAAGCTTAGCGGTTTCAGCTTCTTTTTCTGATAGTTCAGGGTTAGCATGAATGTGCTTTCTCAGCTGTATGAGTTCATCTAATATTTCCTGATTTAATGAGGTCATTAATTGGCGTTTATTGCTAAAGCCAAATAATAGGAAAAAAAATAAGAAATAGCAATTAATAAGTGGTGGTCATGTCCTCATCCACACAAATAATAAAGTCAGCTTTGTTTAAGTGCTCTTCTGAAAGTTTTGTAATATCAGCTTGTGATACAGTAGTAATAGTAGTATAATTTAGGTCAGGCTTTTGTTTTTTTAGATACCACAAAATTCCTTCATAAAAATCGGAATGATAAGCTCCATTGTAATGAATGAAAACAGCGTTTTCATCGTAGTTTTTTAAAATGAAGTGAGCCATAGTGGCATCTTTGGTTGCTTGAGCCATAACCAGTTCGGGAGAGCCGTGTTCTCCCATCATTTTTAAAATGTTTTTGTAAGTGGGTAATTCACTGTTAAAAGGAATGGGTAACGGAGCAATCCAAGATTTTTCTTCTTCACTTAAGTCATTTAATGCATCAAAACCGGTTTTAAATACAAGACTAGCATATTTCCTTGGAATGTTGGTGGCAATAAATTCCAACTGATTTTTGGCTGCAAAATCAACTAATGGGGCGTAATCTGTTTTATAGTTTGGCCAAAGTCTGGCTAATGTGTCTAAAGCTTTGCCGTCAATTTCTCCTTTTAAATATTGGTTTAATACAGTTTGATTATCTGCCTCAAACATTTCAGCGCCAAGTGTAAGTTTCTTTGTTTTGGATAAATCTTTAGTTACTTCATATTGAAGCCAGTGAGAAATGGGATTGTTATGAAGCTCTCCAAACATAACTATGTTAGATGCAGAGACAGACTTCATCATTTTTTTGTAGGAAACTTTTTTCCCTTTTGAATTATAAATAGTGTATGCGGGCTTATCTTGAGCACCTATTAATGTTACAGATAAAGCAGTAATAAGTAAAAGAAAATATTTTTTCATCTAACGTATTTAATATTTAAAGATAACTAAAGCCCTTATTGTTGCAAAAGTTCCTTTACTTTTTTCTCAATCAAATCTCTAACTTTATTAAATTCATCCGGCTCCATTGCTTTAGGGTCAGGAATATCCCAATCTAATCTTTGCTTAGCTGGAACGAACGGACACTTTTCTCCACAACCCATGCTTACTACATAATCGTAAGTAATTTGTGGAATTTCATCTAAAGAAGTGGATTTGTGTTTAGATAAATCATAACCGATTTCGTTCATGGCTTTTATGGCTCTTGGGTTAACTACTCCGCTTGCTTTTGAGCCTGCACTATATGCGTCAGCTACATCGCTACCGTGAATTTTTGCAAATGCTTCAGCCATTTGACTCCTGTTTGAGTTTTCAATGCAAACAAACAATAGCTTCTTTTTTTCCATATCTAATTTTCTATCGGATTACATTTTTGATTAGGTAATGTACAACAATCCTTTTTGTAAACACCCCAACATGTAATTACACTAAAACTTGCTCCTAAAAGTGTGCTAACAACATACAGCCAAAGCGTGTCCATGTTTCCTGAAACTACCGCAGGGGCAATGGAACGAGCCGGATTCATAGAAGCGCCTGTGTATGGCCCACCAAAGTAGGCTTCTAAAAAAACTACTCCACCAATTGCGATGGCAGAAAAAGCCAAACTCCTGTTTTTGTAAAGTGTATTTAAGATAACTAATACCAAAATAAGGGTCATAAAAGCCTCTATGATAAAAGCTTCTCTTAAGTCAACAGAAGGCAGAGTTGCTCCAAGATTTTCATGACTTGGGAAAAATAAAAGCAATAAAAAACTTGCTAAAAATGCTCCGGTCAATTGGGCAAAAATATAAGGTATTATATGTTTTTTAGGTAGCCTTCCCGAAAACCACAAAGCAACTGTAACAGCAGGATTGATGTGTGCTCCTGAAATTTTTCCAAAGGCAAAAATCATTAGCGTTACAATGCCTCCAAAGGCAATGGAAACACCCAAGTGTGTGACAATACCATTGTATTCATCATTTAATACAATTGCTCCGGTGCCTATTAGCACTAAAGCAAAAGTGCCAATAAATTCCGCTATATATTTTTTATAGTCTTTCACTTTTAGCAACAACCACTATCAGGAGAGCAACAACTTCCTTGTGTGGTTAATTCTGATAGTTTTATTTTTTTCTTTTGAACCGGAACACCACAGTTGTCTTTAGCTAAACAATCTGTTTGTTTGGAAGTAAGCATAAATGTATTGAAGTCAAATTCTAACCCATATTTTCCAATGGTATCTGTTTGATATTCTACTTCAATTTCAAGGTCTTCCAAACCTATTTGTTGCTCACTAAGTTCAATAATTTTAATCAGCTTTTCGGCAGAAAGTCTATGGTCAACATCATCGGCACTCCATAACTGGAAGTTAGCTACTTTTTCTTCTCTAATAGTTCCGCCACAATCAATAAACTTTTTATTAATCATACCTACTTCAGTTACATGAAAATGTGGAGGAACTTTATTTCCTTGACTATCTATAATAGTTATCTCGTTGAGATTTTTTAGGTGATTTTTTAATTCTGATATTTTCATAATGGTTGTTTTTAACAGCAATATTTGCTTTTAGTTTTTTGCTCAAAAAAGGACGAAAACATTTCGCTTATTTCTTGCCATGTTTTTTCATTAATGCAATAACAAACGCTTGTACCTTCAATAGTTCCTTTAATGATGCCTATGTTTTTTAATTCTTTTAAATGTTGTGAAACGGTGGGTTGTGCCAAACCAATTTCATCTACCAAATCACCACATACACAACCTTCTTTTTTTAAGAGATGCTGAATGATAGCAATACGGGCAGGATGCCCCAAAGCTTTTGCTAATAGAGCCATCTTGTTTTGATTTTTGGTAAATATTTCTGTTTTGGTAATACCCATTTATATATTGCAATATTACGATTAAGTATTGAAATAAAAAAATTATTTAAGAACACTAGGAACTCCATTTATATTTTTGGAAACTAGATTGCCAACTAGGTCATATATAATATTCGAAAAATAGTATAGAAGATTAAAAATAAAAAAGAATACAGCAGAAAGTAAACTTGTCCATGCAGAGAAGAGGTCTTTGCTAACTAATTTCTCAAATAAGAAATCGAAACCGTAGAAAAGGATAAATTGAGTTGTGGTAAATAGAGACAAAAACTTTACTATCTGTTTTATAGCAGATTCCTTAATAATTTTTGCTTTAGAAAATACAACTAAATTTTGTCCACCTCTTTTAAGGTAGAAAGAAGACAATAACAAGGCTTTAAAGTTCATTTTTAATTCTAAATAAGAACTAATACCGGAAATAATAAGCGGGTCGAAAGAATTTATATTTCTTTTAATGTTTTCTTTTACGTTTCTAGGCAAGGCCTTTATGAAACGCAAACATTCTTCATATAAGTTTTCCTCAACAAAAGATACTGCTATAATATTTATAATATCTGGTTTCTGGAGCGTACCTTCATATCCTTTGTAATGAGATATAACTTTAGAATATTGTTTTAAATCAAAAAGAACAAATAAATTTTCTTCAAGTTTTTCTTCTTTGTTTGATAGCATTTTTATTTTACAATAAAACTAGCAATAGAATCAGTATAGGCAGTAAAGCCCATTACCAGCGGTACATCTCCATGGTCTGCACCCGTAATTCGTTGAGCATTTTTAGTAGTTCCACTATGATTTTTGTAAACCACTTCCCCATGTGTTTTGATGTTCAGAAAGTTGTCGTTAGTACCATGTAGCCACATCAATGGTTGGCTTATTTTTTTAATTTCTTCAGCATTGTCAATGGTGTAATTGGTAAAATAGGAGGCGGGCAAGGACAAGCCTGAAGCGTCTTGTACCATAACTTCCGCTGAGGCAAAAGGAGCTTCTAAAATTATTTTTGAAGGCACAATACAAGTTGGGTTAGCGGTTAGTTGACAAGTTGGTGCGCTTCCCAAACTAAAGCCATACATAATAAATCGTTCATCAGTTAAGCCTTGCTTTCTGAGCCAGTGCATACCGGCATGCACATCGGCATAAATGCTTTGCTCACTTGACTCTCCTTCACTCAGGCCATAACCCCTGTAGTCAATCATTAAAACGCCATAACGGTTTTTTCCGCCTACATGGGCTAACAATTTTGCTCTTTGCCAGTAAAAATCCATGTGGTCTTTGTTTCCATGACAATACATAATTACGGTGTCGGTAGCTATGTTTGCCATATCGCCAATGTAAATGGCATAAATACTTTTTTGGTCACCATTGTAATCAGAGGTAATCTGAAAAACATGAACTAAACTTTCAGGAATTTTGTAGCTATC
>JAUHYR010000024.1 GCA_030426475.1 Bacteroidia bacterium
ATTGGTATTTTAAGTAGAGAAGACTTTTTAGAATTTGTTTATCCACATACCAAAAGTTTAATCCATAAAGTTAAGCAGGCAATTGATACACCAATTATATTGTTTGGCACAAACACAGCACATTTGTTAGATGATTTTGCAAATTCCGGAGCAGATGTTATGGGTATAGATTGGAAAACTGATGTAAAATATGCTATAGATAAATATGCTGACAGAATTGCATTGCAAGGAAATTTAGATCCTACTCTTTTATTTGCAGACAAATCGGTTATTAAAAAAAGAGCGGAACATATACTAAATGCCGCAATAGGTCAGAAAGGCTTTATATTTAATTTAGGACATGGTATTTTACCCGAAACTCCCGAAAGCCATGTTGAATATCTTTCTGATTTAGTTAGAAGTTTCAGAGCTTAACCAGCTATTTTTTCTGATAACTCTTTTCTCATTTTGAGAATAAAATTCCTCAACTTTCTTTTTCTTTTCCTGATTCTGTGTTTATTTAATTAATTAAAAATCAATTTTTTAAATATTAAAAAATACTTGTGGCATAACATTCGCTCTTGCTAAGCAGTTAATGTTAAACTTAAAATAGGAGAGTTTAGGTTATGGAAACAAAAAGCAAAAAACGAATAGCAATTTTAGATGACAGTGATTACTATAACGTTATTTTAAGCAAACAGGTAGAATACTTTACAAATACATTAAAACTAGAAAATGAAACAGAATTTGAAATTAATTCGTATTTAAGTACTGATGCCTTTTTTTCAGAGCTGAAGCCTGATACCGATTTAATTATTTTAGATTTTTATTTAGATAATGGAATATCTGCACTTTCCATACTAAATAGAATAAAGAAGAGATGTAAAAAGGCGAAAATTATTGTGGTTTCTCAACTTAGAAACCTAAATACATCTGTTAAAACACTATTAAATGGAGCAAACAAGTTTATTTATAAGGATAAAAATGCACTACCAAAAATTTGTTACTCCATTGAAGAATTATTATTAAAAAGTAATTACTAATGCCAACTTTATGGAAACCGCTATAGAAAAAAACATATTAATTATTGAAAATGATCATGAATACATCAACAAATTAGGAAATGTATTCAAAACATTGAGTGTTGAATATCCAAATCATTTGATTAATGTATCTAATGCGCTTCATCGGGATGATTTTAAAAAAATTGGAGTAGGGAATTTTGAGGTGGTATTTATTGGATACGATTTTCTTTTAATAGAAAAGGAACCAATAAAAGATATTTTAAAACGAAATAAACCTAAACAGGTGGTGATAGTTTTACCCGAAGTAAATAAGCATATAATTTCTGAATTAACTGAATTAGCCAAAAGTCATGAAAATTTAGCCGAAGAATATCTTCTAAAGAACAAGTTTTCCGATGGACTTATTTATAAGTTTGTGAAAAGTTTAGTGATAGATAATCGGCTAAATTATGCTTAAACCAAATATGAAGTCCGAAATAAGAATTATTGTTCTTATTGTAATTACTTTTACAGTAGTTACTTTTTTGGGTGTACTGGTGTATAATAATCTTACTCAAATAGTTGGAAATGTAACTATCAATAATGAGTCTGAAGTAAAACAATTATTACTCAAGGAAATATTTTCAGACTTGTCTGATGCCGAAAGCAGTATTAAGTCATACTCAATTTCAAAGAACGAAATTTATCTAGACCCTTTTTACAATGCCGTTTCTTCAATTGATAATAAAATGGCGCTTCTTTATGAATCTTCTGTTAATGATGAGAAGCAAATTCCTATCATAGATTCATTAGATATATTGATAGAAAAAAAGTATTTCATTTTAAACCAGTTTCTTGAAATAAACCCTCAAGACGACATACAAAAATCTCTAAATGAAATTTCTAAAAAATTAAGTCAAGATGCTTTTTCTAACCGAGACACAAGCATTGTTAGCGCTGTAGATACAAGTATTAATAATACTGTTGTAAAACATAAGAGGTCTATTTTTGATAAAATATTTGGTAGAAATAAGCCGGATACTACTCAGCAAGTTCATATTAATTCTTCGGATACAATTCACACTACTTCTAAAACCGAAATTAAAAATGAAATTTTAAAGTTAAAAACAGAGCAAGTTAAATCGCTTAAAGTATCAAACGAAAAAGAGCTTGCGTTAATTTTAGAAGATAAAATATTAATGGACAAACTTCGTAATCTTTTTTTACGCTTAGAATTATTAGAAGAAATTAAGGTAAAAGAAAAGAACGAAAATGCAGAAAAGTTGGCAATGAAGACAAATCAGTACGTTGCACTATTTTGCATAATAGCTTCTATATTATTACTTGTAACAGCCTATATGCTTATTGTTTATAGTAAAAGAAGCAGGGAGTATAGAAGGGGGTTAAAAGCGGCAAAAATAAAAGCGGAAGAGTTAGCTCAGGCAAAACAAAGCTTTTTGGCTAATATGAGTCATGAAATAAGAACACCAATGAATGCCATAGTTGGTTTTTCAGACCAATTAAGTCAATCTGAATTATCTGAAAACCAAAAATCACAAGTTCAAATCATTCAAAAATCATCTGAACATTTGTTAAATCTTATTAATAATATTCTTGATTTTTCGAAACTAGAATCAGGAAAATTAACCCTCACTAATGTTTCGTTTAATTTTCATCATGCCATTAAAAATATAGTAACCATATTATCTCAACAAGCAGAAAAAAGACATAACCGTCTTTCTTTTTCAATAGATGAAAATATTCCTGAATTTTTAGAAGGAGATGAAGTTAAGCTAAACCAAGTATTGTTTAATATTATTGGGAATGCTATTAAGTTTACTAATGAGGGAGACATATTTTTGTCAGCAAAATTAATTGAGAATTCAAAAGACAAAGTATTACTTGAACTAAGTGTATCTGACACCGGAATAGGGATTAAAAAAGAACATTTAGGAAGGATTTTTAATGAATTTGAACAGAGTGACGAAAATATTAGTAAAAATTACGGAGGCACAGGGCTTGGGCTTTCAATTACAAAAAAGATAGTGGACTTTCAAGGTGGTAAATTAAAAGTAAAGAGTCAGGAAGGAAATGGTACTACAGTAACAGTAACTATAAGTTATAAAATTACTGAAAATTATAGCGAATCAAAAACAAAAGCAGCCGAAAGTATAGCTGATAAAACGATAAAAATTCTTGCTGCCGATGATGAAGAGTATAACCGTATTTTACTCAAAACCATTTTTGATAATGTAGGTGTAGAATTAAGTTTAGTTGAAGACGGTCCGGATGTATTTGAAAAAATTAAGTCAGAAGATTTTGATGTGATATTATTAGACCTAAGAATGCCTAAGATGAATGGTTTTGACGTTGCAAAAAAACTTCGGTCACAGAATGTAGAAATTCCTATTATAGCCTTATCTGCAACAGTTGAAGAAGATGAAATTCTTAAATGCTATGAATGTGGAATGAACAAATTCGTTTCAAAGCCTTTTAAAGAAGAAGATTTGTTTAAGAAGATAAATAAGGTCACTCGTAAGAGCTCTTTAAAGTCAAATAGCCAATCTCAACAAAAAGACAATATAAAGGATGTTGTTGGGCAAAATGAAATAGATTATTCCTTAGAGCCTCTAATTGCGATTTCTAATGAAGATGACAACTTTGTAGCTGAAATGATAGATGTTTTTATTCAGTCAACTCAAGAAGGAGTTCAGAAAATAAAAATTGCTCTAGGTAGCGGAAATATGACAGAAATTGCCAATCAAGCGCATAAAATGGCTTCTCCTTGTAGGCATATGGAAGCATTAACTACAGTCGCCACCCTAAAAAGAATAGAAGAATCCTCTAGAAATGGTTCAAATAAAGAAGAGCTTACCAAGCTTGTAAATACACTAGAAGAGAAAATAAATAAATTAACTAAGGCACTAAAAGCAGAAAGATAGTTTATTTATAAGCGCTGGATATTAATTTCTCAAACTGTGGATATTTTTCCTATTTGAGGAGGCTTTAAATCAAGTATAATTTAGTTTAAGTAATTGTAAATTAGTATTTTATTTGATTTGGAATGATTTTTAAAGTTTCCAACTGAAACCATTAAATGGAAGAGTTATGGAAACAAAAAAAACAATAAAAATTGCTATTGTAGAAGATGATGTTTTTTATAATAAAGCACTAACAAGATATGTAGAATTAGAAGGAGAATCTTTATCAAAACATTACAATGTGGATATAAAAGTTAGCTCATTCACTTCTGCGGCAAAAAGCATAGAAAATTTAGAAGACGACCTAGACATTATGTTTCTTGATTATTTTTTTTCATCTTCTGAAAACGATGAAGATCTAAATGGATTAGACGTATTAAAAGAAGCCAAAAAACATGCATCCAACTGCTTTGTAATTGTATTATCAGAACTTAAAGATGTAGTAATTGCAGTAGAATTAATGAGAAACGGAGTATATGAATATTTAAACAAAGACCTTGACTCCAGAAATCGTATAGGCAGTATTATGCATGATATTGTTAAAATGAAATTAAAAGAAAAGTAAGAAAGCAGAAATAATTTTTTTGAAAATCCTCAGCTAATTTAGTTGGGGATTTTTTCTTCCAGGGTGTTGAATACTTTCCCCAAAAAAAGCACTTCTAAAACCGATAAAATAATCTAAATATCAAATAACCAGATAGTTGAAAAAAATGGTTTTATGTTTGGCATATACCTTACAAATAAATTTTAAAAAAATAAACTGATAGGAGGAAACAAGTTATGAAAACTAGAAAATTAATAATGATGATTTGTGTAGCAATGACTACAACATCATTTGTTGCAAAAGCACAAGATGATATTACCCCTGATATTTCGTCACCGGCAATTAATACAGCTAGTTATAGTACTGCAATAGGATTAAGAGCTGGAGAAACATCAGGATTAACAATAAAACAATTTATTGGCTCGAGAAGTGCTCTTGAAGGGATACTTGGTATATGGCCAAATGCTTTAAGTGGAACTCTATTATATGAAAGATATGCTTCCACCGGAGTAAATGGCTTAAGTTGGTATTATGGAGGCGGTGGACATGCGGCTTTCCAAACAACAAGAGTTTACTACTATCCCGATAGATATTATTACTACAGAAGAGGAGATGTTGGCTTAGGCGTAGATGGAATTTTAGGAATTGAATATAAAATTCCACCGATTCCTTTTGCTATAAGTTTAGATGTTAAACCATATCTCGAAGCCAATACGGCAGGTGGTATATACACATCTTTAGATCCGGGATTGGGAGTTAAAGTTACATTTTAATTAAAACAAATAATGCGGAGGAAAAGACATGAAAACGTTAGTAAAATATAGTTTGCTGTTGATGTTGTGTATTGGACTTACAAACCTTACTACATCATGCAGAAAAGAAAACAGAACATCTACAATGACCGTTAAAATGACAGATGCACCAGGCGACTATCTGGCGGTAAACGTAGAAATTGTGGGAATGCATATCCATTATGCCGATAAAAGAAATCAGCCTTATGGATGGGTAAGTTTAAATGTTAATAAGGGCATTTATAACCTGCTTGATTTACAAAATGATGTTACAGTTACCTTAGCAGATAATGAAAAAGTTCCGCTGGGAGAGATTGACCAAATGCGGTTAATGCTGGGTTCAAATAATTCACTAATACTCTCAGACACTAGTTTACATGATCTAAAAGTACCTAGTGGTGAGCAAACAGGCATAAAAATTAATATCAATCAAGAAATTCAATATAAAGATGAACTGGAAGTTGTAATTGATTTTGATGCCGATAAATCAATAGTAGATAAAGGCAATGGAGAATACAATCTTAAACCTGTAATTAAATTAAAAAGTGTAATTCAAAAATAAGCTAAGGAGGAAATAAATTATGAAAACAATAGGAAAAATAATGGCAATTTTCAGTGTAATACTGATGTTTGCATGTAATTCGGAAAATAAACAAGATCAAGAATCCGAATTACTTAAAATTCAGCAAATGCAAAAAGAAGACTCTCTAGAGCAAGTTTTTGTAGACGCATTAACTGAGATTGATCAAAACTTGGAGCTCATAAGAGAAAAAGAGTTGTCTTTAGTTCTTGGACCTAATAGTCCTGATGAATCAAATATAGAGTTAAAGGACAAAATTATTAGAAACATACAGATGATTAACTCTATTATGGAAAAAAATAGGGAGAAGTTGACAGATTTAGATGAAGAATTGAAAGCAGCTAACTCTAAAAATGCCAAACTTCAGAAGCTTACTAAAACAGCTAAAAGTAAGTTGGAAGAAATGGAAAAACAATTAGCTCAGTTAAAAGAAGATTTGGTTAATAAAGATTTTTCAATAGCAGAGTTAAACAAACAACTGGAACAATATCAGTTTAATAATCAATTGCTCACTGATATGGTAAACAAGTATGATTATAAACTAAATAAGGTTTATTATACATACGGAACACCTAAAGAGTTGAAAGAAGACGGAGTAATTGATAAAAAAGGTGGTGTATTATGGTTTGGTGAAACTAAAACTATAAATGAAGATGTTGCCGAAGAAAACTTTATTGAAATAGATAAGCGAGAAACAACGGTCTTTCCATTGTTTATGAAAAAAGCCAAACTTATTAGTGAGCATCCTGATTCATCTTATAAATTTAATATGGAAGATGGTATGATTGCTTCATTGGAAGTAACTGACCCTGATGAGTTTTGGAAAGTGTCTAAATATATGGTGATTGAAGTTCGGTAGTTTCTTCACCTTAAAGCTGTCGGGTTTTTCCGACAGCTTTTTCAAAAGAATGTAGATTATGAAAGCAATGAAGAAAATAGGATTTATAGTATTGTTGATGTTTTTGGCGTTAGCATGTAAAAAACAAAAATATCAGCATAACTCCAGAGTTACTCCAAATGATTTTTTATCATCAGATAAGTATGAGGAGTTGGTGGTTGATTTGGTATATGTCGATGGGTACAGACCTTCTTCAAATACCATT
The DNA here is from genome assembly GCA_030426475.1 of Bacteroidia bacterium. GTDB lineage: Bacteria > Bacteroidota > Bacteroidia > Flavobacteriales_E > Vicingaceae > CALALS01. Next base: position 6,983 of record JAUHYR010000024.1, read on the forward strand.
CATAATCTTAAAATATTACTAGAAACAAGATTAAATAAACCTAAGGGAGTTACTATTAAAGAAAGAGGAATAAATTCTCCGGGCAGAACTGTTTATGGCCTTTCTGATTTGGCTGAAATTGAGAAGCAATATAGAAAGGAAAATACCGGAGGAAAAACACTAACCGCATTTTTACTTTTTTTAGATGGTAGATATAGCGAAGACGATAAAGTACTTGGAGTCGCTTATAATAATTCATCAGCTGTTATTTTTTCCAAATTGATAAAAGATAACTCGGGCGGTATTTTTGAACCACAAACGGATGTATTGGAGGGAACTGTTACTAAACATGAAATAGGGCATCTATTAGGACTTGTTAATTCCGGAAGCCCAATGGTAAATGGTCATGAAGATAGTTCTCATACACATCACTGTACCAATGATGAGTGTATTATGTATTACGCTGCAGAAAATGTTGATGTAGTGGGGAGCTTAATAGGTTCTTCGATACCTGAATTTGACCAAAACTGTATAAATGATTTACGCGCAAATGGTGGTAAATAGTAGTAGGTAGTTTGCGTTTTTCCAAAGGGGCCATCTGGCTCCTTTGGTTTATTATAGTAGTTTTTTTATTTCTTTTAGCTGGCTAATTTGTGTAGATAATGGGTTGTCTATTTTTTTATTACTAAAAAAAATGGCTTTCCATCCGGCATTTAATGCACCTTTTATGTCAGGTTCATAGTCATCTCCAATCATTAAACATTCATTTGCGGAAGCTTTTGCCAATGTTTCTGCATGGCGGAATATTTTTATGTGTGGCTTATTATAACCGACTTCTTCAGATATTATAATATTTTGAAAGTAAGTTGAAATTCCCGAGTTATTCAACTTTATGTATTGAACTTCTTTAAAGCCATTAGTGATAATGTGTAGTGTATAATTTATGCTTAGGTGTTCTAAAATTTCTTTGCTACCTTCAACTAAGTTGATTTTTTGTGGACTTCTTTTAATGTATTCTTCTCCAAAATCTTTCCCTAAATTAAACTGACTTACTTTAAGTTTTTTTAAGGTTTCTTCAAATCGTTTATATCTTAATTCCTCTTTAGTAATTTTATTTTTTCGATAGAGTTGCCATAGGTTTTTATTGATGTCAATATATTTTTTATGAAAGATGCTAAAAGATTCAATGTGATTATTCAATCCAAACTCAGTAAATAATTCTTGTAAAGTTTCTTTTGAATTTTTTTCAAAATCCCAAAGCGTTCTGTCAAGATCAAAAAATATGTTTCTTATTTCTTTCAAGGGTAAATATTAGGAAATAAATCTGCAATCATTACTAATATCAATGTCCATAAAAGTATAGAAATTACAAGACTTGGGTACGCCATTTTTTCATGGCGGTACAAGCGTGCCAATACTATACTTCCAATTGGTACAGAAAGAATAGTGGGAGTAATAGCACAAATTCCTATGTAACCAAACTTCTTTTTTATTTTAATGATAAAGCGATGCGACCTTTTAATTTTAAAAGGTAATCGATTAGTTATTCCAAGTTTTTCATTCTTTTTAGCTCTTCTTTCAACACTTTTTTTAATAAGCCATTCACTTAAAAAAAAGAAAATAATACTGCTAAATATACCACCTAACGATACCGTTAAAAATGCTTCAAGTTTTGAAAACCCGTTAACGTTAACTGCAAGAAAAGGAGTAGGGAGAAGTTTTACTCCGGCAAGAAGAAAGACGCTAATCGCTTTTAACCAAAAATTCATTACTCCTCTTTTTTACCGAAAGCTAAATCTCCTGCGTCTCCTAAACCGGGAACAATATAGGATTGGGCTGTTAGTTCTTCATCAATTGCGGCAGACCAAATAGTTGTATTTTCAGGTAAGTTTCTTTCAGTATAGCTGATACCCTCAGCACTTGAAATAGCTGCTACAACATGTATTTTTTTTGGCGTTCCTTTTTCTAACAATGATTTGTAGGTGTTTACCATAGATGAGCCGGTAGCAAGCATTGGGTCAGAAATAATAAGTGTTTTGCCTTCAATAGATGGGCAGGCTAAGTATTCTAATTCTATTTCAAATGTTCCGTCTTTATGATGTTTTCTGTAGGCAGAAACAAACCCGTTTTCTGCACTATCAAAATAATTCAAAACACCTTGATGCAATGGGAGTCCTGCTCGCAAAATAGTAACTAAAACAATTTCTTCGTCAATTACATGAGCACTTGCTTCGCCAAGTGGAGTAGTTACTTCAGTGGTTTTGTAGTTAAGTGTTTTACTTATTTCGTAAGCACATATTTCTCCTATACGCTCTAGGTTTCTTCTAAAACGCATACTGTCTTTTTGAATATTTACGTCTCTCAATTCAAGAACAAATTGACTAATAAGGCTATTCTCCTCACTTAAATTAACTACTTTACTCATCTTTTATATTTGTGTAAAAATATAAACTATTGGTGAATATGAGTGATTGATTTTGTATAAACCTCTTGCCAATTTTTCCAGTTTTGAAAATTGCTAATGGTTTCGTTGTGCCAACAGGTAAATAAATCTCCTTTTATTGATTTTACTTGCTCCGATATTTTTATAACCTCATTAATAGCCTCTTTTGCATTTAACTTTAGATGCATATTCAAAGTGGTATCCATTATGGGTGTGGAGTGAATAAGTAATGGATTTTCTTTATTTTCTTTTAAATCAAAAAAATGAAAAGGTTGTGAGGTGGAAGCTCTATAGCCAATATGTTTGGGATAGGCCATAGAATAATCTTTTTTTATGCCTGCCGAAATTAAATTGTTGTAGGTGGTGGGTAGATTTAGTTTTAAGTAATGTTGACGGCTAATAGTTACTTCTTTTCCGGTTATATTTTCTAGTCGTTCTTTTTCAATTTTAATTTTTTCAGGTTGTTGATTTGATTGATAAGATGGATGAATACCAATCTCTCCATCTAAATTTTTAATTATTTGTTTAAACTCCGGTGAGGAGAAAGGAACATTTTTATCATATTTTCCATAATTTCCGACTAAAACAAAATACAACGGCTTACAATTATATTTCTGATGAATTGTTTTAAAGTCATTAAACGTATTAAAAGGGTCTCTTTGTTTTTTGTTTAATGTATTTATTCTGCTATTTATTTCTTTTCCTTGAATTAAATCTTTTAAAGCCGAAAATGAGTTTCTTATTATTCCTTTCCCTTCATAAGCAAAGGCATTATCAATGTCTATTATTGGTTGATGTTTAAAATTTCTATCGCTTTTAATTTTGAGAGACTTTGCTAAATCGTTTAGCCAGTAATCTATAATCGGGATTTCTAAAAAGCCTTCTTTAAAGGCCAGGCTTTCTTCTGCAGGAAACCTTTCAAGCTCATCTTTTTTATGGGGTAAATACTCTTCATATCTGGAGATTAAGTAAAAGCATGTAGAAAATAAATCAAATCTGTAACCACCATTTTCGGTTTTGAAAAATTTATATTGGTCAGTACTATCAACTTTTATAATTTGATGCTTAATATCATTTTCAAATAGCAATGAATGTGGAATGATTTGTATGGTAGACTCGATATGTTCGTTAGAATAATTAATTTTTATACCACTTACTGAATTGAAGTCTTCTTTAGAATGAATGAGTGTATAAGATGAATTTAAAAATTCAGAAAAAATAAACTTTAAAATAAAGTTTAATCGGTTAGATGTTTTATTTGAGTAGATGTAAATCACAGCAGGCCTTCATCAGCAAAACTAAAATAATCAGCTTCAGTAACGATAATATGGTCTAATAATTTTATTTCAAATAAATCTAAAGCTTGTTTTATTTTTTTAGTGAGACTTTCATCAGCCATACTGGGCTTTTTATTTCCTGAAGGATGATTGTGTGATAAAATAATTCCTGAAGCTAGTTTTTCTATGGCAGGTTTGCTGATTAATCGAATGTCGGCTACTGTACCGCTAATTCCACCAACACTAATTTTTATTTTATCAATAATGCTGTTGGAACGGTTTAAGAGTAGTACCCAAAATTCTTCGTGTGGTAAGTCTTGTAATAGTGGATGCATTATTTCAAATGCATCTTTACTGGATGTTATTTTTTGTCTTTTACTTGGCTCTTCTTCTTTTCTCCTTTTACCTAATTCAAGAGCGGCAATGATGCTAATTGCTTTTGCTTCGCCTATACCATTAAATTTCATTAAATCGTTTATGGTGAGTTTGCCAATCTCATTTAAATTATTTTTAAAAGAGCTTAAAATTCTTTGTGAGAGCTGAACGGCACTTTCATTTTTATTTCCACTTCCAATTAGTATGGCAATTAGTTCAGCATTACTCAAAGAGGATTTTCCATTAAGCATTAGCTTTTCTCTTGGCCGGTCTTCTTCTGAGAGTTGCTTTATTTTAACACCAAATTCGTCACTCATAGTTTCAAATGTAACAAAAAAAGTCCCACAAATGTGAGACTTTTATAAACCTATCTGAAAACTTAATTTTACTTAAGTGTATTTACGTGTTTAGTCAACTTAGACTTTAAGTTAGCAGCCTTATTCTTATGAATTATGTTTTTCTTAGCAAGCTTATCAATCATTGAAGTAGCTTTTACTAATAATTCTTCAGCTTCTTTTTTCTTTTCTGCTGCTTTAAGGTTTTTAATAACCGTTCTAGTAGATTTAGAATTGTATTTATTTCTTAACCTTCTAGTTTCGGTTTGTCTAATTCTTTTAATTGACGATTTATGGTTAGCCATAATATTTTGTTTTATTTAAGCAGCCCGTAGGGGAATCGAACCCCTGTTTCCAGAATGAAAATCTGGCGTCCTAACCCCTAGACGAACGGGCCTAAATTGGTTTTACCCCAAAAAAGGGAGTGCAAATGTATATTTTTTTTGATTGTCCAACAAAAAAAGAATAAAATTTATTCAAAATGGTCGTTATCAGACTGAAACCTAAAGCCTAAACGCTTTCCGGTAGCAACTTTTGAGCTCATTTCTACCTCAATGATTTGGTCAACGCTTATTTGAGCCATACTGTCATAAGGAGGCACTTGTAAGTCAAAGTCCATAGAGTAAAGCATAGCAGATTCAACAACCGAAATCATCTTTTTCTTATCAAGGATATCTGTTGGTAGGTCGTTATATAAAAAGGCTAATTGCCTTTTACCTTCTACAAAAAAATGCTCTTCTGCGTTTACAAATATTCTTGCTATTAAATAACCGATGTCGTTACTTCTATTAAACTTAAAGGAATCGGCTAAAAAATTATAAATGCTTATCATTCCAAAAAAGCCTCTACTTTCCTCTTCCTGGAGATAGCTTGTTTTCCAAATTGGATGACTTTTTTCAAATGTGAATATATTTGAATGTCCGTGAAATACTAATATATCACTTGCAAATTTTAATTGGCAGTCAAACTCACTTTTATCGGTATATTTAATTTCAATGTTTTCATTACATCCTAATAATTTAGGAGCTATTTCTGTTTCCACTTGCAATAGACACTCTTTAAGTAGATTAATCTTTTCTAAGGTTACCCTATAAACATTTTGCTTAAGGCATCCTTTTTCTTTAATAGTGTTTATAATGAGATCTCTTGCAGGTTTCATGTTTAATATGCTTTAGCAAAAATGACTCTTTGTATAGATGGTTTTCCTGAATAAACACATTCACCTTCTTCTTGAGAGTTATTTAAAGGAATACATCTAATTGTAGCTTTTGTTTCGTTTTTAATTTTTTCTTCCGTTTCAGCTGTTCCGTCCCAATGGGCAGAAATAAAGCCGCCTTTTTCTTCAAGAACCTCTTTAAACTCATCAAAAGTGTTAACTATTGTTGTTTTCTCGAGCCTATGTTGTTTTGCTTTTTCAAATAAATTATGCTGAATTTTTTCAAGTAAATCAGGAATGATGTTACCCAACTCATCAATGGAATAAGTGTCCTTTTCTAAAGTATCTCTTCTAGCAACTTCAGCGGTTCCATTTTCTAAGTCTCTTGGTCCAATGGCAATTCTTAAAGGAACTCCTTTAAACTCGTATTCCGCAAATTTCCATCCCGGTTTTCTATTATCGTCATCATCAAACTTAACAATAATGCCTTTCGATTTCAACTCTTTTTTTAGTTGATGTGCTTTTTTAGAAATCTGATTTAATTGTTCTTCATTTTTATAAATAGGTACAATTACAACATGAATAGGGGCTAACTTTGGAGGTAAAACCAATCCATTATCATCGGAGTGGGTCATAATTAGTGCACCCATCAACCTTGTAGACACGCCCCATGAGGTAGCCCATACATAATCTTCTTTACCTTGTGAATTAGCAAACTTAACGTCAAATGCCTTCGCAAAGTTTTGTCCTAAAAAGTGAGAAGTTCCAGCTTGAAGAGCTTTTCCATCTTGCATAAGTGCTTCAATACAATAGGTTTCTTCAGCACCTGCAAATCGTTCACTAGGGGTTTTTATGCCTTTAATAACAGGCATTGCCATCCAATTTTCGACAAAATTGGCGTATACATCAAGCATTCGTTCTGTTTCTTCAATGGCTTCTTCTTTGGTTGCATGAGCCGTATGACCTTCTTGCCAAAGAAATTCGGCAGTTCTTAAAAATAGCCTTGTTCTCATTTCCCATCTTACTACATTAGCCCATTGGTTAATTAAAATTGGTAAGTCTCTGTATGATTGAATCCATCCTTTGTAGGTATTCCAAATTATGGTTTCCGATGTAGGTCTAACGATTAACTCTTCTTCCAATTTTGCTTCTGGGTCTACAATAATTCCATTTCCATCAGGGTCATTTTTAAGCCTGTAGTGAGTTACAACGGCACATTCTTTGGCAAAGCCATCAACATGACTAGCTTCTTTACTTAGGTATGATTTTGGTATAAACAATGGAAAGTATGCATTAGAATGACCGGTATCTTTAAACATTTTGTCCAAAGCACTTTTCATATTTTCCCAAATGGCGAAACCGTGTGGTTTAATTACCATACATCCTCTAACCGCAGAGTGTTCAGCCAAATCGGCTTTAACCACCAGTTGATTGTACCATTCAGAATAATTTTCTTCTCTACTAATAAAATCCTTTGCCATTTTTTGGTATGAAATTTGTTTGTTAAATAAATGTTAAAGCACAAAAGTAAATTTAATTTATAAAATGAAACTTAAAAATACCATATATAACCAAACCAAAACCTTTTCAATTATGAAAAATTTAGCTTTTTTAGTTATCGTTTCATATATAGCGATGGCTTGTTCGTCAACTCAAATGACTAGTTATTCAGTAGATGATGATTTATACAGCACTTCATCTTACAACGATGATTTTACTCCATCTAACAGATTTGAGGATAACCAAAACGATAATTCTACTAATAATGAATATTATGAGAATGAGAGTTTCAATAATTCATCTTCACAGCAAGATGATTTATATGGAGACAACTCTAACGAAGACTATATAGCATCTTCAAACAGACAATATGATTATTATCAAGAAACCGATTCAAGTAACGGTGATACTTACATTACTAATAACTATTATTATGATGATTACGATTATGTCTATGCAAATAGGATAAATCGTTTTTATAGAAATTATGGTTATTGGAACTATTATGCTCCTGTTTATACAGGGTATTATTATAATTATAGCCCTTGGTATTGGGGGGTTAGTTTAGGTGTAAATATTGCTTTTGGATACAACTGGTGGTATAACCCATGGAGACCTTATTGGAATGGGTATGGTTATGGAACTTGTTGGAATTCATGGTATGGATGGAATGGTTACTATGGCGGATACTATGGTTGGAACAATCCTTATTATTATGGGTATTATGGTTGGGGACACCATCACCATCATTACGGAAATGGCTACTATGGTGGAAACTATTATGCAAATAATGGTGGAGGAACTTATTATGGGCCAAGAGGAAATAGTAATGGAACCAACTATAATTCAGGTGGTAATGGAGTAGGAAATCCTAATGGAGGCTATCAAAAACCAAAAGCCACTTCTGCAACTACGCAACCTGTTAAGGATATTTCAAATTTGAGTAATTATACTACTGTTCATGCGGCTTCTTCAAAAGGTAAAGCTAATACAACAAAGCCTTTAGGTACTCCCGGGCATGGAACTGCTTCAGGTACAAACCTTGGACAGAATACAAATAAACCGGCAGTAAGTTCTTCTAACCCTAAGAATTATACAACTGCTCCTGCAAAAAGTAATTCGGTGGGTAATACTTCACAACCTAATTATTCGAAACCAACAAATGGTACAGCTCAACCGAATTTTAATTCAGGGAAACCACAGCCTAGTGGTTCGGTTCCTGCCGGAAATTCAAGACCACAAAATGGAACGGTTCAACCTAAGCCTAATTACAGTAAGCCTCAAAGCGGAACAGCGGTGCCAAGAAGTAATTATAGTAAGCCTCAATCGGGAACTGTGCAACCTCAAAATGGAACAATAAAACCTCAGGGGTATAAACCTTATCAACCTAATTATAACAATTCTAATTATGGTAAACCGGCTAATGTAAAACCAAGTTATAGTAGTCCAAAAAACAATTATAGTAAACCTACTTATAATAAACCGTCTACGCCAACTTATAATAAACCATCGGCACCTACTCGTAATTATTCTGCTCCGAAGCCTAGTTATAATAAACCTTCAGCTCCAAGTAGAAATTATAGTGCTCCAAAACCAAGCTATAGCAAACCGTCAGCTCCTTCAAGAAGTTATAGTGCGCCTTCAATGGGAGGAGGTAGTAGAGGTGGCTCATTTGGAGGTGGAAGCAGAGGAGGTTCGTTTGGTGGTGGTTCTGGCAGATCTCCAAGATAAATACTTGATTATAAATTAATTTATGACAGACATGAGACATTTATTTATATGTAGTTTTATTCTATTGACAATTGGGACTTATTCTCAAAATGAAAAAGATGTGTTGAGATATTCAACTCAACATTACCATGGATCTGCTAGGTTTAATGGAATGGCTGGTGCTTTTGGTGCATTGGGTGGAGACTTAACCAGTATAAGTATAAATCCGGCCGGATTGGGAGCATATAATAAATCTGAAATTAGTTTTACTCCAGGTTTTCATTTAGCATGGAGCTCAGGTTCTTATAAAGGACAAACTTATGAAGAGGGAAGAGGAACAATGATTATCCCCCAAGTAGGTTTTGCTTGGGCTTTTGAACCAAATTCAGTTAGATGGAGTAAAGCTGCTTTTTCTGTGGGATATAATAGACTGGCTAATTTTAACAATAGAGTTTATTTTACCGGAGAAAGTAATTCTTCTTTGTTAGATGGATATGTTTCTAATTTGAATTCTGGTGGCGGAATTAATCCAAGTAATATTAATTCAAGTGGCTTATACGAGTATGACGCTAACTTAGCTTACCAAACTTACTTAATTAACCCGACTATGTCTGATAGTAGCCAATACGAACATGTTTTGAAAAATTCAACAAATATTACTCAAGAAAAAACAATCCTTCAGAAGGGTGGTATAGGTGAAACTTATATAGCTTTTGGTAGCAGTTATATGAATAAACTTTATTTAGGAGGTTCAGTAGGATTTCCTACTATCAAGTTTTCTGAAGAAACCATCTATAAAGAAACTTCTGATAAGTCAGATACTCTGACAGATTTAAAGAGCTATTCTAGAAATGATGATTTAATTACAAGAGGAAATGGTATAAACTTTAAATTTGGCTTAATATACAGGCCAATTGAGTGGATTCGTTTAGGAGCGGCTGTTCATTCACCTAATTTTTATGGTATGTCAGATACATGGAGTGCGAGAGTGAATTCTGAGTTTAAAGATGGAGCCAATTATGATTACACTTCTAAAGTTGGTTTATATGATTACAATTTAATAACACCTACCAGATTAATTGGAAGTATGGGTATTGTTATTGCCAAAACAGCAGTTTTAAGTGCTGATTATGAATATGTAGATTATTCTGTAGCCCGATTAAAATCATCAAGGAAATATTTAGCGGGAAGTTATAGTTTCCAAACTGAAAATAATACCGTTCAGGATATTTATACTGAAACGCATAATATAAGAGTAGGTACTGAAGTTAAATTAGAGCCGATAAGATTAAGAGCGGGATATGCTTATAATATGAATCCGTTTTCTCAGAATGTAGGAGGAGACAACAGTAGTCAAACTTATTCGGCCGGGATTGGGATTAAAGAAGATGGGTATTTTATTGATTTAGGCTATGCTCTAACTCAGGTTAATGAAAGACATTATTTATATAGTACTGTGAGTGAACCGGCTAATATTAAAACAAATAATCACTTTGTAACGCTAACGGTTGGATTTCAGTACTAGAGTTTTTTTTCTGAGAGATAGCTTTTGTCCCACTTGCGGTGAAGTACCTTGAATCATGTTATTTTTCTTATAAAGTTTTTTAAGTTTAATTCCGTGTTCTTGAGATATTTCTCGCATGGTTTCATCTTCTTGAACTATATGATAATCTTCTTTAGCTTTATTTCTTTTAGGCTGTAAGTATATAACGTCTCCGGGATGAATAATATCTGATTTATTTAAGTCGTTATATTTTAATATTTGCCATAATGCCATATCAAAATCATTGGCAATTTTAAAGAAGGAATCTCCACTTTTAACAATAGTATATTTAATATTATTATTATGAATCTTCACCAGCCTTTTAGGTGCTTCCATTTCTATTGTAGGAGTTTCTTTTTTATGTTTTTTTGGCGGAACTTTTCCTAATCTATCAAGCTCATGAAGATTATGTTTTTCTATCAAACTAATTAATAAATCAGGATATTTTGGGTTAGTAGCATACCCGGCTTTTTTTAATCCTTTTGCCCAGCCTTCATAATCGGTAATTTTTAGTTCAAAAAGCTCGGCATACCTAGATTTATTTTTTAAAAAGTCAGAATGATCTTTATACGAATCTAATACAGAATGATATTTCCGGAAACATTCGTTAGGCTTATCATCGTCTACATAAAAAGTTTTTCCTGTCCAGTCGCTATGGCATTTAATTCCAAAGTGATTATTGGCATATCTTGCCAATGGACTGTTTCCATCACCACTTTCTAAAATAGCTTGAGCCAAAGTTATACTTGCGGGAATTCCGGTACGAAGCATTTCTTTCACTGCTTCTTCTTTGTAGGTGTCAATATATTCTTCTCTACTAATGCGTCTTTCGGCAGGTTGAGAAAAACTACTTTCACAAGCCAAAATTAAGCCTAGTATCACTAATCTCACTTTCACGTCAATACAGATTATACTTAAATTTCAAAAATAGATGATGAATTTCCAAGTTTTTTAGGTGAAATCGTATAGTTTTCAACACATATAATTGAAAAAACTACATTTAATCTAACGATTTTGTCTTTATTTGATTGCCTTCAACCCAAATAAAATCAATTTGTCCATCTCTATTGATGTCAGTGATAATTGGTTTTCCGTATCCTTTAATTGGAAAACCAAAGACTTCTTCTCCCATTGAATTAATAAGGTGAAAATTGTTATCTACTGTTGAGATAAGCGTATATCCACTTTCCGTTTTAATATATTTTGGTTGAGAGCAATGAAAAGAAAGTATTTTCTGAGATTTTGTTTCGGCTATTATTCCTGATGAATCTGAATAAACAAGGTCAATTTGATTATCGCCATTTACATCAACAAATGATAAAAATGAAGTGTTTAATGTGTTTTTTTCAGTTACTCCTGTTAAGGATGTTTTAATAAAGTTATTAGCCGAATCCGAAGATAGAATATAGGTATTATCCAAATTATTTCCTTTCTGTAAGACATAATTTGAGTTGGGAGCTGTTGATTTTATAGGCTCAAATCTGTATTGTCCTCTTCTGTCAATAGCATAAATGTTTCCGTTTATGTCTGTAAAGATGAGGTAATCTTTTTTTGCAATAACATGATGAAATATTTTGCCCTTGCAAGTTGTTTTTAGTGTTGGATATTCCCAACCATTAACAGGTTTTCCAGTTGCATCAAAATTGTGAATTTTTAAATCTTCGCAGGCAATTAAAATTCTGTAATTGTGATTGTTTTCGTAATCAAAAAGGCTAAGGCCATTAGTTGCTTTAGATTTGAATTTTGCAGGGGTATTTTCTACAAAGTTTCCGTTCCTATCTAATATTATCAATTCATCTGCTGTATTAAAAACTAGTTGTAGCTTATTGTTTTTGTAGATGTCTATTTGTTTTATGTCGCTGATTATTGGTCCGCTTATTTTTTTCTTCCAAAGAACTTTTCCCATGTTACTGATGAGGTAAAGTTGATTGCTTTGGTCTTGCACTACAATTTCGCTGGTGTTATCTAAATGGTTTTTTACTTTAAATGGACCTACTAATAATTGAGTATCTAGCTTGGTTTCCCATAAATTACGCTGCTTTTCTTTGTAAACGGGATTGTACTGCAAAAAGAATTGGGTATAAAACTGTTGAGAGTTGTGTGCGGTAAATTGCAATGTAAAAGCCTCAAATTTTCGAATAGTCTCAATGTAATTTCCAATGGAGTCGGAAATTTCTGAATTAAAATAATTACTGAATTGATTAACAGACCTTGCAATAGAAGTATGAAAAGTAATATTGCTTTTTGATGCTAAATTTTGTTGATAGCTAATATAATTGGCGTCATTATTTAGTGTTTTTTGGCTTTCGGAGTATAACAAGTATTCATCCATTGCCATGTTTGAATTAGCAATAATTAAATATTCGTTTTTAATGGCATAGTTTGCTTTTTGAAAATTATTGAAGAACGGACAAATAAGCTGAAGCCATTTGAAATTCTCAGCTTGTTGGTTTATAAATGCATTACATTTTTCTGCATCAGAAAGCTGAATAATTCCTATTTCATTATTGGTATTATTTTCATTTTCTAAACTCAATATCATCACTTCATTGCCAATCCAATCAGTAATTTGAGCAGTCGCATCATTTTGATTGATGTTGTTGTAATTAATACCAATGGTAGAAAGGTAATTTTTATAATTGCTGCTATAACTTTCAAAATCAGAGATAGAGAAATGAACATAGCTAGAAGTAATTTCGGGCATTAACTGAGTGATGCTGTTTTCCTTTGCTTTTTGGTTTGCAAAGCATGAAAAGTAAGCAGAATCAGTAATGTAGGCAAACCCATTCATGAATACTCTGTCGGGTTTTAAAGTTACATCTGCCTCACACCAAAGTGTGTTTGCGTTAAGTGCGTTTAGCTTTATTTTCTGTTCAGCATTAAAAAAGCTTAGTGTACTTCCTAGTTTTTGGTAGTTACACAAAAGCGTAATTTCTTCATTTTTTCCGGCTGTTTCCAGGGCCTTTAAAAATGCCTTGTCGTTTGCTAAACTGTTTGAGTTAGTTTGTGTTCTTATAGCTTCTTCAATTAATTCGGGTTGTGAAGACGCTACCAAATAATCACCAATTAAAGTAAATGATAGTTTACTTTTTGTAGAAAGTAATAAATCTACAATCATGTTTCCTTCAAATTCTCTTTCGGTTGTATTTTTATTAAAAATCAACTTCAGATTGGCTTTTAAATCATCAGTAGTTAAGTTTTTGACTAGCTTGTAGCCAATTAATCCAATTTTTTTTCCGCCCACAGGATGAATAGAAAGACATAGTTTTTTGTTTTGAAAAAAGTCTGTGGCTTCTTTTCTTTTTAATAAAGAATCTAATAATGCTTGTTGCATAAAAAAATCATGAAATGCAGGAATGGCAGATAATTCTTGCATCATAATATTGGTAGAAACAATATCAAGGTTGGTTTGATGAAAATCTTTAAAGCTGATTACCGCTAATGAACTGGAAGGAATGTGATTATAAACCGTTTCGTTTCTTTCTTCACCACCTTTAAAAAAATGGTAAAGCACCAGCAAAAGTGCTAGTGTTAGCAACCCAACAATTACTATGCTTATCTTTTTTAACATAATGAATTAAAGCCCAAATGTAGGTTTAATGAGAGCTAGAAATACATAAAGCCGAACTAAGAATTAACAGGTTAATGTTAAAGTATCATTTCCAATCCCCAACGGTAAGTTCAATCATATTTTCTTTTGAAAAATATTTTTGAGCCATTTCTTTTACTTTCGCTGGTGTAATATTTTTTATAGAAATTAAATAGTTGTGATAATAACTCATATCGAACCCATGAAGGTGAACTATTTTAAATCTTTCGGCTAATGAAAAAGGTCCGTCTAATGATTTTAAAAGTTTTCCGCTTAAATAGTTTTGTACTTGTAGCAGCTCCACTTTTGGAACTTCTTCATTGCATAATAGGTTCAACTCTTTATAAATTTCGGTTAATGCATCATTGGTAACTTCTTTTCCTACTTCAGTAGAAATTTCAAAATAACCTGCATCTGATAACGGAATTAAAGCAGAATAGATACCGTAGGTAAAACCTTTATCTTCTCTGATATTGCTCATTAACCTAGAGCCAAAGTAGCCGCCTAATAAGCAATTGGTAATGAGTGCGTCAAAAAAATCAGGATTGTTTCTGGTAAAAAGTGGTTTTCCAATTTTTATAGCCGATTGAATGGCTCCTTCTTTTTTAATATAATGCTTCTTTTCACTGCTTGTAACTAAAGTAGGTTTATCTAAAACTATAGGTGTATCGTCAACTAAAATATTTCCTAAATATTTATTAATAAGTTTTAAGGTATTTTCATTTACATTACCGGAAGCAATGATGGTAAATTCTTCATTAGCGTAGTGGGTTCTGTAAAAAGAATACACGTCTTCTCTGGTTAAATTTTCAAAATCAGATAACCATGCGCTTGCTCCGTAATAATGGTCTTTTCCAAAAAGAATGGTGTTGAAATGCTTGCTTGCCAGGTAATCTACTTTTTCGGAGTTTACCTTAAATTTTTGCATTTTATTTTTCTTGAAAATGCTAAACTCTTTTTCAGGAAATTGGGCGTCTGTTAAAATTTCTTGAAGTAGCGGAAGTAAATTTTCTAAATACTTGGTGGTGGAATACAATATAATGGATGAGTAATCTCTATGATTTTCACTTTCCAGGTAGGCGCCATAAAAATCTACTGTATCTGCAATTTGGTCAGCACTAAGCTTAGAAGTTCCGTTTTTAATTAATGCATTTGCAAAATAAGCGCTCAACAATTTTTGTTGGTGTTTGCTTCCTGCTTTAAAAAGTAATTCAAGCTTTATAATTTCTATTTCAGCAGAATGAAAGTAATAGGCCTCTATGCCATTGTCTAACTTTACATTATTTACTTTAGGAAAGTAAAGTTTTTCTACTGGCAATGAAGGTGGCGTTATGGTTCTGTCTAAATTCATCTTATTTCTTTTTTCGGTAGTAAAGTGTAGAACAATTGGTTTGTTGAAATAGTTTGCTGCTTACTTTTTTAACATCTTCTGCTGTTACTTTTCTGTAGTCATCAATCTCTGTGTTAACCAAATTGGCATCTCCTAATAATTCGCCAATAGCAAGGTTCATGGCTTTGTCCAAAATATTTATTTCAGAGAATAAAATGGTAGATTCTACTTTGTTTTTTACTTTGGTAAGTTCAGTTTCTGAAACTCCGTTTTGGCTTAAATCATTTAATACATTTTGAATGGCTTCATCGGCTTCTTCAATGGTATGTTTATCATTTATTTTTCCGCCTACAATAAATAAACCGTCATCAAAATATCCGGAAACGTAAGCGTTTATTTCACTAAATATTTGCTTGCCTTTTACCAGCTCTTTATAAAGTCTTGAAGATTTTCCTCTTGATAAAACATCAGAAATTAAATCACTTGTGTAATACTCTTGGCTGTGTCTGTCGCACATTTTGTAGGCTTTGTAGATTGCATTTGCGGGCACTTTTCTTTCCACTTCCAATAATCTGTGCTCTGTTTGTTTCGGTTCTTTTGGCAAATTCCTTTTGGGAACATCTCCTTTTTCAATTGGTCCAAACCATTTTTCAGCAAGCGTTTTGATATCGCTTACATCAACATTTCCGGCAACACACAAAATAGCATTATTTGGTCGATAAAATTTATAGAAAAAGTCTTTTACATCTTGTAAAGTTGCATTTTCGATATGGCTAATTTCTTTACCAATGGTTGCCCAACTGTATGGGTGTTCTTTATATGCTAGTGGACTTAATAAAAGCCAAACATCACCATACGGTTGGTTTAAATAACGCTGTTTAAATTCTTCAATAACCACACTTCTCTGAACTTCAAGACTCTTTTCTGTAAAAGCAAGACTCAACATTCTATCAGACTCTAACCAAAAACCTGTTTCAAGATTTTGTAATGGAAGAGAAAGGTAATAGTTAGTCATATCGTTTGTTGTAAACGCATTGTTTTCTCCGCCAACCATTTGCAAAGGCCCATCGTAATTAGGAATATTAACTGAGCCTCCAAACATTAAATGTTCAAACAAATGAGCAAATCCTGTTTTATTGGGGTTTTCATCTCTAGCGCCAACATCATATAACACATTCATAACAGCTATTGGCGTATTTTTATCTTGATGGGCAATAACTTTTAGCCCGTTATCTAGTGTAAACTTTTCGTACTTAACCATGTTTTAGAATCTGAATTTATCAGAATGACTTTCTTCTAAGGCCATTCTATATTCATTGATAATATTTTCAACTATTGTTTTGGCAGGTAAAATTTCATTGATTTGAGAGGATACTTGTCCAATTTCTAACTCACCTTCATTTAAATCGCCTTCAAACATTCCTCTTTTAGCTCTGGCTCTACCCAATATTTCCTTTAATTCATCAGGCGATGCGCATTTTACATATGCTTCCTGCACTTTTTTATAAAAATCATTTTTAATTAATCTTACAGGAGTAATTTCTTTTAAGGTAAGAATAGTATCGCCTTCACCTGCATTTACCACAGTATTTTTAAAATTAATATGTGCAGATGATTCTTCTGAAGCAACAAATCTACTGCCTATTTGTACTCCGTCCGCTCCAAGATTCATTGCGGCCAACATGGCTCTTCCGCTTCCAATTCCACCTGCAGCTATTAGTGGTATATCTATGGCTTTTGCGACCTGCGGAATTAAGCATAATGTTGTTGTTTCTTCTCTTCCGTTGTGTCCACCGGCTTCAAAACCTTCGGCTACAACAGCATCAACACCTGCATCTTGGGCTTTCAAAGCAAATTTTGCACTTGATACCACATGAACTACAGTAATCCCATTTTCTTTTAAAATAGGAGTCCAAGTTTTAGGATTGCCTGCAGATGTAAAAACTATCTTCACTTCTTCTTCAATAATGGTTTTGACATGTTCTTCAATCTGAGGATAAAGCATTGGTAGATTTACCGCAAAATTTTTCTCTGTAGCTCTTTTACATTTTTGAATATGCTCTTTTAAAATTTCAGGGTACATTGAACCTGAGCCAATAATGCCCAATCCACCAGAATTACTCACAGCGGAAGCTAATTCCCAACCGCTACACCAAATCATGCCTGCCTGAATTAACGGGTATTTTATATCAAAAAGTTGACTAATTCTATTCATTGAATCCATTTGACTGCAATATTCGTATTCTTATCTTAAAAATGAAACATATTTATTTTTTTAAAGTAAAAAATGAGCTTGATTTTAAGTTTCATCTATAAATAAGTATATTTGCCTTTTAGTCAAAGTTTGAAAGCTAGAATACTAATCATATTATTTGTTTTACCTGTTTTTGGGTTTTCCCAATATTATTGGGATTATGGCTTGAATCTTGGGCCATCTAACTATGTCGGTGATATCGGTGGAAAAGAAAAAACTCGTAGAGATTATTTTGTGGATATGCACCTTAAAACTACTAGATGGGTAGTGGGAGGTTATGCTCGTTATAAGGCTACTCCAAAGTGGTACTTACGTTCAAACTTAAATTGGATTCGATTAACCGCCTTTGATTCAAATTCGTTGAACCCTGCTAGAGTTGGACGAAATCTTAACTTTAGAAATAATGTAATTGAGGCAAGTGTTAGAGGAGAGTATGTTTTTGAACGAACTTCTGATGTTGGTAGAACGGGAAGATATAGACTTGCTTTTGATGCTTATTTGTTTGGAGGTGCTGGAGTTTTTTATCACAACCCTAAAGGTAAATATAATGGAAAATGGGTTGCTTTGCAGCCTTTAATGACAGAAGCTCAAGTTAAGCCTTATTCTAGATTTCAGTTTACTATTCCTTATGGTATAGGTATGCATTATACCATAGATAGAAAATATCGAATTGGCTTGGAGTTAGAGTATCGCACTACTTTTACAGACTATCTAGATGATATTAGTACAACTTTTCCTAAATATGGTCAGTTGTCTGATCCTATGGCTATAGCACTTTCCAATAGGTCAACGCCTGACGTAGTTAATAGTATTGAACCTCAAGAGGGGTACCCTCAACCTACTATTAATACCTATTCTCCAGGTCGTAAAAGGGGAGATCCAACTCATAATGATGCTTATCTTACTGTAAATGTAACGGTGGGAATGGTTATTAGAGGTAAGAGTAACTTTTACAGAGCTAAATACAGCTTTGGTAAAGGAAGAAAAGGTGTAAGAAGAAAATCTAGAGCTAAATTCTAAAGCTGAAAATTAAAAAATAATAAAACCCTAATTCGAAAGAGTTAGGGTTTTTTCGTTGTAGTTTATTATTGCATTGTATTTTACTAATAAGTCACCTCCTATAATTCCATCAATTGGTTTTAAACCAATATTTTCATACGAATGATTTACATGTGATAAATCTAAAACAGCTACTTCGTAATTAAGCTCTTCAAAACTATCTAATTCAAACTTATCGATAGTTGTTTTAAAACTTTTCATTGTGTTTGTGCCTAAACCTGATGAAAGTTTGTCATTTTCATTTAAAGCATCTTGTTTTACCATTTTTTTAATCGTATTGATATCAAAAACAGTTTTTGAAGCTCCGGTATCAATTATTAGATTTACTGCTATTCCATTTGCTTTTCCTTTAATATTTAGGTGAAATCCATCACCTTCAAGGTCAATTAATTCAAATATGATAATTGTATTCATAGTGTAAAAATAAAAAAGCCCTGATAAATTATCAGAGCTTTTCTAAGTATTATCTTATGTTACTTATGCTGTAACCTCAAGTAAATCATTAGTTTTTCTAACCCCTTCTGCACTTGCTTGCATATGGGCTTTTTCGGCATCACTTAGGCTAATTTCAACGATTTTTTCAATCCCGTTTTTACCTAAAACAACCGGAACTCCAATGCAAATGTCATTTAGTCCATACTCACCTTCCAATAGTGCAGAGCAAGGAATCATTTTCTTTTGGTCACAAGCAATTGCTTGAACTAAAGTAGAAACTGCAGCGCCAGGTGCGTACCATGCAGAAGTTCCAAGCAACTTAGTTAATGTTGCACCACCAACTTTTGTGTCTTCTTTTACTTGATTTAATCTTTCAGCATTAATAAATTCAGATACTAAAACTCCATTTCTAGTAGCTTTTTCTGTTAACGGAACCATACCTGTATCGCTATGACCGCCAATTACCATTCCTGAGATTTCTGAGCCAGGACAGTCTAAAGCTTCAGCTAATCTATATCTAAATCTTGCACTATCTAGTGCGCCACCCATTCCTATAATTCTGTTTTTTGGTAATCCTGTAGATTTGTGAACTAAATAGGTCATAGTGTCCATAGGGTTACTCACTACAATTATTATAACATTAGGTGAGTGTTTTATTAGGTTTTCACTAACAGTTTTTACAATTCCTGCATTAATTCCAATTAGTTCTTCTCTTGTCATCCCCGGTTTTCTTGGAATACCGCTCGTAATTACAGCTACATCACTATTAGCTGTTTTAGAATAATCGTTGGTACTTCCTGTAATTTTAGTGTCAAACCCATTAAGGGTTGCACATTGCATTAAATCCATTGCTTTTCCTTCGGCATATCCTTCTTTTATGTCAACTAAAACCACTTCAGAAGCAAAATTTTTCATCGCGATGTATTCAGCACAACTAGCGCCTACTGCACCCGCACCTACAACTGTTACTTTCATGATAAGAGAATTGTTTTAAAATTTGAATTGATTGATTATTGCTTGCGAATTTAATAAAAAAAAGAAGCTGCCGAAAATTCGACAGCTTCTAAACCCGCTACTATGAGAAAACTACTTTTAGTGTTTTATGAATTTATGTACACTAATTTCGCTACCTACTATAGTGTTTACAAAATATATGCCAGAATTTAGATTGCCTAAATTATATTGTATATTTCTATTTCCGCCTGATAAGTACTGACTTTCTAAAATTACTCCCACCACTCTTCCGCTAACATCTGTTATGGTAATATTAACGTCTTCTGACTCTATTAAATCAAAAGCTATATTAATTTGGTTTTTAGCCGGGTTAGGATAAAGTTTAAAGTCTTTTAACTTATTTATTTCATGTATTGAGTTTGGAATGCAATTTACTGTCACAGTATCGCAATAAGTTGCCTGACATGTGGAAGAACTGTCCCATATAGTTACACAAACATAGTATAATCCCGGAGCATTATATTGGTGAACAGGAGATTCTTGATTACTTGAATTGCCGTCTCCAAAATTCCATATATAATTATAGTTTGGATTAAAAGGGGTTACTGTTGGTATGAAATAGGTGTAGCAAGCAGAGTCAAATGTTGTAAACATAATTTGACAATTACTGGTTCCTCCGCAATTTGTAATTTGAACCGGATAACATATAGTGTCAGAACATCCTGTTATGTTGTTCCATGCGGTTAAACAAACATTGTAATTACCATTAGCAGAGTAAGTATGTAAAGGGTTAGCTTGATTACTTGTTCCGCCATCTCCAAAGTTCCAATAATAATACCAACCACTGCCACCAGGTGTAACGCTTGAATAAAAAGATGCAGTACAGTTTTGAACGGAGTGAGTCCATTGAACATTACATGAAGTGGCTCCGCAATTTACATAAATGCTATCACAATAGTAAGCTTGGCATTGGTTTACGCTATCTATAATGGATAAGCATACATTATACCAGCCACTTGATGTATATGTGTGTGTCGGAGAAATAATTTGACCATTGGTTGCAACAGTTCCACTCATTGATGTTCCATCTCCAAATGTCCATGTATAATAATGATTTAGGTAAGCCGGATAAGAGGTGTAATGATAAAACGTTACTGAGCAGCCATTGTAAAGCGTGTCTGTAAATAGTGCAGAACAATTTGAGTTGGAGCAATTAGTAATACTAACCGAATAACAAACTGTATCAGCACACCCGGAAAGGTTATTCCAAGCAGTTAAGCAAACATTATATATACCATTAGAAGAATAGGTATGTGATGGATTAGCCTGTGAACTATAGTTGCCATCTCCAAAATTCCATGAATAATTCCAACCATTATTTGATGGATTTACGGTAGATATGAAAGTAGTATTACAATTTTGAGTAGTATGTGTCCAGTTTACAGAACAATTAGAACTTCCACAATTCACATATATACTATCACAATAATAAGCTTGGCATTGATTAGCACTGTCAACTATTGATAAACATACATTATACCAGCCACTAGAGCTATAGGTATGGGTTGGGTAAGGGATATTTGGATTGCTATTGGGATTTCCGCTTAATGAAGTTCCATCTCCAAATGTCCAATAAAAATAGTATCCCAAGTATGTTGGCCAAGGAGTAGAATAATTAAAAGTCACACTACAACCATTATGGATGGTATCTACAAAATGTGCTGAGCAATTTGAACTTCCTCCACAGTTTACATAAATACTATCGCAATAGCTATTTTGGCAAAAAGAACTATCCCACATAGTTAAACACACATTATACCATCCACTGCTGGTATAAGTGTGAGTAGTAACACTTATATTGTTTTGGGATGTTGTGTTATTAGCAAATGCACCATCTCCGAAATTATAATTTAAATGAGATGTATGTGTTGGGTTGGTGTTAAAGTGATAAAAATCAACTGTACATCCGTTTGAGAAGTGTGCAGAGTCGACAAAATATGCACTGCAACTTGTTTGGCTATGTACATTGTAATTACTTAGTAAGCCTATTATGCTTATTATTGTGTAGTAGATAAATTTTTTCATAGTATTTGTTTTTTTATTTCTATGACAAATCTCACTAAGCTTATCTTATTATTAAAATTAAATATTTTATAAAAACCCTTATTTAAACCTGTGTAATTTATTTTAAATAATTGATAATTAAAATATTAATTAATTAAAAAATAACTTTTTTAATTTTAATATTGGCTTCAATAATAATCTTTATCAGTTAGTTTTTTTTATAAAAGTTATTAAACAGGCAACCCTTTTTTAATTTAGTCGTCTTAGAAGTTGTAATGAATGGATTCGTTAGACGAACAACAAGTAAAAGAAATAGTTAAAGGTTGTGTAAATGGCGACAGAAGATGTCACCAAAAGTTTTACGAATTCTTTTATAGCAAAATGATGGGAGTTTGCTTCCGATACTCAAAAAATTCGGAAGATGCTAAAGACTTACTTCATGATGCGTTTATGAAGGTTTTCAAATATTTGGAATCCTACAGTTTTGAAGGTTCTTTGGAAGGATGGGTTAGAAGAATAGTTGTAAATACAGCTATAGATAGGTACAGGAAAAACAAAAAGGCAGTTTTTATATCAGAAGAAGATATTGGAGAATTACCTTTTCAGTTTAAAGATTATCAGCCGGGAGCAGTAAGTCAAATTAATGAGAAAGACTTAATGAATGCGGTGCAATCTTTATCTCCGGCCTATCAAGCAGTATTTAACTTATATGCTATAGAAGGTTATTCACATAAAGAAATTGCAGAACAACTTGGTATAAGTGAAGGTACATCTAAATCTAATCTTGCAAAAGCCAGAATGAATCTTCAAGGAATTATTGATAAATTAATGAGTGTTAAAGATGACACAATTGGATAAAATATTAAAAGAGAAGCTTAATAATTTTGAGGTTGAATATAACCCAAATCATTGGGCTGAAATGGAGAGTATGTTGGATAAAAATCCGGTAAATTCTACTCCAAAAAGTTGGAAAAAGTATTTAGGTTATGCTGCAGGTATAGTATTAGTTACTTCAGCGGTTGTTTACTTTACTATTGGGAATGATAGCAAAAAGGACAATACAAGTGAAAATAAATCAAAAGTTGAAATAAACGAAAATATTACTCCTGTAAATGAGACTAATAAAAGTGAAATAGTAGTTAGTGAGAGCAATAAAAGTAATTCAAATGAAACTATAAATACTAATAAAGTAGAGGAAAACTCTGAAGATAAAATTATAGAAGCTTCAGAAGATATGAAGGAGAAAAATGAGGAAACCCAATATGGGGATACAAGAAGTAATACTAATTCAGGGAACGAAAACAGAAATGTTAACGATCAAGTAGTGTTTTCAATTAATTCAAATAAAAAATCAGTTTGTCAAGGCGAAAAAATTAACTTATCTATTTCAAAAGAATCCGGACCAGATAATGTTATTTATAAATGGTATGTAAATAACAGTAATATAGGTACTGGTGAATCATATAGCTACTATCCTCAAGAAATAGGAGAGCAGATAATTTTGGTAGAGGCGGTTTCTGGAAAATCAACAAATAAGGCAGAAATAAAAATTGACGTTATTGAATTACCTAAATTTGAATTAGAAGTTATTAACCAAGATAGAACTATTGCAAACCCATATACTACTATATCTGCTAATAATCCTAATTTAAAATATCAATGGAAATTAAATGGAGAAACAAAAACAGGTGCTAACTTAGTATATGAATTTGAAAAGAAAGGAAGCTATGATGTAGAAGTTATTGCAACGAATAAAAACTGTAAGTCAGAAAAGCCTGAACTCCTTACAATAACAATTAATTCAAATTTAACTTTAGCTCCAAATAGTTTTAAACCGGAAATGGGAGCTAATGAAGACCCTGGAAAAACATTTTTCCCAAGAGCTCTGGAAAACTATAATTTACAATTTGAATTAATCATAAAAGACATTAGTGGAAATGAGGTATATAGAACCAATGAAAAAACTCCTTGGAATGGGCGACTAAATAATACTGGTGACATGCTACCTGTTGGAAATTATTTCTGGATACTAAATGTTACCGACACTAATGGTCAAAATAATTTATATACAAATGTTGTAACACTTCGTTAAGTAATAAATTTCCCCATATATTAATTGTTCAGAAGCCGACTTTTTTATAAGTCGGCTTTTTTAATTATTTGTAAATCATAAAAAAAAGAGATAAATTGGCACTCTTAAATAATTGACTATGAAGAAATTTAAAGCTTTACTTCTTTTTGGCATCGGGCTAACCACAGCCCTTTATTCTCAGAATAATGTGGGTATAGGAACAAACACGCCCGATCCTACTTCCGCTTTAGAAGTACAAAGTACCGATAAAGGAATTTTAATACCAAGAACAGATACGAATTCAGTAAATGTTGCATCTGTACCTGGAAATCCTGCCACAGGATTATTAATATACCAAAATACGGATAACATATTTTATTACTTTGATGGAGTAAAGTGGACACCAATCGGAGCTGGAGCCTCAGCCGGCCCAACTGGCCCAACCGGTCCAGCGGGAGCTAACGGAACAAATGGTGCAACAGGAGCACAAGGTCCAACCGGTCCTGCCGGAGCTAATGGAGCAACTGGCCCTACCGGTCCAACAGGTCCTACAGGTGTAGCGGGTACTAATGGAGCAACCGGTCCGACTGGTCCTACAGGTTTTGGAGTTGGTCCTACAGGTCCAACTGGTCCTGCGGGAGCTAATGGAGCAACCGGTTCGCAAGGTCCTACTGGTCCAACAGGAGCAAATGGAACTAACGGAGCTACTGGAGCTCAAGGTCCGACTGGCCCAACAGGTCCAACAGGAGCAAATGGTGCTAATGGAGCAACCGGAGCTCAGGGTCCGACAGGAGCAAATGGTGCACAAGGTCCAACAGGTCCAACCGGAGCTAACGGAACTAACGGAGCAACCGGTTCGCAAGGTCCAACCGGAGCAACCGGTCCAACAGGTTCTTTTACAACAAATGCATGGCTAATTTTAGGTAATGCTGGTACAACCCCTGCAACCAATTTTATTGGAACAACAGATAATCAGTCATTTGTAGTTAGAACAAATAATAATGAAAGAATGAGAGTTTTGAACACTGGTCAGGTTGCAGTAAACTCTACAACAACTTTTGCTAATTCTACATTCTTTTCTGCAGCTGGAGGAAATAATAATGCTGTAGATGGAAGCGCAGCAGGTACTGGAGATGCTGTATATGGTCAACAAACAGGAACAGGAAATGGTGTAAGAGGATTAACGAATAATACAGGTAGAGGAGTAATTGGAATTCATATTGGTGCTGCCGGTGGCTATGGTGTTCAAGGGCAGTCAAGTGGAACTACAGCGCTAGGTGTTTTTGGTATTGTTACTAATGCAGCTGGAACCGGAGCAGGTGTGCAAGGACAAACAGCAGGTAATGGAGTAGGTGTTGCAGGCTTTAGTACAGGTGCTGCAACTACTGGTCTAGGAGTTTATGGGCAAGCTGCAAACTCTTTAGGTATTGGAGGATTTTTTTATAATACTCATGCAAGCGGTACTGGAATTGCAGCAGGAGGTAATAATATAGCTACGGCATACTATTTAACGGCAGGTAGTGGAGGTGCATTTACTGCTAGAGATTATGGGGTTTATGCTTTTGCTTACGGTGGTGCAGCTGGTGGTGTTACTGCTGGTGGTTATTTTAGAGATAGCATTAGTGTGGCTATTGA
Organism: Bacteroidia bacterium; assembly: GCA_030426475.1. Classification (GTDB taxonomy): domain Bacteria; phylum Bacteroidota; class Bacteroidia; order Flavobacteriales_E; family Vicingaceae; genus CALALS01. The sequence goes on from JAUHYR010000024.1 coordinate 32,692, forward strand.
TTACTGGGCTAGAGTAGCATGTAGAAATGCAGGTATTGACCAAAAAATAATTGGTTCTGGAGCAAACTCTACTGTGGTTAATGGTTTAGATAATAAAGAGGTAGTAATGTTTTCAACAGAGGCACCTGAAATATTGTTTGAAGATTATGGAAAAGCTCAATTAGTAAATGGATATGCCAAGATTACCTTAGACCCTATTTTTTCTAAAAATATTACTGTAAACGAAAAACATGAATTAAGAGTATTTATTCAACTTGAAGGTGATTGTAATGGAGTTTATGTAACTAATAAAACTAAAAATGGATTTGAAGTAAAAGAACTTGCTAATGGAAACTCTAATGTTAGTTTCTCATATCATGTAGTTGCGAATAGAGCGGACAGATATTCTAATGGACAACTATCTTCAAAGTTTGAGGATATTCGATTCCCTGAGGCTCCTTCAAAGGAAAAAGTAAATTCTGTTACTAAAAAGGAATTAATTCAAGGTCAGCCAATTGAGAATTCTGAAATAAAGAAATTGAGATAATTTTTATAAAACTGCAACCTTACCAATAAAAAAGCCGTCTAATAGATGGCTTTTTTAATTTTAATAGCTTTGTATTATGAAAAAAATTAAATTACTTGTTTTATTATGTGGGATGTCTGGTGCTATAATAGCCCAGAATAATGTGGGTATAGGGACGAACACACCCGACCCTACCTCCGCTTTAGAAGTACAAAGTACCGATAAAGGAGTATTAATACCAAGGACAGATACCAATGCAGTAAATACAGCATCTGCACCCGGAAACCCTGCCACAGGATTGTTAATATACCAAAATACGGATAATATATTTTATTACTTTGACGGTGTAAAATGGACACCAATAGGTGCAGGAGCTTCTGCCGGTCCAACTGGCCCAACCGGTCCTGCCGGAGCAAATGGTGCAACAGGTGTACAAGGTCCAACTGGTCCAGCGGGAGCTAACGGAGCTACCGGTCCTCAAGGTCCAACAGGCCCTACAGGAGCTGCTGGTACTAATGGAGCAACCGGTCCGACTGGCCCAACTGGTTTTGGAATAGGTCCAACAGGTCCAACTGGCCCTGCTGGCCCAACAGGTGCGAATGGAGCAGCCGGAGCTACAGGTCCAACAGGCGCAAACGGAGTCACTGGTCCAGCGGGAACTAATGGTGCTACCGGACCTCAAGGCCCTACTGGTCCCACAGGAGCTAATGGTGCAAACGGAGCAACAGGAGCACAAGGTCCTACCGGCCCTACGGGAAGCTTTACTACCAATGCATGGTTAATTTTAGGAAATGCAGGAACTACTCCTGCTACTAATTTTATTGGTACTACTGATGCGCAAGATTTTGTTGTTCGGACAAATAATGTTGAAAGAGCAAGAGTAGAGAGTGCCGGAAGAATTACAGTAAATTATACTCCGTCTGGTGGGTATGAACAATTTGGAGTTGGAACCACTGGTTCAAATGCGGCAATATTAGCATTTACTAATAGTACCGGAAGTGGTGCAGCTGCAGGTTTAGGCTTGTATGCTAATGCATCTGGAACCGGAACAAGTGGTTCTGGTTACTTTTTTAATTCAAATGCTTTAAATACTGGTGTTGCTTTAACATCTTGGCATCA
>JAUHYR010000124.1 GCA_030426475.1 Bacteroidia bacterium
GCGGGTTTGAGTTAGCATTGACGTATGAGTTTGGCGATTGTGCGGGTAGTGGACAGAGTTGTCCGACTTTTTAGAATAAAAATGATATTGAAAATAATAAAAAAAGTAGCTTTATCCACCTCCAAAATGCTACTTTCAAAAATTCGTGACTACACCTGACGGTAAATAAAAAATTTCTTGCTTCGGTCAATTGAAGCAAGAAATTTTTCCCAAGAGTTTTGTTCATTAGGAAAATCAATGGCAATATCTCCCATTAAAGCTGAAACCTGAGTTAATAAATTACTCTTTTGTGCTTTCAAATTATTTCTTAACTCTCCACTTTCAATTACAATTAAAGGGCTACCTTTTGAAAATTTAACACCTTCTTTAAAGTTTGCATTTTGTAACACTCCGCTTACTTCTGAAAAAACTTCTATTTTATCAAATGAATTTACTTTACCCGAAAAAGGGATTATTGCCCTGTTGTCTGAAAGTTCAACATTATTTATCCTAACTCCCTTTATTGATTCAATACTATCTTTGTTTGTGATTTCAGGCTTAGATCCCGCCATTATTTTAATTACAACTATGGTTATAATAACTGATAAAACAATTAAAATAATCGAACGAAGTTTGTTTGTTAATTTCATCTAATATAAATTATAGTTGTTTTTAATTTGAATGTTTAAATGCGTTTTCTCTAATAGTTGTAAGGACTTTAGAAAATACTTGAAAGTCATCTTCAGACACACCTTTTATCAATCCTTTCATCGTACTTTGCTCAACCTTCTCACACTTTTTAAGCATTTCTAATCCTTTTTCAGTAATTACTAATTGATTTTTTCGCTTGTCCTTTTTATTTGGAACACGTACCAATAAATTAAGTTTTTGAAGAACATCAATCCTTCGCAAAAAAAGAGACTTATCCATGCGCATTAAATCTGCACAGTCTTGCTGACTTATATCTTCATTAAAAATGATGATTTTTAAAGTAATGAATTGTTCCGCAGAAATGGGACAATTGGCTAGCTCAAAATTCTTGACTAAAGTATCTTTCATTGCCCTCATGGTCATACCGACCATTCTACCCAGCGATATTTTATCACCTCCTTTCATAACGTTGATTTTATCAACGGAGCAAATGTAGAATTAAATCGTTGACTTTTTCAACTAATTTTATTTTTGGTGAAATAATAGGATAAGCGGTAATTAACAAACCTAAAACTTAGCTATTAACATCTGTATTCTTTAAAACTTTTTAGCAGCATTTTATACCAAAAGCTAAAAACCATAGTTTTGTATTATCTATGGAAAATGCTGTCATTCACATACAAAATGCAAATATCTTCATTAAACACAATAAAGTTTTAGAAGATGTAGACCTTACGATTAACAAGGGGGAATTTGTTTATTTAATTGGTAAAACCGGAACCGGGAAAAGTAGTTTTTTAAGAACTTTGTATGCCGATTTACCTCTAAAAGATGGAGAAGCAAGTGTTGCAGGTTTCCAGCTAAACGGACTCAAAATAAAAAACATTCCTATGCTCAGACGAAAACTAGGAATAGTATTTCAGGATTTTAAGCTACTCACCGACAGAAATGTACACGAAAACCTAGCTTTTGTAATGAAATCTACCGGGTGGAAAGATAAAGCTGAAATGGAAAAAAGAATAAATGCCGTGTTAGAGCGAGTTGGGCTTCCTAACAAAGGTTATAAAATGCCGTTTGAACTATCAGGTGGCGAACAGCAAAGGGTGGCAATAGCAAGAGCTTTAGTAAACGACCCTGAGTTAATTCTTGCCGATGAACCAACTGGCAATCTTGACCCTGAAACGTCAGAAGAGATAATGAAACTAATGCTTGAAATTAGTAAAAATGGAAAAGCTATTCTTATGGCTACACATGACTATGATTTGATGCAAAAGTTTCCGGCTCGAAAACTAAAATGTGAAGGAGGAAAAATTCATGACCTTCAATTGGTAAATAGCTAAAATGCTAAGTGTACTCATTCCAGTTTTTAATTTTGATGTAACTGTATTAGTTAACGAGCTACTCACCCAGTGTAATAAAGAAAACATACCCTTTGAAATAAGAGTATCTGATGATGCTTCTAGCAATTCACAACTTTTAGCTAGCAACGATAAATTAGAAAATCTTCCTTCAGTAGTTTATAAAAAACTTCCTCAAAACCTAGGGCGTTCGGCCATTAGAAACCTTTTAGCCAGCGAAGCAAAATACGCTTCTCTCCTATTTTTAGATTGTGACTCCATTATTCAACAAAAAAGCTTTATATCAGCATACATTAAACATTTAAACAAAGTAGATGTGATCTGTGGTGGAAGAGATTATGAAAAAAAACCTCCCACAGATAATAAAAAATATTTGAGATGGTTTTACGGAATTAACCGTGAACAAATAAATGCTCAACAAAGAGAAAGAAAACCCTATCATAGCTTTATGACGAACAATTTTGTGATAAAAAAAGAAATTTACCAAAGTATAAAGCTAGACGAAAGCATTAAAGGATATGGTCATGAAGACACATTATTTGGGATAGAATTGGAAAATAAAAAGGCATCCATTCTTCATATTGACAATCCATTAACACATATTGGCTTAGAAGATGCTGCCGAATTTCTTAAAAAAAGTGAACAAGGCTTAAAAAATCTTTTTCTAATAAATAAAAAGCATGATTTAAGTCAGAAAGTTAAACTACTCAAGTATTACAAAATTTTAGCAAACACTGGAATGCAACATGCCTTTTTAAATTGGTTTAAGAAAAAGAAAAGCGATTTACTTAATAATTTGCTTTCCGAACGTCCATCACTTGGGAAGTTTGATGTCTACAAATTGGGGATATATTGTGAACTCATAGCAGAAAACAGGTAATTTCAATACTTCACCATTTAACTTTTAAACAAGCTGCTATATTTGTAATCTCTTTATGAGAAAACACAACCAACATATTCAAGCATTTATCTCTTTATTTTTAGCACTACTGGTAATATGTGGAACATTTAGCCATTTCATTTATTTTAAAATTCAACACTATTCCATTAAGCAAGAAATTAAACTAAAGCTTAAAAAGGAAATACCCGAAACTGAATTAATTTCATTCCTATTTTCAATTTCAAATTTTGATAAAAAGGTTGATTTTATTGATAAAAATGAATTTCGTCACGAAGGAAAAATGTACGACATTGTATATAAAAAATATATAAATAAACATGTTATCCTAAAATGTATATCTGATGAGCAAGAAACAACATTATTTACTCAATTAGAGAAACTCATTCAAAAAAAACGAAAGGAAACCGGTAGCGAAGAGGAAACCGAACTACTTGAATTTTTACTATTAAACTTTATTCTAGAACCATTTGAACAAAATCATTTTACCATTTCATCATATACCATCTTAACAGGATATAATTTTAATTCTAAAACCTGGATTGAAAAAATAACTTCCCCTCCACCACAGCAGCCTCTTATCTAATTTATAACTAAAAAATTTAAGCTTTTACTAATTCTAAGTAAAAGAATTTTGCATTATTTAATTTAAAAAAATGAGACATTTTTATTTAACCATATTAATGTCCTTACTATACCTTATCGCAAATAGCCAAATAATTAAAGTAAAGGACATAGAAAGTGGAAATCCGGTTGAACTAGCTACTATTTCATCTGATAATTCCAACAAATATTTAATTACAAATTCCAATGGGGAAGCTGACATATCTATATTTAAGAATACAGAAAAAATATATGTAAGCCTTATTGGTTATAAAACTTTAACTATTTCATACAATGAATTAGAGAAAAGTAATTTTATCATACAAATCACCCCCACAAGTTTTACATTAGACAAAATGGTAGTTTCAGCTACCCGATGGAGCCAGTCTTCAGATGATATCCCTGCAAAAATCACTACCATTACATCTAAAGATATTGCCTTGCAAAACCCACAAACAGCTGCTGATTTATTAGGAACATCAGGAGAGGTTTTTATTCAAAAAAGCCAGCAAGGCGGTGGAAGCCCCATGATAAGAGGCTTTTCAACCAATAGATTATTATACACGGTTGACGGAGTAAGAATGAATACCGCCATATTTAGAAGCGGTAACTTGCAAAACGTAATTTCATTAGACCCATTTGCAACTGAAAAAACCGAAGTGTTTTTTGGGCCGGGCTCTGTGATTTATGGTAGTGATGCAATTGGTGGAGTTATGAGTTTTCAAACCATTACTCCACAACTTTCTCTTTCTGATAAACCTTTGGTTTCCGGAAAAGCCGTCAGCAGGTATTCATCAGCCAACAATGAAAAAACAGCACATTTTGATGTAAATCTGGGTTGGAAAAAATGGGCATTGGTAAGCAGCTTTACCACAAATGATTTTGGCGATTTAAAAATGGGAAGCTATGGTCCGGGTGAATACCTGAGACCCTTCTATGTTCAAAGACAAGACAGTATGGATGTAATTGTAGCTAACCCTGACCCAAAAGTGCAAATTCCATCAGGTTATACTCAAATAAATATGATGCAAAAGCTCCGTTTTAAACCTAACGAAAACTGGGATTTTGAATATGGATTTCATTATTCAGAGACATCCAACTATTCAAGATATGATAGGCATATTCGTTACAAAAATGGATTGCCAAGATATGGAGAGTGGTACTACGGTCCCCAAAAATGGATGATGAATAACTTTAGCATAACCAATAGTAAACAAAACCCGATTTACGACCAGTTTACTATTCGCTTAGCACAGCAATCATTTGAAGAGAGTAGAATCAGTAGAGATATTAACAAACCCGACCGTGAAATAAGAATAGAAGAAGTAGAAGCCTACTCCGTTAACTTAGATTTCATTAAATCAAATCAAAAGAAAAATACCCTGTTTTATGGAATTGAGGGTGTAATGAATGACGTTACTTCTAAAGGAACTAATCAGGATATATCTACGGGTATCAGTCAGCCGGGAGCAACACGATATCCGCAATCCACTTGGTCTTCATTTGCTGCATATATTTCAGACCAATACAAATTCTCTGATAAGTTTTTGATACAAGCAGGTGCTAGGTATAATCAATTTATGATAGATGCTGAGTTTGACACCACATTTTATCCTTTTCCTTTTACTACTGCTAATCTAAACAACGGTGCTGCAACCGGAAGTTTTGGAATTGTATACAAACCAACTGACAAATGGGTAATTAGCACCAATTTAGCTACAGGATTCAGAGCACCAAATGTTGATGATATGGGTAAAGTATTTGATTCAGAGCCGGGTGCTGTTGTGGTTCCAAATCCTGACTTAGAGGCAGAATATGTTTACAATATTGATTTAGGTATTGCAAAGATATTTGGAGAAGCTGTGAAAGTTGATTTTACAGCTTACTATTCTCTTCTTCAAAATGCTTTAGTAAGAAGAGACTATACCCTAAATGGCATGGATAGTATTATGTATGATGGAAACCTTAGTCAAGTTCAGGCTATTCAAAATGCAGCCGTAGCCACAGTGTACGGAATACAAGCAGGGATTGAAATAAAATTACCGTCACACTTTACTTTATCAAGCAACTTTAATTATCAAGTAGGCGAAGAAGAATTGGATAACGGCACAAAAAGTCCGTCAAGGCATGCTGCGCCTTGGTTTGGCAACACTCGTTTGACTTATTCATACCAAAACCTGAGTTTACAGCTGTACGGCATTTACAATGGAGAAAGGTCTTTTGAAGACATGCCTGAAGAAGAAAAGGGAAAAACGGAAATTTATGCTACCGATGAAAACGGCAATCCTTATTCTCCTGGCTGGTACACGTTAAACTTCAAAGCAATGTATCAGTTTAC
>JAUHYR010000001.1 GCA_030426475.1 Bacteroidia bacterium
GATAGGTCAGATAACCACCTCCTGACAGCACTACAAGTGAACCAAGAGAAAGCCACAGCTTTTGTGTGGGCGTAAGCGATGATATGAAAGAGTTCTCCTTCACTTTTTAAAATCCAAGGGCAGATTTAGCAAGTGCGGTTTGCACCGGATCATTTTTAATGATGTCGGCTAGTTTGGTAAGTTCTTTCTCGTTAAGGTTCGAACCCACCGTGGTGAGCGCCTGTACTTTTTTTATCGCCTCTTTTTGGTCTTGGGCGCTTATCGTGATTTTAAAACAAAAGGTTTTCATTGATTTGGTTTTATAATAGTTCTGTAATGGTGTTTATTTTTTCAGGGTGAGCCGTGAGATGCTCGTTAATTTTGATGAGCCTTTCAATTTCTGCATCAGAGAGTTTTTCTTTTAGCTTGTCATAGACTGAGCTTTGTTCAGATTCTTCTTCAATGGTTTCATAGGAAACTTCACTTGCTGAGCTGCTATCGGCTTTGGTGGTATCTTCTTCATCCTTTTCAAAGAGTCCTGTCAGCGAGCCAAGTAGGGGGATTTGTTTTGCAGCTTTGGGATTGTTTTGACAGAACTTGGAAAAAGCACCCAGCCCTTTAAAGAGTCCCTGTTGCCAGTTGTCTTTACTTTCTCCGGATTTGTTTTCCAGTTCCTTTTCTAAAAGTTCAATGTATTCTTCGGCATCTTTTAGTCTTTCTTTGACCGTATTAAAATCTTTCTTTAGCTGTTCTGTATCCCAGCGCTCTCTTTCGATTTTTAAGCGTTCATTGAGCCGAGACTCTAGTTCCAATCCATCGAGCGTTTTTTTCTTTGGATGGTTTTCAGGAAAATAAAGAATGCTTTTGGTGTGTCTTCCTGAAGTAGGACTGGTCGAGTAAAGCTTAAAGGTAATCTCATAGGTACTGTCTGTGATAAACTCATCCAACAAGTCAAGATAATCCAGCTTATTTGTCTTTGGGATTACCTTCAGCCCATCAATAAATACCTGATAGTAAATAGGCGCTCCGTTCTCTGAATGACCTTGAATTACTTTTATGATATAGTTAAGTCTGTCCTCTGTATATTCTATTCTTTCGTCCATAACTTGGTTAAGATTCAATGATGATTTGTATCCATTTTATTTTTACCCTGAACCGATTTAGGTTTTGACAAATAATCTCTCCCTGATGCTCATGGGTCTGCTCGTTGATTACTTCACTATCCTTGTCATAAGTACCAAGAGAAGAGGTGATAATTACCCCATCGGGTTCAGATATCAAAAGCCATATCTCACCAAAGGAGGGAATGGTAAGGCTTGATTCTTTCTCTATCACCAGTTCTCTAAGGCGGTAGTGATAACTGGTAAAACCAAGTTCACTCATTCTCTTTGGGATATAGCTGCTTGCAAATGCTTCTGTCATGGTCTTTTTTAATTACTCAATTTCAAAATAGAGATATAGGGTATAGGAAAGAGGAAGCAGACTTTCAGTAGTAACAAGGTCTTTGTATTTTCCAAAAATCACCTTGGGAGAGGTTCTGCATCCGTTCTTTTCAAACTCGTGTCGAGATAGTCTACTGACCAGCTTATCGGGATAATGAAAAGCGATTGTGTCGTCTAAATCAAAGCTGTCGGAGTTTTCATAGGTAACATCAGAAAAGTAAAACTCGTTTTCTTTTTTCAGACTTTGTAGCGATAGTCTTCCAAGTAGTTTAGTTCTTTTGGGTAGTTTTACTACTGTCTCTATCTGTCCGACAGGCTGGGGATTATAGAGTCCTCCACCAACCCCAATTCCTCCTCCGTCTAGTCCACCCACTTGCCCCGGAGCGACCACTTCTTCTTCCTCTTCGTAAATCACTCCTCTGTGAAGCTTTACCCCCACTTCAATGGCTGTGATTTTTGAAAAAGCAGATGGAAATCTCACTTGGAACTTTTTCTCTTCGCCCTTTTTTGAAATCGGTATTTTATGGATCACTATCTTTTTCATTACTGTCCATCATCCATTTGACATTCCAGATAAATGCTCACTCGGTAGCTTTCAAAAGGCGCACGCTCATCCTCTACATCGGTAAAGTCTACTTCTACCAGTCCGTTCCCAACGTTAGTCACCGTGATGGGATAATACCTGTCACTTGGCTTGACGTTCAGTCCTGACATCAGTAGCCTACTCTCATAACCTTCGGGAACGATTTCAGAAGAATTGATTTCAATGCTCTGTGTTCCCCTGTAATAAAGTAAGTCGTCTTTGTCTGAGGTCAACAGTATTCCATCTACTTGTGTGATGGTAGACTCCAGTTCAAAGCTAGGCTGTACTCTTTCTCCTGCCTGAGCGATAGTAAAGTCAAATCGTTTTTTTATTGGTTTTATCATCTTTTTTGTTTGGTTTAAAACCAGCTACCCCATTAAAGGGCAGCTGGTCTTTTAAGGTTTGTTTTAAAAAAGAATTAAGGGGTGGTAATTGTACCGTGAAGTCCTGCCCACACATAGCTATTGGCAGCGATGCCTGTGGTTGTTCCAAGTTCAAGGGTCAGTTCAATAAGAACATCATCCTGAATTAGTCTTGGGTTAGCTAGCTTGTAATAGCCCACCGGAACCATCGACATTCCTTTTGTTTTAAAGATGTTGTTAGAGGTCTCGGGAAGGATTTGTTTTTTGTTACTTTTCAGTGACACCTCTCCGTTGGCAAGGGATGGAAATGCCTCAATGCTGTCATACTCTGTTGCCATCATAGCATCCTTGGTATTGTCTGCTGCTGTTCCTGCCAAAAGGATAATACCACTTACTAGAAGCGACTGGTTTTTAGGTAGCTTGGCATTGGAAAGGTTTCGAACGCCTATCTCTTTGTCATCTTGGGTTTCAAAAAGCTTAATAGTTTTTGAAGTGATGGGTTTGATGGAATAGATGATGGTGTCGGCAAGGCGCAGTTCTCCTTTTTTGATGGCTTCCTTCACGTGCTTTGGAAGTTCACGGAAGTGTTTTTCCATCTCTGCTCTTGAGCCTCTGCTTGGCATTGGTGCAGCGGTCAGTCGCTGGATGGCTTTTCTTCTTTTAAGTGGGTTCATCTTGCCAAGTGTTCCCATAAGACCTGCCATCATTTCGGGATCGTCATAGTCTATCCCGATAAGGTCTCCTTGGTTGTTGAATTCATCAATGGCTTCTAATTGTCCTAACATTGTGTTTTTGTTTTTAGGGTTTATGATTTAAATTGATTGTTTACTTTTTTTAGATAAGTGGGTCTACTATTTCTTCTGAGGGGCTATCCGAAGTGATACCATCGGTTGTCCCTGACACCGAGTCGTTTTCCGATGCGCTGGCAAAGGAGGTGGCACTTTCTTCAATTTCTTTTTCCAGCTGGTCAAGTAGCCTTTCATGCTCTTTTGAATCCCCAAGAGCGCCCATCTCTTCTTCTGTCTTTTGAATAGACTCTCCGCTTTTTTGAGAGGCGCTGTTCTCTTTTTTCGTGAGGATAGGTAGCTTATCTAAAAAGAGTTTTTGTTTCAGGCTCTCATTAAAATTGCTCACTCTTTCTTTTGCCTCTGCAATTGTGCCAAGGCTTTTTCCAGAGAGGTTTTCTTTTTTTGGTGTAGGAAGACCCGAGGATGCCATCATGCCAAAGCCGATGGTGGAGGTGATTTTACTTTCCATGTAGTGACCGATTCCCGTCACAATAAGTCCGGTGACAAGGGATGCTCTTCCAAGAGCCGCTCCGATTATTCCTCCGCCAATCACTCCAATGACAAGGTCTTTTCCGGTTTCAATGGCGCTGTTTTGAACGCTCTTTTTTGTTTTAAGAGGAGTGGTGATTCCACTTAAAATGTTCTTTTTGGTTTTTTCTTTTTGATATGGATTACTCATAAAATATCTTGGTTTAAAGGGTTTTGCTTGCCGTTTTTGAGGTTTTCTTTTTTGCAGGTTTTTGTGCGGTTTTCTTTTTGGCTGCTCCTTTCTTTTTAGGCTGACCGCTTAGGTCGTTAGTTGGGGCAGCAGGCTTCTTTTTCTTAGGCTTTAAAAGCTGATAGCCAAGAATAGAAAGACCAAGTCCACCCACTCCAAAAAGAGTCGGCTTGAGCCACTTTTTGTTCTTTTTCCAAAAACTCTCTTCCGGATCATCAGAAGAACTGGCATCAGAACTGGTTCGTTGATTTGCAGAACCACCATCAGGTAAGCTACTGTTATCAGTAGAAGTGGTCACTACATCAGTTGGATAATCCTCAGTGTATGTCTCAAAAGCATCTGAGCTGGTTTCTGTGGGAAGGGTAATACTCTCATCCACAAGTTCAGTCTCTTGGCTGGCTGCTGCTTCTTGCCCTGCTCTTTTAGGAAAAAGTTCTCCGATGTTTTTTAGTAGTGCCGAAATGGATGCTATCACTCCGGTTGCTGCTGTAATTGCAGCAGCCGTAGCCGGCTCACCGAGTTCTCCAAGCCCGTTCATATCATCGATGTTCTCACTTCGGTAGATTTCTTCTCCCAGTAGTTCAGAAAGTGGCATTGAAGTAGAAAAATCAAAAGCACCGAGTCCGGCTACTTCTCTATTTGCATTTCCTTTACCCGATAGAATAGCCTTTTTAAGATTCTCAGGTTTTCCACCTGCGCCATGAAAGATTTTCTCAAGACGCTGGCGAACACCTACCAGCTTTTGATAGCGCCCCATGTCCATTCCTTTTTTCTGGGCAACTTCAGGGGTTACATATGCCCACTTTAGTCTCTCGGCAACTTTAAAAAGATTGACCTTCATCGCTGCAAGCACTCCGTTTCGAAGTAGTACCGTGGAAGGGTTCACTCGGTTAATCACATGTAGTCCCTTACCAACTATCTTTTTAAATATTCCTTTCTTTTTGGTGGAGGATGAGCTGCTACTAGATGCTGCTGCTTTTTTCTTTTTTCTAAAATTAAAGATGCCTTCAAAGTTTTCTTCTTCTAAAAACTCATCAAAGTCATCTTCGTCTATTCCTTGTAAGTATTCTAATTCCATGGGTGTATCCATTTTTTGGGTAAAGGGTTGTTCACTGTTAAAATTATCCATCACACAGTCTAGGGTGATGTAGGAGCTATCATATGGCACGATGGGGTAGATATGCTGAAAGTAGTCCTTGTTATACTTTGCTATCCGTAGCTTATGTGGGATGTTTAGATTGGTTAGAATGCTAGAGATAAATACCGTGTAGCAATCACAATCCACTCCCGAAAAGCGGTCGTGCCATGTTCTGATAGGACTTCTGATTTGTTCTTTTCCCTTGGCATCTTTTTTATAGTTGATGTGTCTGTAGACAAACTCCCAAATGTTTTCAAGAGTTTTTATGGTGGTATCTGCTTTTAGCTTTTGTGCGATTGCTTTGGTTTGATGGGTAGTTTCTTTTACTACTCTTTGGATAAGTGAAAGGGTATCTTCCAGTCTTGCATCTCTTTTGATTAGCTCATTTCTACCACTTGCTTTTTCAAATAGATGGTCAAACGCTCTTGTAGAATTGATATGTCTAACTGACTTTGCAATCATGAGAGTTTGATGTTTTCGGTGGTGGAAAATGGGATGCTGGCTTTTCCAAGTAGAAGCTGGGTGGTAGTTTTTACAACCAGCGTAAGCTGAGACTTGGCTTTTAACTTTTGGATGAACTCTGCTCCAAAGCTTAAAAGTGAGGTCATAGGGCTTTGAATAAAAATCGGCTCAAGGGTAACCTCACCATTGGCAGGGACGGTGATGGTATTGTTTTTCGCCTCTGATGAGCCGATTAGATTTTCGGTATAATAAATTCTGACAAAAGGAAAACGAAGAGTAAGACTGGCAGAACTTGGGTTTTGGAGCTTGGTATCGACTCTGAGTGTAACACCACTTAGCGTAACCTTGTGAAGGGAAATTCTAGAGAGAACTTCAATTTCAACAGAGGCTTTTTTAAGCCGAAAGAGCCATGCTCCAAGACCAACTAGTCCTGTGGTAATGGTTAACCCGATGAGTATGTTTTTCAGTTTAGCCATTTATTTTTTTCTTCTTTTTAGTTTTTCAATTACCATCTCACCTGAGATTTTTACCCCTACCCAAATCACCCCTCCGATGAGTGCTTTTATCGCATACTCCACAACAGAGGAGTAGTCAATGGAGGCGAGCATGATGGAAGCGGTGAGATAAATACTCGAGCCGACTTCGGTGAGTTGTGGTTTTAATTGCATGGTGTATTATTTTTCATGGAGCAAACATCCTACAAGGGAAAAAACTACTTTTCGCTTATTGCACGACTTTGCAGTTTTGTGCCGATGATTGATGAAAAAAGCTGACGATTGATGGAATTAGTCTAGCGAAATAGTCATCGGTGTTCCCAGTTTTTCTAAGATGGTTTTTACCTGAGCAATGCTATAATACCTGCCGTTTTTCTTTCCGATTTCTTTTTGAAAGGGTCTAATCCATTTTTTGATGGTGCGGTAATCCACATCGTAAAGTCCGGCTAAATCTTTTAAGCTTAAAGGCTTTATCTGAAATTTGTCACTTCCCATCATGCCACACCTCCCAGTTCCTTTTGAATTTCATCTAGGATGACAAAAAAGATGTGTTCAGTTACACTCACATAAACGGGCTTTGGACTTTCCTTTTTTACTTTCCAATTCTTTGTCCCTGCAAATCCTTTTGGGTTGTGTTTGTTTAGCCAAATGGTTGGATGAGGAATGTATCGCAATGGATGTCTGTTGACATACTCTTTGGCAAGACGTATTCTCTCACAGTAATTTCTAAAATGTCGGGAGGATTCCAGTGAGAAGTTTTCAGGTGAAATCATCTGGTAGTATTCTTTGATAAATGCTTTGGAGATTTCAACTTCGCTTTTGGTAAATCTTTGGTTCTCCCAAAGTGTTTTTTGTGCGTACTCCCAAGTTAGGTTGCTCAGGAAGTCTATTGAAGCGGGATGCACTTTTGTGATTGTTTTTGTCATGTTTTCTTGTTTTTAAAAGTTTACAGGACAAAGAAGCGGAGATCACAAGTGATGCTTTCCACTTTGTGCAGGGTTATGATAAAATGTGCTGAAAGAAGTTAATTTATGATAGGAAATGATGATAAAAGAAGAGAAAGGAAAGTTTGTGCTAGTTTATGTCGGTTTGTGTTTTTTTATGACTTTTAACTTTTTTAGACAATAAGCTTTTCAAGGTTTTGGTAGTGTTTTTCCCGGTTAGATAGTCGATGTGTTTAAAAATATGTTTCAGGTTTTCCTCAGAGTAAAATCCCCATTTGATGTGGTCTTTTAAATGTTTGTGAAAATCTATGTTATGTAATAAATCGTTTTTGATTTCTTCAAGGTCTTTTTCTACTTTATACATATCCGGAATATCTCTTATGGGTAGACTTAAAAAGTTACATAGTAAATCATAGTGATTACTACTTACTAGCTTTCTTGCGTTAGGTAGCTTTTTTAAAATATCCAATTTTTCATTAACAGGTAGTTGAATATCACGAACCATTTTTTTACTGAAAAAGAATAAGTCTAATATGAACAGAAAGGGCAAATAAATATTTTCCTGATCCTCAATTTTTCCGCCATGCATTAATCTATTACGGTAATACCTAAAAACAAATCCGTAGTAGTCAAAGTCATGGATCATCATCGAATGATGCTTTCGAAGGATATTCATTTTCTCTTTTAATCCCTTGTTATGGATTTCCAGTTCGGGCGTCCCATATTCTATACACATATCATGTATGATCCCTTCAATAATTGGTGGGATTAAATGAACTGAACTAAGGTAATCTTCTTTTTTATAATCTTCTAGCACCTTATAAATCATTTCTTTTCTTGAAAAAAGAATATGGTTAAACTCAACCAAAGAATCTATGGTATCTATTACTTTTTCTGTGATGATATAATCTTTTAAAAAGTAAGCCAATTCTTCAAATTTGCCTTCTTGAAATAATTTGAGAGTTGTTGATTTATCTGCTTGATCTTTTCTTGAATGAAGAAACTTATTGAATAAGACGTCCGGATATCTAGGCTCTAAAAATTCTACGGTATAGAAGTAGTCGTATGGTATTCCTTCTTTAAATCGAAAAAAGTCAACCCTACAAAGACCAATTACATGTCTTTTTACTTGATTGTGATTGCTTATAAACTCCATCATTTCTTTTCTTGTTTCTTTGTTTTCCTCAAGTAAATAATGTGAAAAGTCGAGCTTGAAGTTGATATCATAAAAAGAATTGGAAGAAGTTTTTTTATTTTTTAGTTCTTTTATTTCCTTTTCGAGTTGAGAAATATTATCGTTAATAGCTAGTAGCTGTCTTGAGCAATGTAGATAAAGCTGGATAAAAACTTCATTAGGAGATTTTTTCATCCTAAAATGTCTGAAGTAAATATCATCTATTAGTTTTGGAAGTGTCTTGGGAATCTGATTTTCACTCTCTTTTTTAACACCATAAATAGTAAATCGTAACTCTTGCTTTAAGATTGAATCCTTTGCAACATAAGCACTTTTAATTTTTTCGAAGTCAGATTCGTGGTAGTTTAATCCTAAATGCTTTACAAAAAACCTTCTGACAAGATCTTCTTTATTAGATACTAAAATATCATCTGATTTTAGTATTCCCATTACATCTTCATGCGCAGATAGAATCATTTTGTTTTGAGATATTTATTATTATACATTTTAAAATCTATTCCCTTTACCTTGTTTTTAGCTAAAATTTTAATAAGTTCCACTCTATCTATTAAAGAGGTGATTTCTTCATCGTCCAAAATATTTTTGATGAAGCTTATATAACTTTTGGTATGAAGCATAGAATAAGCAGCATTAACTTCACTGTCTTTATTGTAAATTTCTGGTATGGCGACCTTATCCTCCAATACAAAAAATATCACAGCATACATTCTTCTAAAATCATTCGGATCATTATAATCATTAATCTTATTTAAATAGTATAGTCTAATATTTAAAGGTGTACGAATTTTATGAATAATAACATTAATAAACCGATGTAACATCAACATTAATAACACAGGGATATACTGGTACTCACCATCACTAAGATTTCCGCCATGTGCCATTTGGTTTCTATATATAGTCATGATGAACATTAAAAATTCATAGTCAAAAATATCCAATGAATTTTTTTCCGATAACATTTTCAGTTTTGCCCTTAATCCAGCAGTCTGGTTTTTTAAACTTTTTTGTTTTATATCTAATTCAATACACAATTCATATATTAAACCTTCAATTATTGCAGGTACTAAATGAGCCGCAGATAACTCATAACCGTCCTTGTAACTATTGATACAATCGAAAATTAATTTACTCTTTTTATTTGTAAGATGATGTTTTGAAATGCCAGCCACAATTTCTTTGTATAGCTTTTCTTTTGTAATTACATTAAGTAATTCTTCCCTAAGTCCGTTTGGATTAAGTGATAAAAAATACTCCTCCCTAATTGGGTAGGGGAAGTACCAAATAAAGTTGAATATTAATTCTTTCCAATCTCTTTTTTGAAGTAAATATTCATTTTCATGGAAAGTGTACCAAGGATTTGAAAGACTTTCATAAGACTGTGGTGAAATGCATTTACCACGTACAATAGTTGAGATTTTCTCCTGATTTAAAAGAAATAATCCTATCTCTTCTAAAGTTAAATTGTTCTGCTCTAATAGGTGTTTTATTAGTTCAATATCTATCTTTATTTGGTGAATTTCACTATCGGAATTATCGCCAGCGTTATTATTTTCTTCTATACTTTTCTGTTCTTTGGTATTAAGAGTTTTAAGTGCAGTGTTTAGATTTTCTATATTACTTTTTATTTGCTCTGCTTGGTGGTTACAATAGTTATAAATATTGGAATAGATTGTTTTGGGTTCGTGTTGAAGATGGAGTACTTTTAACGAGATAAACTTCACAAACTGCTTGAAATAACGTGGTACTTCGGATTTGCTCTTAAACGGTTTATTTTCAGCTTTTAAATTCCCGCTATTAACATCATGGTTGATCTTAGTTATAAAGGATTGGCGTGTTTTTTCTAAGTTAGTATATGGATTTTTTATTCTTAGATATTTTTCCAAAAAAGACTCTGTTAGTTCTTCGTAAGAAGAAACGATAAAATTTGTTTGGTAGAGAAGTTCTCTTCTTATCAGACTTAATTTTTCTTTTGGCATAACATTAGGATATTAAAATCACACTCGGCAAGTCCAGCTTTTCAAATATTATTTTTACTTGCGGAATGGTATAAAACCGCCCTCTTTTTTCACCGATTTCAGTTTCAAATGGTTTAATCCATTTTTTTAAAGTGCGAGGATCCATCTCATAGATTCTTGCTAATTCTGTGATGGAATAGGCTTTTAATGGGATTTCTTTGCTTTTAATTGTTGTCATCTTAGTTTGTTTTTAGTCGATCTTAGTTATTTTAATTATTTGCAAAACGTTCTATAAATTCATCTTCAAAAAGGTGCATCATGCTTGCCATTTCCTTTACACTTAGCCCTGTGGCACTTCTGTATTTGGTAACAAGACTTCTAACAAGAAGTGGCTTTTCAATTGGCACATCCAGTTCCTGTGGTTCTCTTTTTCTAATTTTTAAAGTGTTAAACTGAGAGATTAAATACCTTTTTTGATTGTATGTTATGAGTTCTAAATCACTTGCTCTGTATAGAAGTGCCTGCATTGAAACTTTCCATTTTTTCTTTAAAAGAGCAAGTAGGTTTAATCCTACATCTCCTTTCATATCTTTTTTAATTTCAGCTTCGGGCATTAATAGTTCAGCAGCAAAAATATTGGCTCTATGGTCAGCATCTCCATTCATGCTTTCTGTAAAGTGGTGCATCAAAATATGCCCTAGTTCATAGGCTAGACTGAAGCGCTGCCTATCGCCTAAGAGCCGTTTATTTAAAATGATAAGTGGATGTCCGGTTTTGGTAATAAGTGTTCGAGAGTCCACTCTGTCAGTGTTAAAGTCAAATCTTACGACAAGAATATTTCTTTTTTCAAGCTGTTCTGTGAGATTATCAATGGGAATATTACCCAAGTTCCAATCCTTTCTAACCTTTTTTGCAATTTCTGAAGGTGAGGTTTCTGAAGTAACCTTAAGTTTCGGAAAATTAGGTGCTGGTAGCTTTACTTTTTCAAGTAGTGTCTCTAGTTGCAAACGATAAAGATTACTGGTTGCTTCTATTGGAAAGAGAACTTTGTGGGCAACTTTTAACCGCTTTCTAAAGTTTATCATGGAAGGTAGAAAAGCATCTCCCTTTTGGTAAAAGAAACTTACCGGATAGTTGAGCCTCATCGAAAGTCGTTTTACATCGTCATCAGTAAAAGATTGGTTCTGCTGTTCTACAAGAGATATTTTTGCCTCTGAGAGATTCATCTCACTTGCAAGGTCACGCTGAGTTAAGCCTCTTGATTCTCTTGCAAGTGTTATCATTTCTGTATTTATCTCTTTTAAAGTGGGTGTCATGAATTTAATTTCTGTTTTGCAAATTTAAATAAAAACTTTACATCTTATTTTATTAAAATATCAACAAATTGTTTAAAACGCTGTTCATAAACTTACCATGCTTCTATCTATAAGGGAATAATTTGATAGTCCTCAAAATGGTTCATATAAAACCTCAGTACTTTATAAATGTCGCTGTTTTCTTTTTGGGAGGTAATAATTGATTTTACTTTTTTAAGAGAGTTTAATTTTTGATTCTTTTGTACAAAACCGTAGCCTTTATAAATTCCCTTTTCCAAAAGAACGATGCCTCTTTCATTTTCCTCTCTACCTTCAGTTTGAATAATAAATGTCTCACTTGAAAGACTTAGAGACTCGATTGCCTTTTGAACTCTTTTATTATAATCCGCCACATCTTCTTTACCACAACAAACACCTTTACATTTTTTAAGCTGATGGGAAAAGCAAGCACCTGTTTTTACTTTTTCTATCTCGCAGAATTTTGGACAGAGTTCAAATTCTTCAATGAGTTTGTCAAGACATAATCTTACTTGCCTTTCTGAATAAAACTTAGCAATGGGTTCATTAGCGAGTTTTAATTTTCCAAAGCAAAGTCTTAGAACACCACGCTTGTCGATGTAGGTAGTAAGAGCAACACTCTCTGAGACTCTTTTTTGAGCTCTGTTAAACAAAGGATAATGCTTTTTAATTTCTGCTGATTCCACTAATAGAGCGATGAGTTCTCCGCCCGTAAGGGTGTACTCAACTTTAGCTGTTTGTAAAGACATGCGCTGCTCTTTAGAAGACTTGTCTCTAAAATGACTAAGCACTCTTGCTTTGATATCTTTTGCTTTTCCTACATAGATGATTTTTCCTTCCTTGTTTTTAAAATAATACACTCCCGATGTGGTAGGTAGATTTTCAATCTCGCTGGTGTCAACAAGTGGAGGAAGCGTACCTTGAAAATGCCTTTTATTTAAAAAGTATTGAATGACTTTTTTCTCAGGGTCGTGATGAAGTATTTTTTCAAAGAGTTCTACCGTTGCCCTTGCATCTCCTCTTGCACGGTGTCTGTTTTGAATTTCTATACCAAGAGAAGAGCAAAGGTTTCCAAGGCTGTAGGAAGAATAACCGGGGAATACTTTTCTACTTAATCTAACGGTACATAATTTTGGACGCTGGAATTTTGCACCCAGTTCTTTAAATTCTTTGGAGATTACACCATAATCAAAATTAACACTGTGTGCCACAAAAACAGCATCCCTTGTTTTACTTTCTATGATGTCTGCAATTTCAGAAAATCTTGGTGCATCACTTACCATTTCATTGGTGATTCCGGTAAGAGAAGTGATGGCAGTTGGGATAATGTTTTCGGGATTGATAAGAGTTGTAAACTCATCGATAATGGAATGACCGTCATGCAAGAAAATAGAGATTTCCGTAATCTTATTTTCAATGTGACGAAAACCACTGGTTTCAATATCAATGATGGCATAATTCATTAACTGGTGGCAGGAATTCTGTTTTCAAGTTTTGTCATCTTCTCTCTTAAATCAGCTAGTTCAATTCCCACACTTCTAAGCAGGTTAAGTATATTTTTAGGATTAAGTTCATCTGCCGAATACTGACCTATACAAAGGTTTAATTTAAACTGCCATATTTCAAGGATGTCTGAAAAGTGAACATCGTAGGGATGATAGCTTTTATTATCTGAAACAAGGGTCAGGAACTTTTGTTTTACTCCTGCCGTGTTAACTCTTTTATACACCAACCCATCGTTTTTAGTAAGGATGATATAACAGAAATTGTTCCTCACTTCTTTAATATCGTGAAGATATTCTCCGATAACATAATCTCCTTCGTTTACCCATGGAGACATCGAGTCTCCTTTTATTCTAAACCCACGATGTTTTCCGGTGGGTAGAAAAGGAAGGTTCATGATAGGTAAATTAGAAACGTATTCACTATCGGAGTATCCGTTAAGATATCCGGCAGATGCTTCCTTGGTAACAATCTCAATTTGGTTGTTATCATTCTCATCAATAATGATGGGAAAAAGCAATCGGTTGTTTCCAATATCCATATAGGCATCTTCTTTGGAAAGGGTCAGATTGTTTTTGATAAGTACATCAATGGGCAGTTGAAAGAACTCTGAGAATTTTACCAGCGTCTCTTGGGAAGGTTCTGCTCTTGAATCTTCATAAGAGGAGATTTGGTTTCTAGTGATGTCTAGGTGATCTGCAAGAGCAGGTTGAGATAGATTTTTTTTAGCTCTCAGATACCTTATGTTTTGGGCAAAATACATATTCGTTTAAATATTAAACCGTTTATTATTAAATTTTAAACGAATTTAGCAACTCCAAATTAATCCACCAAATTTTAGGATAAAAAAGAATGGAGAGGTCAATTGTGCATATGGATTTGGATAGCTTTTTTGTCTCCTGCGAGAGACTTTTAGATAGTTCTTTGAATAATCGTCCGGTGATAATAGGCGGACTATCTGACAGAGGAGTTGTGGCTAGTTGCAGTTATGAGGCAAGAAGCTTTGGAGTGCATTCTGCTATGCCTATGCGAATGGCAAGAATGCTTTGTCCCGAGGCAATTTTTATTCAGGGCAACAGTGGGATATACAGTAAGTATAGTGATGTGATTACCGATATCATCAGAGAGCGCTCCCCACTTTTTGAAAAGGCATCTATCGATGAATTTTATGTGGACGTTTCAGGGATGGATGTATTTTTTGGAAACTATAAATGGGCTAAAGAATTACGTCAAACTATTATAAAGGAAACTGGTCTCCCAATTTCGTTTGGTCTTAGCACTTCCAAAACTGTGGCTAAGATATTAACCGGAGAGGCAAAGCCAAACAACCATCGGCAAATCATAAAGGGAGAGGAAAAACCCTTCCTCTCACCTTTAGAGGTAAAAAAAATACCGATGGTGGGAGACCAGACCTATTTAACGCTTCGCTCTATGGGTGTTAAATGGATTAAAACACTACAGGAGATGCCCATGGAAATGATGGAGCGAGCCATGGGAAAAAATGGAATGACCATTTGGAAAAAAGCACAGGGCATAGATAATTCTCCTGTGATTGCTTATCATGAAAGAAAATCTATCTCTATTGAGCGAACCTTTGAAAAGGATACCATTGATGTTTTACGCCTTAGAAATTTAGTGATTGCCATGGCAGAGAATCTTGCCTTTCAGCTTCGAAATGGAGAAAAGTTGACTTCAATTGTGGCTGTTCGAATACGGTATTCAGATTTTCAAACGGTTTCCAAACAACGTAAAATACCTTATACCTCAACTGATGAGACCTTGATTTCAAATTGCCTTGATTTGTTTTATCAGTTATATCAACGAAGAGTACTGGTAAGATTAATCGGTGTAAAATTCTCAGGACTGGTGGGAGGGTCTTATCAGATAAACCTGTTTGATGATAATCAGAAAATCATCAGTTTATATCAGGCGCTGGATAAGGTAAGGAACAGATTCGGACAGGATGCGGTGAAAAGAGCCATTGCTATGGACACCAAAGGCATTGGAAGAAGTAATCCTTTCAATGGAGAACCTCCTGTTATACCTGCCCACAGAAGGGCATAAACAAAAAAAGGATGTATTTAAATTGTCACACTTATTTTAGTTTAAGATATGGGACGCTCTCTATTAAGGGGCTGTTGTCAGAGGCAGCAAAAAAAGGAGTTTCTTCTCTTTGTCTTACAGACATTAATAATACATCTGCTGCACTAGATTTTATAAGACTATCTAAAGAGTATAATATCACACCAAGAGTAGGAGTTGAATTCAGAAACCAGGACGAGCTTTGTTATGTGATGATAGCAAAAAACAATAACGGATATTTTTTAATCAATCAATTTCTGTCTTACCATCTTCATCAAAAACTGGACTTTCCAAAGAAAGCACCTCACTTGAAAGATACTTACGTAGTTTATCCTTTTGACTTTAAACAAAACCCTAATCTTCTAGAACATGAGTTTATCGGTATTACTTATACCGACCTTACTAAACTTACTCTTCATTCACTTTATAAAAGAAAAGAAAAACTGCTCGCATTTTATCCTGTTACTTTTTCTTCCGAAAAAGACCATAACACCCATCGTCTTTTAAGAGCCATAGATAAGAACTGTCTTTTAACCCAGCTAACAGATAAAAGCTTGGCAAAAAAAGGAGAGGTGATTCTTTCAAAAAAAGAACTTTTAATGCGCTTTGAGGGTTTTGAATTTTTGGTTGAAAATGCAAGCCAGCTAATGGAGAAGTGCTCTATTGATTTTGAGTTTAACGACGCTTCTTCTCATAACAATCAAAAAAGCTATACCGGAAATGAGGAGTTTGATTTTCGTTTTTTAAAACGGTTATGTTATCAAAACCTTTCCTACCGTTATGAGGAAGTGACTGATGCTATACTTGATAGAATATCAAAGGAGTTAAGTTTAATCAAGCAGAAAAAGTTTGTTTCCTATTTTTTGATTGCTTGGAAAATCACAAAGTATGCAAGAGAGAGTGGTTATTTTTATGTAGGTAGAGGAAGTGGAGCGAACAGTATCATCAGTTATTTACTTCGGATAACTGATGTTGACCCCATCGAACTTGATTTATATTTTGAAAGATTCATTAATCTGTTTAGACAAAATCCTCCAGACTTTGATATTGATTTTTCATGGCAGGATAGAGAAGATGTTACTAGCTTTATTTTCAAACGGTTTAAAAATGTAGCACTACTAGCTACCTATAATACTTTTCAGTATAAAGGATGTATCAGGGAAATTGGAAAAGTGATGGGGCTTCCTGAATCGGAGATTAAAAAATTGCAACATGACCCTGATTCTGCCGACCAAATCGGAAAGCTAATTTTAGCCTACAGCAAAAAGATACATGGATTTCCCAATCACCTGAGCGTTCATGCCGGAGGTATTTTAATCAGTGAAAAACCACTTCAGCATTATTCGGGTACTTTCCTTCCTCCAAAGGGTTTTCCAACGGTGCAATTTGATATGCATATCTCTGAAGATGCAGGTCTTTATAAGTTTGACATACTGGGACAAAGAGGGCTTGCAAAGGTGAAGGATGCCCTTGAGATAATTTCCAAAAATCAAAATACGAAAGTAGATGTACACAACATCACAAAACTGAAAAAGGATAAAAAGACCAATGACCTTTTAAAAGAGGCGAATGCTATTGGTTGTTTTTATGTAGAGTCACCAGCTATGCGGATGCTATTAAAAAAGCTAAAAGTAAATGATTACTTGGGGCTGGTTGCTGCCAGTTCTGTTATCCGTCCCGGGGTTGCTCAAAGTGGGATGATGCGAGAATATATTTTGCGATTTAGGTATAAAGAAAAAAGAGAGGAAGCAAAGCGAACTTCTCCGGTACTTTATAACTTGATGCCTGAGACCTATGGAGTGATGGTCTATCAGGAAGATGTTATCAAAGTGGCGCATTATTTTGCAGACCTTTCATTAGCTGAGGCGGATGTACTTCGTAGAGGGATGAGTGGTAAGTTTCGATCTCGAAGTGAGTTTCAGGAGGTAGAGAAAAAGTTTTTTGAAAACTGTATTAAAAAAGGATATTCCGATGAGCTTACCAAAGATGTGTGGAGGCAAATAGAAAGCTTTGCAGGATATGCCTTTGCCAAGGGACACTCTGCAAGTTATGCCGTAGAGAGTTATCAATGTCTTTATTTAAAGGCATACTATCCCCTTGAATTTATGGTTGCCGTTCTCAACAATGGTGGCGGCTTTTATTCCCGTCAGTTTTATATTCATGAGGCAAGAATGTGTGGAGCGACCATTCACCTTCCTTGTGTTAATCTTTCTAGTAGTGAGTTTAAAATTATTGGAAAGGATATCTATGTGGGTCTAAGTACTATTAAATCTCTTGAAAGTGCGACTCTTATTAATATACTAAATGAGAGAGAAGAGAACGGGACGTTTCTCTCTTTAAGAGATTTTGTGGATAGGGTAAAAGTGTCATTGGAACAATTAATCGTACTAGTTCGGTCAGGTTGTTTTGCCTTTGAGGGAAAAAGTAAAAAAGAGCTTTTGTGGGATGCACATTTTTTGCTTGGAACAGAAAAGAAAACATCACCCACTAAAAACTTATTTAAAGTAGAAGTTAAAAAAGTAGAGCTTCCAAAATTGTGGTATCATCCACTAGAGTCTGCTTATGATGAGATGGAACTGATTGGTTTTCCAATTAGCTGTTCTGTCTTTAAACTCTTTAAAGGACTTCCCGACAGAACCATTGCAAGTGATAAGCTTCCTTTATTTATTAATAAAACAGTTGACATTGTTGGGTATTTGGTTCATGTAAAAGGAACTACAACTAAAGATGGGCTTTACATGAGTTTTGGTACTTTTATCGATATCAAAGGAAGGTGGATTGATACGGTGCATTTCCCAACTGTGGTAGAAAGATTTCCATTTAGGGGGGCGGGGTGTTATCGAATTATTGGAAGGGTGATTGAAGAGTTTGAATACATCTGTATAGAGGTACAAAAGA
Source organism: Bacteroidia bacterium (assembly GCA_030426475.1). GTDB lineage: Bacteria > Bacteroidota > Bacteroidia > Flavobacteriales_E > Vicingaceae > CALALS01. The sequence goes on from JAUHYR010000001.1 coordinate 17,881, forward strand.
TGTATCGTTTTGAAAATATTAATATTGAAGATGAAGGTGGAGCGCTTCGTTCCACCGAGTCTTATTACAAAAAACCTTCGGGAGCTAAGGGTTTTCAGCAAAGAAAGAGGTTAAATTAAGTTCATATTAAACCATAAAAGTATTTTCTCTAACGAATTAACGTAAGGTTTCCCTTCTCCACTTTGGTTTCTCCGCTTGGTAGAGTGTATTGCACAATGTAAAAATATGTTCCTTCGGTTACGGGTTTACCTGTAGGAGTATAACCGTCCCATGCAGGATTAAAGTTAGTAGGTTCTGCTGTATTAATAAGGCTAATTTTATACACTTGTTCTCCCCAACGGTTAAACACTTGTATGTTTAAGCTATTTACTTCACTAGCCGTTACTTCCCATAAATCATTTTCTCCGTCTTGGTTAGGGCTAAATACATTAGGTATAAATATAAAGGTGGTGTCTTGGGGTTCTTCTACTAATGGGCTGTCACAAGCATATACGCTTACGTTATCAATATAGTAATAAGCACCATCATTCCATGAAGTGACAGCATGATTACTTACTTTTTGATAATTTCGTTGGGTAAAATTATCATCATAAAAATTACCTATGGTTATAAATTGCTCCCCCCCTTTAGCAATAAAACTATCTTTAACAATCACCCAGTTCTTTTTATTAGTTATTATGTTCAAGCTATCATTTTGTATCTGAGGAATTACATTTATTAAGTAATTATTAGGAAGGTTGTCTATCAACACACTATCAATGGAAAAATAAGCCCCGATACTACTAATAGCATAATTTTGAGTATCTGCTAACGAAACATAAAACTCAACACAATAAGTATAATCTTGTTTTAAAGAAGAAGATAATTTAGCTTCAATATACTCCCTACCATTAGGATAGTCTGCCGTATAAATACCTATTCCAGAATAGCCACTTAAGGAATAAGGGGCTTGATTTCCCATTACATTCTTTGGCACAGATACAAGAATTATACTACAAGTATTATACAAATCAGATGTCGAAACTTGTCTAATCGGTTGAAACCAATTATAAGCTTTATATATCTCTCCATAAGTCAAAGGACAAGAAACTAACGAATCAAACCCTCCATTAATCACCAAATTATTCTGAGCAAAAAACGAATGAAAAGAAATAAAAAAGCAGACAAAAAGTGTCTGCTTTTTTAAACTATCTACAACCTTATTTTTAATTGATAATAACAAGTTTTCCAGTTTTTATTACTTCTTGGTTCGTTTTCAATACATACAAATATACGCCTTTTTCAGTATCCAGTTTCAACTCCTCTCGTTGGTTGGTGCTGTTTAGCATAATTTGTTTTACCATTTTTCCTGTTATGTCGTACACCTCCATTTTTCCGCCTTGCTCCAGTTGGTAATCTATGGTAAAGTTTCCTTTGCTTGGGTTAGGATAAATGTTAAAGGCTACCACTTGTTGTTGATTGACAACTGGAACGTCAGGCTGTGCTATTCTGCTTGACGAAACAGTATTATCCAGTACCTCACACGGATTAACATAATTACCGGTATCTAGGGGGTCAATTATGGCTCTTGCCATATATACTGCGTCTCCTTCGGTAAACGGACACATATTGGCAATACTTTGCAACTGACTAAATTGCTGTACGGTTAAAACTTTACTTCCGCTGATTTGTTTTGCTAAACAAATGCCGTTTACTTCTCGTTGTAAGGCTTGCATGGTGTCTGCGGGTTGTGCAGAGATATTGGCAGACTGTAAGCCTATCACGGCACTTTGGTTAAGTGTATCCACACACAATAGTTCGGATATACTGTCTATTACTCCCATTGAAGCGTTACGCAAACTATCTCTGTATTGTATCAATAGCGTATCGTTTAAAGATGAATTGGCTATAAGGTTCCTAAAAACGTGTCTTCTACTCCAGTTCCACCATGCGGCAGCATTGCTTCCTGTAATTGGTAAATTACCCTGTGCTATAGTTATGGATAGATTATCTGAAATTACTCCACCGCCACTATTACTAGGACTACAAATTGGACCACAGTTTCCGTTACCTAAGTTAGTATTAACTGTTGTATAAGTTACTGGGCTAGGCGTTGGGATTGAGGCGTCAATAGTATTCTTGTATGGAATGTAGCCTGAAAGAAAAAAGCTTTGTCTAACGGTAAGGTCAGAAAATGAGCCGTTAGAACTGTTTTCAGCTATAGTATGAAAATATGGGCTTCCTAAGTAAGCGTTTATCCATCTATTTTCATTTGGATAGGTAACTCCATTGAGTATTGTTTTTTGTGGAAAAATAACACCGTTTTGGTTTAAACTTAATCCATAAAAATTTAAGAACATCGTGTTAAATGACCAATGTGTTCCGGGTTGGCTACCGCTAAATACAAACCCTCTTCCCAAAAAGTTAGGGTTGTTACAAGTAACTAAAAGGCTATTGCTATTATCACTTCGTATCCCTGTAATGTGAAGTGAATTCGTGCTATTTCCTCTAATGAAGTTTCGTTCTATTCTTCCTCCTATTGCATTGTCTAATCGTATGCCTTCAGTTTGTATATTACTGTTTAATGCATAAGGGTAAATAGTATTATGAATTACATTTGGTAATCTCATGTTTACCAATTTCACACCTGTTTTTGGTCCGAAAATGTTATTACAAATAACATCCATAGTATGCGAATTAAAACGCTGGTTAGTTGTTTCCTGTGCCAATACAGCTATCCCTGTGGTATTGTAACTATTCGGATACCAAAAGGTATTGTATATAATATTTGAATTACATATTGAATTCTGCCATGCCACTACTCCTCTATAGGCATTTCTAAAGTTGTTTCGTCTTACCTCCACTAGATTTCCACCAATAATACCTTGATAGTAAACTCCTGCTAAAAATATGTCTCTAAATCGGTTATTGAAAATGTGCATGTGAGTGCTTTGATTGCCCCATACTCCGTATTGGCAACTATCAAAATCATTGGGTTGTAAACTATCCAAATCTCCCCCAACAAATACAGTATGTAGATTAGAGGCTGATGTACCTGCACTTGCTACGTTGGTTACCCATATTGCTCGGTGTAAAGGAGCAAAAGGCACTAGAATAGTATCTAGTATGGCAATGTATTTAAACTTATTATTTTCAATAATGGTATTGGAATAGGAGGTTCTTATTCCGTTCTCAAGACTGTCAAACACATTGGGCTGAAAGCTTGGTGAACCAATTCTAAGGGTATCTACACTTCTTACATCTACTCCAATATGGGCTTTATCTCCCAAAAATGGTTTGATTAATTTTGTTCCTGGACTAAAAGGTAATCCTGAGTATTTGGATGTAAATATACAACTGTCTATAGTTCCCAAATGACTACCTGCATAGGGTTGAACTAAAATTCCAATATAGTTTTTATTAAACAAGCTTTTATAAATAGTATATGGTGCTCCATTTTCTGAAACTATTGCATTTAATGCTTCTTCAAAATAACCACCTTTAACTACTAGATTAGCTCCAGCTTTTAAATAAATTCCATCCCACATACTGTCTTGGCAAGCATGAAAGTAAGATGGGTCTATGGTTAATGTAACCCCTGAATTAACTACAATTTTTGATAGAGGGCTAAACCTTACGTCAGATTCTCCAATGGAATAATTTATATCTACTTCAAAGGTTCCATTAATTGCAACATGGTCACTGGTATTATATGCTGGTAAAGGATTACCTGTCCAATTAGTTGAAAAGCTATTTGCGGTCACATTGCCCAACGAAGGGTAAAGACCGAAAAGATTACTTGCTTTTTCATCAGTTATTGTAAAGGCTTGACCATTTACTAATCCTCCACAACAAGCAATTAAATTGATTTGACTGGAATCTTGGCAACCTGCATCATCTGTAATAACAACGGTAAATTGTTCATTATTAGATGAGCCGTCAGGGTTAATGTTCCATTGTATATCAAAGCAATCGCTATTAATTTGAGTAATAGAGGTAGCTGTTGGCGCATTAATGGTGTACGTAACTCCCGATGGAGCAAAACAGTAAATACTGTTTGCGGTACAAGAATGTATTTGTCCCGTTAGCAATATGGGTGCGGTTAGTTGAGGCATTACCAGTACGTTAATGTTATCGCTGGCACTACATCCGTTGCTGTCTGTTACGGTTAAAAAGAAAGTGGTTACTCCTGTAGGGTTTAAATACCCGTAAGGGGTAGCGCAGGTATCACAGCTTAACATACCGATAGGTGTCCACTGGTATTTGAATGGTGCATCTCCGTTTGTTCCTATTAATGGTAATAATAATGAGTCTGTTCCGTAGCAAACTTTTATGGTGTCTTGTTCAAAAGATGCAACAAAGGTTTTTAGTGATATTTTCATACTGTCGGTGAGGGTAGTATCACAAATGGTATAGGAAAGATAAATGGTTGTGTCTCCTGTTATAGTAACAAAAAGGGTGGTGTCATTGTTACCATTTCCCCAATTATATACTCCACCTTGCGGAAATATGGTAGGGTCTATTAAAATGCTTGAACCGTTACATATTGCTGTATCGTTTGGAAAGCCGCTAATTATATATTGAATTGTATCGGGTCTTTTAAATGCTATAGCTGGGCAATGAGGATTGTAGGAAAGGGTAACTGCATCGTAACTTCTTGGTTGCACAAACGGAGCTGTATCAGCACAAGAATTAATTTTTGGTGCGTATCTCCCTAGTTGAGAATAAAAATTTCTTCCCCAAGTAATTGCTTTACCATTATCATATATCACGGTATTATGTTGAAATGCTCCTGCCGTTTGTATATCAATAATTTTTGTTGCTCCTGTTGGCACAGGTAATGTATATTGAGGGAAAAAGCTTGTTTTAACAGCATTTGCATTGGGGTTAATGCTTCCTACACAATCATAACCGTTTCCAGTTAATACGGGTGTAATTACTCCTCCAACGTTGTAACCGCTTCCCATATAGGTATTGTTTCCTGTTATCAATATACTAAAGTCTCTACCTGCCGCAATATCTATTTTACTTACGGCATCAACTGCGGAAAGGTGTAGTGCCGCAAACTGATTTGCTCCTGCCAAACCTAGTTGTCCTGAACTATTATTCCCCCACACCCATAATCTATTCATAGAGTCAAGAGCTAGTGTGTGGGTTTCTCCTGAGCTAATATCTTTTATAGCCCTAAGTACATTATTACTGCCGTCTCTGACTAAAGCTGGAGATGAAATTACTGGTGTGGTAATATTTTGTCCCAAAGCACCTCCTCCATTGCTTCCCCATGAATAAACTCTTCCAGTAGTATCTAAAACAACTACAAATGCAGCACCCGCATCTACCTTATATGCGGAGCTTATTCCTGTTACTTTTGTAGGTGTGCTGTTTATTCCTCCTGTTGTTCCGTTTCCTAATTGTCCTGAACTGTTAGAACCCCATGTTAATACTTCTCCTCTAGTATTAATTGCCACAGCAAAATTTTCTGCAAGAGCAATATCAACAATATTACATACTTGCACTTGTATAGGACAACTGGAACTGCTTGGGGTTAATGAACCAAATACTCCATTGGTATTTGCTCCCCAAACATACACATCACCTTTGTTTGTTAATGCCATTGAAATACTGGAAGCGACATCAACTTTAACCACTGTATCGGTTATACCAAGTATTCTAAAGTAGTTATAATAATCGTGATGAATATCTGATAAGTCTGACGCACAACTGCTACCTAGTTGACCAGAGGAATTGTCTCCAAAAGCTTCAATTTTTCCATCTCTACATATTAGTAAAGTGTGTTCTTTAGGTTCGGCAAGCTTAAAAAAACATATTTCATAATTAATATCAAACGTAGTGTCATTCTTTTCTACTAACAGCTTATAGCTATTTCCAACAATAGTATAAATAGCAAGGCTTAAAACTGAATCTCCCACAACTATACTATCCATTGCTAAAATAGTTCCGTTACAACTGTCTAATAAAGCTAGTTTGGTAACGTAACCCGGAACACTAAATCCTTGTAGGATATTAATCTGAACATTTTCTCCTGTGCCCGTGAACTGATGCCAACTGACACCCTGTCCAACAGGGATGTAATAGTTTTGGTAGTTACACACCGTATCTACTGTGGATGTGATAGGCGAATTACAGCTCGTTTGAGCATTTATAGCCATACTGATTACTATAAAAAGTAGGCTAAGGATTTTAAGTAGTTTACTCATAGTTGGTTAATTTTAGATTTGCGATTTTAAGAATTTATTTTGCTCCCTTCCAAATAAAAAATAGGAAAGGCTTGTTTTTGCTCATTTTCGGTAATGTATTGATTGATAGTGTGTTTTATACGTATTTTTACTTAGCTTAACTAGGTATTTATACTTAGATTGTATTTTCATAATAGTTTATTTTATTGGCGATTTTATCAATGGAAAATTCATGTTTTACAATAAATCCGTCTGCTCCGTTTTTTAAAAATTCCTGCTTCACAAATTCTTCATCTATAATAGATAGTCCGATGATTTTTATTTCGGGATAGTTATCTTTAACTTGTTGTGTTGTTTTTGCTCCGTTTTGATGTTTCATTTCATAGTCCATGAAAATAACATCTACTTCATTTCTTTTTAGAAAGGGAATGACTTCTATTCCGTCTTCACATTCTCCGATAATATGTAAAGTGGGAAGTATATTAAACACTTTTTTCAGTGCTTCTCTGAATACAGAGCTGTCATCTACGAGTAATACTTTTATCATAGTGGTTCAATTTTTATTCATCCCCCACTATAAAATAGATAGGGGTGAAACTTCAACTTATCGGCAAATAGGTACGACCAGTACCCTGCAACCAAACAAGCGAAGCCCACCCCATACGGTGAGCTTACAGCTTATAATTCAAGGTTGCAGTTTAAAATTGGTCGTTTTATTTGCCTGAATTATAGCATAAGCTATAAAAACAATATTTTTGTAAATGTAAATCAGAAGTTTAGAACTCACAAATTCTAATGAATAAAAAATACAATAACCATTATTCTAATTCTTATAAGTGGACAATAAAGATGGCTTTATGGGTGGGTGCTGTGGTAATTGCAATAGGGCTTATTCTGACCCTTTTGGATGCTCTCGGAATTATTGAACCGGACTTTTTGAAGAACTTAAATCGTTAGTTAGACCAAATTTCTTTTGCCTTATTAAATAAAAAAACGGCTCCGTCATTATATGGACAGGCACAATAAGAATTTATTAAAGTTGAAGATTAAGTATTATTTTTATACTTAATTGTACTGATTATGTCGCATATGCCGTTTAGCCAATAGTTGGGATAAATTACCCTGACGGGTCGGAACTACCATTTTTGCTTCGCAAAAACTTTGCAGTACCTAATTTATCCCAATGGGTCAATTGTCATAACAATCTCATTACATAATCTCTAACTTTCTTTGTAATTTTACCTGAACTTTAAAATTAACAGCTTCTAACAAAGCGTATAGCCAATGAGGAGTTATGATGACTCTTCGTGAGCCGATTTCCATAAAAATCAGTTCACTCAGTATACACAGTTGAAGTTAGCTACAATTAAATTACAAAAGTATTACTCACAACACATGCCATATATTTCAAGACTCAAACTGACCAATTTTAAAAGATTTAGAAATCTTGACATTGAATTCCAAAAGGATCGTAATATCCTAGTTGGAAACAATGCTTCAGGAAAAAGCTCTATTCTTCAAGCTCTTGAATTATGTTTGTTAGCAAATAAACAGAGTGTTGAAGATGAAAACTTAAAATTCCTTATTAATAGCTCAGTAGTTCAGGATTTTGTTTCGTTACCACACGTTGAAAGAAATTTAGGTTTACTGCCTAAAGTCAATATCGAAGTATTCATTAACGAACTTGAAGACCCTCAGTTTGTAGGAAGAAATCATTCCGAAAATGGTGATTTAGCTGGAATTAAACTATCTATTGAGCCAAACCCAGAGCTTGGTATTGATATAAACAGAATTGTCTCTCATGAAGAAATTAGTTTCCCATTTGAATTCTATATGGCAAAGTTTACAACTTTCCAAGGAGGCTCTTATTCTATGTATAGTTGTCCGTTAAAGCACTTGTTAGTAGATCATTCAGCAATAGGAGCAATTTCAGGAACTAGCAACTACATTAAAAACCTATTTAACCAGACTGTCGATTCGAATCAAAAAAACTTAATTTCTCATCAATTAAGAGGCAACAAGAATAATTTCAACAATGTCGTACTATCTCAGTTGACTCCCAATGTTCCAGAAAATTTTGTTTTAAGAACTGATAAGGCGCATTCGATATCATATAGCGTGAGTATAGAGTCAAATGGAGTAGATATAATGCATGAAGGAAAGGGAAGTCAAAGTTTGATTAAAACTAAGTTTGCCCTTCAGCGCAGAACCGAAGGCACTCAAGTATTATTAATCGAAGAACCGGAAAATCACCTAAGTCACTCAGGATTGTTTGAACTATTGCGACTTTTTGATGAATCACACGAAGGACAAACTATTATTAGCACACATAGTAGTTTAATAGCTTCAGGGTTGGAACTGAATAACATTCTTATAGTAGGTGAAAATGATACAGTTAGCTTTTCATTGTCAGATATTGACCCATCTACAGCAAAGTTCTTTTCAAAAGCACCTGACCATCTTTTGTTGGAATTCATATTATCAAAAAAAGTTCTATTAGTTGAAGGCGCTGCTGAATTCATTTTGTTACCACAACTGTATAAAAAGATGTTCCCCGGGCACACTTTGGTTGGTGATGGAATTAGATTAATTCCCGTAGGAGGCATCAAATTCAAGAGGTATTTAAAAATCTCAACGCAGCTATCTAAAAAAACGGCATTTATTCAAGATAATGATGGTAAAACTAAAGATGATGTACTTAATCAATATTTAGAATTAGATGATGAAACTTCATTAATTCAGAATGAATTTCAGTTTTTAGGTCTTCATGAAGATGCACTACAAACTACCTTTGAGACTGTTCTTTACTCCGAAAATAAAGAGCTTTTAGATGAACTATTCATTCAAAGGGTAAGAACGAATTCTGTCGAAGAATTCCTACTTGCGAACAAGACCGAAGTTGCTTTATTACTAGCAAATTATTTAGAGCAGAATCCCGACTCAGACTTCAAAATTCCTGAATATATTCAAGATACTTTCAGATGGCTCCAAGATTAATATTAGCCGTTGCAGGCTCCGGAAAGACGCGTAGAATAGTCGAGAATCTTAACCCAGAAAGGAGAACTCTAATATTAACTTATACGATAGCAAATCATCAAAATATTTTAGATCGAATAATCGCTAAATTTGGGTATCTTCCAAAGAATTTTCATATCCATAAATACGTTTCCTTTCTTTATAGTTTTTGTTATCAACCATTTCTCCAAGATGCTCTTGGTACAAAAGGTTTGATATTTGAGCGAGCTCCTCGATATGGAAACGGAAATAGAAGATGGATATCAACCGGAGGCTATTTGTATAATAATCGCCTATTTCAATTAATACTTAACCGTGTCGGAAGTCAAGATCTTTTAACTAGATTTAATAGGTTTTATGACGAAATATATGTTGATGAAGTACAAGACTTTGCAGGACATGATTTTGATTTCATTGAATTATTGAATCAGTTTGATGGAAGTGTGCTTTGTGTAGGGGACTATTATCAACACACATTCGACACAAGCACTGATGGTAATAAAAATGGTAGTTTACATTCAACGTATCAAGAATTCATTAGAAGGTTTGAAAACGCAGGATATGATATAGACACAGAGTCGTTGAACAAAAGCTGGAGATGCAGTCCAAGCGTTTGTGAAGCGGTTACTAATTTAGGAATAGAAATAAGTTCAAATAAAGAAATTGATTCCGAAATAATTAGAACTACTGAAGAAAATGTAGTTCGAGAAATCATCGAAAACAATTTGATAATTAAACTTTTCAGAGAACGTTCTTCAATCTTTGAGGTGAGGTCAATGAATTGGGCTGTCTCAAAAGGAATTGACCATTTTCACGATGTCTGTGTTGTTCTTAACGATGGTACTAGAGATCATTGGAATAACGAAACATTGGATACCTTAAACCATCGAACGAAATGCAAATTATATGTGGCTATGACTAGGGCAAATAGAAACTTGTACATAGTTGATGAAAGTCAAGTGAAAAGAATATTAGAATTGAAAAAAAAAGGAGCTAATAAAACCTAGATGAAATATCCTTCAGAACAGTGCGCTTAACCAAAACATTAGGTACCATTTGAAAATGAAAACCTTTCTTCTGATATTACCTAAACTACAATTAGGTAAGCTAAACCCAATAAAGCTGTAATAATCGTTACACAGGTATTAAATACATCCAATTCAAACATTAGCTTCCCTCCACAATTTCAATTTCTTCTTCTGTTAAATCATAGAGTTCATAGACCATTTTGTCTATTTGTCTTTCTATATTAGTAGTATCTAAAGACAGATCTTTCTCTTTCTGTGAAATAATTTGCTTTGCTAAGTCAACTAACTTTTTTTCAGTTCCTTCATCGGGAAGTTTATAAGGTAACCTTTTCAGCTCATTAACTTTGATTTTCGGAAATAAATCATCCTCTTCAGAATAAAATTTTCTAAAGAAAAAACCATATAATCTAGAATTAAGAATGGCTAGATAAGAATGTAAATCAATATTAGATTCTTTAAATGGAACGGCAACATACAAAGATTGATCTGCTATAGCATTTGATTTGTCAATAGAACAGATAAAACCATCTCCAATTATTTGCCGTATTAATATCTTTGGTTGAAAGTAATAATGATAGTCCTTAGGCGACATTAACCAGTCTCCCCATTTTATAAACTCATTTGGCTGTTTTGTAAAGTAAGGCTGAATATGTTTTCCTTTTAATTCAGGGTAATAATCATCGGATAATTTTATTTTCGAATGGTATATCCTGTTTTTAACATCTTCTTTTGTTAACGTGTTTCCATTAAGGTTTTTACCATATCCAGCTTGATAAGGTTTGCAGCCATTTGATATATCAAGAAATTCATAAAGTCTTGTTATGCTTTTATTTACTTTCTCTAAAATAGATTGTGTTTTCCTGTTTTCAGAAAAATTAATAATTAGATTATCATCACTCAGCCAGTTACTGGGCTGGAAATCATACTTATTTATTAAATCTTGTCCTACGGTAATTATCTCTAAACCGATTGCTTTTTTTATCGAAATAATACTAGTTTCAACTTGAGCATCCTCAAAAATAACTTTTTGATTAAAATTAATAATTTCCAAAGGCATATGGTGCTCAAGAATCAATTTACGAACTCCAAAGGCGTATTTATTAGATAACCATGCATTGGGGATTATATATGAAAGAGTTTTTTTCTGACCAAGAATTTTATCCAATGCTAACTCAATAAACATGTAATAAACCTCTGCATGTCCTATAATAGATTTATAAGTATTCTTGTAGAATTCAATCTGAAACTCTGATAGTTTTACTCCGTATGGCGGGTTTCCAATAACTACATCAAAACCTATAAAAACACCTTTGTCATCTAACACCTCAGGAAACTCAAAACGCCATTCAAATGCATTAATATAGATTTTATTGTTTTTTATGTTTTCAATATCCTCTTCTAGCTTATTAATATCTTTTGTAAGTTTTGTCTCCTCCTTTTTCAAATCAGATTTTTCTTTTTTACTCATTTGAAAAAGGTTCGTCTGTTTTGTAAGGTTCACTAAATCTCCTTTTAACTTTGAAAGTCTTTTTATTTTAGGGTCATTACGTGCTATTTCACTTCTAAAATTGTTCTTTATCTCATCAATATAGCGTTCCATTTCACGCTTTTGCTCTTTGTTTTGAGCATTTCGGTAGGTGTTTACCGCGTTTCGGTAATCCGTTATTTTAATTTTGTTCTTTTTCAGAACTTCACTTAAATCAGAATCTAAATCAAATCGACTGATTAATGAATTTCCACACTTAATATTAATGTCAATATTAGGTAGCGTTTCAAGTTCATCCTTACTTCTATAATAAGCACTTTTTAATAGTTCTATCCACAGCCTTAGTCTACATATCTTAACTGAATTAGGGTTAATATCTACTCCAAAAAGACAGTTTTCTATTATTGTTTGCTTTTCATGAAACAATGTCTCCTGAACACGTTGGCTTTCTTTATTCAATGGATTGTATTCATACAACTCGCCTTCTTCATCAGTAACAATTAACTCATCATTTACTACTTCTACATGATATTCCTTTAGTCTTTTACCATTTCGGTCTTGCAGAATTTTTAAGTCATTTTTAACGGCTATCATTTCATTAAGAGCTGATACCAAAAAGTGACCTGAACCCACAGCTGGGTCACAAATTTTAATACTATTTACAATTTCATTTGCCTCTTTTCTATCTTCTATTTTGTCATATAGTTCTTCGATAGTATTACAATTCCACTTTTTTGCCTCGTTAAATTTTTGGACAACAGCCTTTCGAATGGTTTCACGACACATATACATGGTAATGAACCCGGGAGTAAAAAATGAACCATCTTTGTAGCCATTTATTTTTTCAAATATTAAACCTAATACTGAGGCGTTAATCAGTGTTTTATTGTCTTCTTGTATTTCCTCTGAGCCTTCACTACTAAAATCATAAGCATTTAAAAACTCAAACAAGTATTCTAATAAATTTAGCTTTCCCGTTCGCTTTTTACCCTTATCATCTTTCAAAACGGTAGAAGGATGAATGGGTATTTCTTTATTATCTCTTAGGTTACCAATAAATATAGTGTTGTGTTCTATTTCAGTTGGCTCAAATAATGAACTATTTAAATAAGGTACTTTACTAAACAGTTCTTTAACTTCTTCAATTCTTTTCTCCTTTCTACGAGCAAGTACTTTAAAAAAGAGTGTATTTAAATCATCAAAACTCTTTATCTTAGAAAGGTCTAAGAACTTATATGATTCATCATTTTTATGATAGGTGAGTAGCTGTGCTTCTAACAGTTTTAAGAAGAGTATTCTATTTATCCATGTTATACAAAGTTCTAGACCAACATTGAATAATTGTTCTTCATAGGTTGAACCATAGGCTTCTTTGTTATCTAAACGATAAACTTTCTCAACACTATGTATTTCGTTAATGGCTGTTTCTAGCAATGAACCACTATTTCTTTCTTTCTCCTTTTTTCTTCCAATTAATTTTTTACCCTTTTCCTTTACTTCTTCTAGTCCGATTAAATGCAGTAATTCAGTATAAAATCTTTTATCTAATGCATTGCTATCATTCTCAAAAGGTAATTTTAATAAATGTTCAGGTGACAACAGTTTATACAAGACAATAAGTTTATTGTCGTCCTTCGGATCATTATTTCTTAATGACTTATCGTAACTAGGTATGTCAAAATAGGTGAATTCAATTTTGTTTTCTGCTTTGGCAATAGCTGGTTTTGCTATGTCTTTGTAAAATATCTCATTCTTAGTGCCACTTAAAGTTCCGGCTTCAAATTCCTTGAATTTTTTGACTAATTCTTTATCCTGAGCGAAGTGTTTTTCAAACTCTTGTGCATCAAAAACATACCATTCATTAATATTGGTTGCAATAAGATATCTGATTTCAAGGTTTTGTTGAGTTATTCGTTCTCTCAAGTAATATAACAACAGTTCCTGTAACGCCTTTTTGTTAATATCCTTTTTAGATAGCATTTCAGAAGCATTGGTTGGTCGCTTTGCTTCTATAATAACACCTACCGTACTTTTAGGTTTATCTCCATTATGAATAACTAAATCATTTCTGCCTTTTGTATTGATAAAAAACTTTGGGTCATAGTAGGTTTTTTTAAGAAAAGCTGAAACCAAATTTTTATGATACTCCTCTGATTCTTCTTTATTTGAAGTATCAATTAACTCAATTAAATTTTCCTTAAATTTCTCTATTTCTGCCCTTGTCGGCTTTACTTTTAGGTATGCTTTATTTAATGCTTTCCTAGGTTGGAGAATTTGTTCTTTATTCATAATTATTCTAAAGCTCTAAAAGTATTAAAGTAATTCTTCACTCACAATAGGTATTTATACGGATATCAAAAACTCAGAAACAACTAACGACAAGTCGCATCAGTCCGCATCGTTCCGCAACAAGCCGCATCGTTTCGCATCACACCGCAACCAACCGCAACACGCCAAGACATTTCTCACCACCTTGATAGGATATTATACGTGCCTATAAAACAGACACAAACCGTCAATCTTCGGCATAAGTCTTCCTATTGCTGCAATAACCGAAAAGTAGTTGGTTAGCTATTCTCAGTTTTGAACCACAAAATCTAATGCTGTAAAGTTTAACTATTTGGAATTAGATGCTGTGAAGTAAAAAATATTGGAAATAGACAAAGAATAGTGTTCAATGAACTTGGATAATCCACATACTGTAGCGAAGTTTGAGAAAACCCCATTCTCCTTTCAGCAAATCATTAATGCTGAAAAGATGACGGTGGAAAAACTAAAAACATTTTCAGGATTTGAAAACATATCAGAACAAGAAGCACAACACATTATTGAAACACTTAATTGTTTTAGTGACATTATTATAAATCATATTACTAAACCGGAATATCATGCAGACCCTTAGTCCTTTTAAAAGTTTTGCCAAAGCATCTAAAGAACAACACATCAACAAAGATGGAAAAGCGGTAGTCTATACCAGAGTGTCTACCAAAGAACAGGCAGAAAACAATGCAAGTTTAGAAACACAAAAAAAGTATTGTATTGAATTTGCCAAAAAGAAGAAAATAGAAATCATCGAATTTTTTGGTGGTACTTATGAATCTGCCAAAAGTGATGAGCGTAAAGAATTTTCTAAAATGCTTTCATTTGTCAAGCGAAAGAAAGACATCTCTTATATCATTGTTTATTCTTATGACCGTTTCTCCCGAACAGGAGCGAATGGTGCTTATATCAGTGAGCAACTTAAAAAGCAAGGTATTGTCACCTTATCTGCTACTCAAGAGGTAGATGCTATGACGGCAGCTGGTTCTTTTCAGCAGAACCTGTATTACTTATTCAGTCAGTTTGATAATGAACTTAGAAGAGATAAGTCAGTTTCGGGCATGAGGGAAAAACTCAGAAAGGGATATTGGATAGGTTCTATTCCATTTGGTTATACCAACCTCAACCCGGGAAAAGGGAAAGAACAGCAGATTGTCATTAATGAACAGGGTAAACTCTTAAAGTATGCTTTCTTATGGAAGGCGAATGAGAACATTACGCATATAGAAATAGCAAAGCGACTAGAAAGAAAAGGTTTAAAGGTTAGCTATAAGAAACTGAGTGATTATTTCAGGAATCCTTTTTATTGTGGCTTGGTAGTTAGTTCTCATATACCGGGTGAAGTGGTAGAAGGAAAACATGAGGCGCTTATTTCCAAGGAAACCTTTTTAAAGATTCATCAGCTATTAAATAAAACAGGTTATGGGGAAAAGAAGAACATGGATGATGAGAACCTTCCTTTAAAACGTTTTATGAAGTCTACGGTTTGTGGAACAGCTTATACAGGTTATCTTGTCAAAAAGAAGGGGTTATATTATTACAAGAACAATCGTATTAGAAGTAAAGAAAACCGCAACGCAAAAATCATCCATCAGCAGTTTTTAGACCTTTTGGAAAATTATGCTCTTGTTGATGAAAAGCATCTTACTCCGTTAAAGGAGATGATGTATTATTCTTTTAAAAAGGCTCATGAGGCACATATTCAGGAAACAATGGCGCAACAGAACGAATTATTGGGGATATCTACCAAATTAGAGCGCTTGGAGGAGCGTTATGTGTTTGAGGAGATTACTCAGTCGCAATATGAAAAGTTCAGGCAACGTTTGGAGGCTGAGAAGCTGGAAATTGAAGAAAAACTTCACTCCAGTGGGTTTAATTTATCGAACCTGGAGAAGGCGTTGGATTTGGGGTTAAATTATGCCAAAAACCTGCCTGAACTGTGGCAAAGCGGCAATCTGGACACTAAGCGTAGTCTTCAAAAGATGGTGTTTCCGGAGGGTATTTTGTATGATTTTAAAAACAGTGTTTTTCGAACTCCTTATGTGAATTCCATTTTTAGCTGTATTGGGGAGTTGTCTAAGGAAATGGTCAAAAATAAAAACGGGACAAGTCAAAATTTTGAGGACTTATCCCGTTTAGTACCAAAGGTGGGAATCGAACCCACACATCCGAAGATACACGATTTTGAGTCGTGCGCGTCTACCAATTCCGCCACTTTGGCAATTTGAGAGGGCGAAAATAGACAATAGAAATTATTACAACAAATAATCTGTTTGGTTTGTTTGGCAAAACGTAAATATATCGCTACATTTGCCACCCTTTTTTAACAACGAAATGGATCACAACACAAAATTCTTTTCAGGTAGAAATACATTAGGCTTAGCCAAACAAATAGCTGCTGCCTATGGAAAGGAATTAGGAAATGTGATTATCAATGAGTTTAGTGATGGAGAGTTTCAGCCATCTTTTGAAGAAACGGTAAGAGGCGATGATGTCTTTATTATTCAATCTACCAATCCTCCTTCAGACAATTTGTTTGAGCTTTTGCTTATGATTGATGCTGCAAAAAGAGCATCAGCAAATAGTATTGTAGCGGTAATTCCTTACTTTGGTTTTGCAAGGCAAGATAGAAAAGACAAACCAAGAGTTCCAATAGGAGCTAAAATGGTTGCCAATCTTTTATCTGCTGCCGGAGCAAACAGAATTATTACTATGGACTTACATGCCGACCAAATTCAAGGGTTTTTTGAAGTTCCGGTTGACCATCTTTATGCATCTACTATTTTCATTCCATATATCGAAAGTTTGGGCTTGGAAAACTTAACCATGGCCTCACCGGACTTAGGTGGCATGAAAAGAGCAAATGCTTACGCAAAACACTTAGGAGCAGAGGTAGTAGCTTGTTATAAGCAAAGAAAAAAAGCCAACGAAATTGAAAATATGTTTTTGATTGGGGAAGTAAAAGACAGAAACATCGTGCTAGTAGATGATATGGTAGATACTGCCGGCACACTTACAAAGGCGGCTGACCTTATGATGGAAAACGGAGCGGCAAGCGTAAGAGCTATTTGTACGCATGCAATTTTATCGGGAGGTGCTTACGAAAAGATTGAAAAATCAGCTATTACCGAACTAATAACAACAGACACTATCCCTTCAGAGAAAAATTCAAAAATAAAAGTACTTAGTTGCGCTGAACTATTTGGCGATGTGATTCAACGATTAAAATCACACCAAAGCATCAGCTCAAACTTTATTTGTTAACCAATTAATCTATATACACACAATGAAAACCGTAACTTTAAAAGCAGAAGTTAGGAAAAGTACCGGCTCAAAGACTGCCAAAGAGCTAAGAAAATCCGGGATGGTTCCCTGCGAACTTTACGGCCCTAACGGTAACCAACATTTAGCAGTAAATGAAATTGAGCTGAACAAGCTTATTTATACTCCAGAAGTATATTTCTTTGAATTAGATGTTGATGGAAAAAAGGTAAAAACTGTATTGAAAGCAGCACAGTTTAACCCAATTAATGACAAAACAGAACATATTGATTTTGTTGAAGTAACTGATGGAAAAGCGATTAAAACCGTTCTTCCGGTGAGACTAGAAGGAACATCAATAGGTGTAATGAATGGAGGAAGATTAAGACACGTTCTTAAGAAAATCAGAATTCAAGCATTACCTTCAAAAATTCCGGACGGAATAACAGTAGATATTTCTGACTTAAAAATTGGAAAGTCTGTTAAAGTTCAAGATTTGAACATTGACGGAGTTAAAATTCTTGAAGCAGGAAATGCTGTAGTTGTTGCTGTTAGAACTGCTAGAAACTTAGTAGAAGCATTACCTGAAGAAGGTGAAGCTGCTGCAGAAGGCGAAGAAGGTGCAGCTGCTCCGGCAGAAGGCGCTGAAGCTCCTAAAGAAGAAGCAAAAGCAGAGTAAACAATGAAGTACCTTATTGCGGGCTTGGGAAACATCGGAGATGAATACCAAAACACCCGTCATAATATAGGATTTAAAGTATTGGATGAGTTGGCAGGCTCATCCAATCTTGTTTTTAAGCAAGACAAACTCGCCTTTGTTACTGAATTTAAACACAAAGCCAGAACATTTATTTTAATAAAGCCAACCACATTTATGAATTTGAGTGGAAAAGCGGTTGCATATTGGATGCAAGCGGAGAAAATTCAAGTTAATAAATTGCTGGTGGTTACAGATGATATTGCCCTGCCTTTCGGAAAAATAAGAATTAAAGGAAAGGGAAGTGATGGCGGCCACAATGGACTTAAAAGCATTAACGAATCTCTTTCTACCAATCACTACGCAAGGCTTAGATTTGGAGTAGGAAATGATTTTCCCAAGGGAAGACAAGCAGAGTATGTTTTAAGCGAATGGAATAGTGAAGAAAAACAACTACTTCAAGAAAGAATTAGCGTTGCAGTAGAGGCAATAAAAAGTTTTGGTTCAATAGGCTTGACCTATACCATGAACGATTTCAACAATAAATAAAACTATTTCTTTTCTTTTTTCGGCACCGGGTCATAACCATGACCTCCCCAAGGATGACATGTCGCCAACCTTTTTGTTCCTAGCCATAAGCCCTTTATAACCCCCCATTCATTAATAGCGTCTATCATATATTGAGAGCAAGTAGGAGTATAGCGACAAGAGTTGGGCAAATAAGGAGAAATTATTCCCTGATAAAGTTTTACAGGTAGTATAAATAGTTTTTTTATCAATTTAATAAGTCTGTTTGTAGTGTTAAAACAATAGACATACCTATGCCAATGCCTAAAAGAGTTTGCGTTCGGTTCTGATAAGCTGCTGAAAATATTTTTTCAAAAAGGTTTACAGCTAAAACGATTAAACTAACCACCACAATTTGACCAAGTTCTACACCTAAGTTAAAACCAAGCAATGAAACAGCAATATTAGAATCAGACATCATACTGCTGAGGTAGTTTGAAAAACCTAAACCGTGAATTAATCCAAAACATAATGCTAACAAATAAGCGAGTTTATTTTGCTTAATGCCTTTGCTAAAAAAATGAAAAATACCCGTAAGGAAAATACTAAGCGGAATTAAAAACTCAATTATTTCTTGCGAAAACGATACCCACTGGTAAACTCCAAATAGTAATGACAAACTATGACCAATAGTAAAAGCGGTTATTAAAACCAAAAGAGACTTCCATTCATTATTTTTAAATGGGGCAATCAGCACCATTAAAAAGGCAAGATGGTCTAAAGCCGATAGGCTTAGAATATGTTTAACTCCCAGATTAAGGTAAATAACAAACTCTTCCATTATATAACTTCATAAGAAACAGAACCGTCCTTATTGTCTTTTAACAAAACACCTGCATCCTTAAGTTGGTCTCTAATTTTATCGGAAAGCGTATAGTTTTTATCCGACTTTGCCTGCTTTCTCATCTCAATTAAAAGTTCTACCACTTTATCTAAAGATTGGTTGTTGCTCTCACCGTCTTCTTGTTTTAAACCAAGCACATCAATCAAGAAAGATTTAAACGTTGACTTTAATCGTTCAAATGTATTTTCTGAAATAGAAGATATTACAAGCTGACCATTAGCAAAGCTGTTAATCTTTGCAGATAGTTCAAACAAAACAGCAATGACTTTGGGCGTATTGAAATCATCACACATTTCAATGTAGCAATTTTCACATAGTGAATTAATTTCTTTGTCTAATTCAAGGCTTACTTCTCCTGAAGTGTGATTCATGCCTTCAACAACGTCAAGGGAATGCATCAATTTTTTGAAGCCTTTTTCCGATGCTTGTATAGCTTCATTCGAAAAATCTAAAGTGCTGCGGTAGTGAGCCTGAAGCATAAAAAACCTTGCCGTCATAGGAGAATATGCTTTTTCTAACAGCGGACTATCGCCTGTAATTAACTGATGTGGAGTAAATACATTTCCAACCGACTTACTCATTTTTTGACCGTTCATGGTTAGCATATTTCCATGTAGCCAGTATTTAGCAGAATCCACTTTATTAGCTGCTTTTCCTTGTGCAACTTCACATTCATGATGCGGGAACTTTAAATCCATTCCACCACCGTGAATGTCAAACTGCTTTCCTAAATATTTAGTGCTCATCACACTACATTCAATGTGCCAACCCGGAAACCCCTTTCCCCATGGAGAAGACCATTTCATGATATGTTGTGGCTCAGCCTTTTTCCACAACGCAAAATCAAGGCTGTCTTTCTTTTCATCTTGCGCACTTAACTCACGTGTATTTGCATACAAATCATCAATTACTCTTCCCGATAGCTTACCGTAATGATGGTCTTTATGGTATTTTCTTACATCAAAATAAACAGAACCATTTTTTTCATAGGCATATCCGGCATCCAATATTTTCTGAGTCATTTCTATTTGCTCAATAATATGCCCTGTGGCAGTTGGCTCAATTGATGGAGGAAGAATGTTATATAATCGCATTACATTTCTAAAGTCATCAGTATAATGCTGAACCACTTCCATCGGCTCCATTTTCATCAGCTTGGCTTGTTTGCCAATTTTGTCCTCTCCCTCATCTGCATCATCAACTAAATGCCCAACATCAGTAATGTTTCTAACATAGCGAACTTTGTAGCCAAGATGAGTTAAAAACCTAAAAATAACGTCAAAAGAAGTAAAGGTTCTTACGTTACCAATATGCACATCACTATACACTGTAGGGCCACACACATACATTCCCACAAAAGGCTCATGAAGAGGCTCAAACTTTTCTCTAGATTGTGAGGCACTATTATAAAGTGTAATTGGATATTTCTGAAACAACTTTTCTGACATTTATACTAAACTTTAATAGCATCCAAAAATAGAAATAAAACTTGTTTTATGGATTAAAGATGCTTTTGGCATCATAATTGAAATTCAGATAACAATTATTTAAAAAAATGTTAACCCGAAAAGAGAAAATATTCAGCGCCTTAATGTCACTAATAATTAGCGGAGTTATATTAGCTTATTTGACTTTAGTAACAATTAGCTTTGGTTAAATTATTTTTTGCTAAAAAGAAAATCGCTACCCGGTTCATTGTTGCCAAATTCACCAAATCTTGGCTGTGGGTCCACTTTTTCTATATAAGTTAGAATTTCGTTAAGCGTTAAAATCCCGTCTTGCCCGCCATAGCTTCTAAAGGCTTCTAGTAATTTTCTGGTAAAAGGAGAATGCTGACCGGGTCTTCCGTCAGGAACATATTCTTTTCCTCCCGAAGTCAAATACATTCTGGTTTGATATTTTAATTTTCTGTTGACAAATTCTTGAGTTTCTACATCTTGATATATTCCGGTTGCTCTTCCTGAAGAAGCAATAAGCGGGTCAAACGTTCCACCAAAACAGGCATCTAAACACAAAAAGATATGTTTGCAAGGGATGTTGTTTACTACCGTTCTTAAATTACTGTGTGATAAGAAAGAGGTGTGAGCAATGTCGTCTGAACGAGAATCTTTTGCGATTAAATAGCCTTCTTTAAAAACATCATCATAATATCCGTGCCCTGCAAAAAAGATGAAAAGCTGGTCTTTGTCGTTATACTTTTTTAAGGCGTAAGTCTTAAGTTTTTTTAGAATATCGTCTAGCTTGGGGTTAGTAAGAATTTCCACTTCAAAGCCATAAGTTTCTGCTAAGTCTTTTGCAATTTGCTCAACATCAACACTAGGGTTAATCAAGTTATCAAAATAATCATATTCATTAGTAGCAATTAAAAGAGCATAATTTTTTTGCGAAAAACCAGTATCGGATTTAGCGGTTGAAGAGTTTATCATAATAGAAGAAGTCTCTCCTTTTACTTCAACTTTTTTCTTTATATGCTCAAAATTAAATGGGTTTTCCAAAAACTCAATCTCGTAAGTTTTTTGAGTCTTAGGGTGAACTAACTTGTAGTTTCCATATTCATGGTGAACATCATTTTTATCTTTTGCTTTAGTCGCTTTAATAAAGGCTTTTTCTTGTAGGCTTTTAAGTTCTTTGGCTTCCAGTCTTGGAATGGCAACGGTGGCTTCAGTATTGCAGAAAGAAATAGTATAAACCTCTTTATCGGCATCGTACTTTTTTAATTCTAGCTTTAACTGTGCATTTTCTTCAGTAGATTTTGAAAAAGAGAAAAGCTCTTCTTGCTTTTTTTGAATCTCATGCAATATGGCAGAGCGGGTTTTTAAAAGCCTTTCCCAATATTCTTTAGAAGTTTCAAATTCATCTTTGGGCGCAGATAAGTTTTTATCAAGACCATTTATGATTTGCTGAGAAAAACTTTCCGTTAAAATTGTTTTTTGAGAAAAGGTAAGGCTGTTGCCTAAATAGGAGAATATTTGTGATAAATTATTTCCTTTTACTCCTTTTACATCCCAAACGATAGCCGTCATATCTTCACTTGAGCTAACCAGTTTTTTGCCGTCAAGGCTGTAATTGATAGAGAGAATATAAGCATTATGCCTAGGGAACTTTTCGTCCTCAACAAATCCATTTTTAGTGATGAGATAGCTCTCAATACTTGTTCCATTAGCCAAAACAATGCTTGCTCCGTCAGGAGAGTATTTAACATCTTTTATTCGGCCAATTCTAATTTCGATAGAGTCTTTTGTGGTAAAGTTTTTTCCGGAAAGTTTATACTGCCATACTTTATCTGAAGAACCTGCCAGAAAAGAATCTTCGTAAGGATGATAATCTAAATAATCAAGCCCCCATCTTGTAACCGGAATAGTTTGTGAAAGCTCGTAAAGCCCGCTTTTTTCTTCATATACCAATAACTTATCCTTGTTACCGCAAATTATCAGGTGTTTGTCATCAAAGCCAAATACCGCATCATAAGCTTTATCCTCATACTTTATTTCTTGTATTTCTGTCCATTTGCCGTCCTTATTTTCAAATATTTTGGCTGTATTATCAGTACTGGTTGAAACAAATCGATTTCCTTGTTTGTTAAAGTTGATGGTAACAATTCGGTCGCTATGAGCTGTTAGTTGTTGCTCAACGGTTTGATTAATTAAATTGTAAACGGCAATGTCCCCAACAGAGTTGAATCTGCCTATCATCAAATATTTCTCGTTAGGAGAAAAAGCAATTTTTGAAGACGATCTTTCATAAAGGCTATCTCCCGCATGGGAATAGATAGGATTGTGGTGCTGATCAAATAAGTAAACTTTATTCTTGTCACAGGTAAAAGCAAAGTAGGTTTGAAAAGGAGAATACTGGGCTTCCATGATGTAGCCTCCATAACCGTCAATTACTTTTTTTTCTTCTAGTTTTATTTGAGAATAACCGCTGCATATAAAAGCAAAAAAACAGGATAAAAGAAATATCTTTTTACAAGCAGTCATAATTATTAATTAATCTTCGGGATAGGGATCCAGTTTTATGGTTTCAAAAAACTCTTTACGTAATTGAGGGTCTTGAAACTTTCCGGAATATTCAAAAGTAAGTGTTGAACTGGTTACGTCTTTAATTCCTCTTGAATTAACACAAAGATGTTTAGCATCAATTAAACAAGCAACATCATCTGTTTCTAGCACTTTTTTCAGGTGATTAACAATCTGCACATTTAACCGCTCCTGAACTTGCGGTCTTTTGGCATAATACTCTACAATCCTGTTTAGTTTAGACAAACCAATTACATTATTTTTTGGGAAATAAGCAACATGAGCCTTTCCTACAATGGGTAAAAAGTGATGTTCACAAGTAGAGTAAAGCGCAATGTTTTTTTCCACCAGCATACGGTTATAGCCATATTTGTTTTCAAAAACCGAAGCAATAGGCTCATTCATAGGGTTTAAGCCTGAAAAAATTTCTTTAACGAACATTTTAGCGACTCTTAAAGAAGTTCCTTTAAGGCTGTCATCAGTTAAGTCAAGACCAAGCGTTTCAAGCACTTTGGAAAAATGAGTTTGAATAATTTTAATTTTCTCTTCATCAGAAAGCATATGGGCATCGGCTCTCATTGGCGTTTCTATACTGCCCCCTGCATGGTTGTCTCCCAGCGAATCAATTAAGTCAATGTAGTCTTTTTTATCTTTCATTCTAAACATTAAAAACCCAACTGAAAACAGTTGAGATGTGAATAAAGTTGTTTTAAACAACCAATATTTAAACAAAAGTAGCTTTTTTAGGGGAAATAAAGTAAAAAAGCCAATAACAATAGACTGCTAAATATCAGTTTAAGGTGGTAAACAAAGGCTAAAGGAAAAAGTTTTAAACTGGGATAAAATTTATTTTATTCTTTTTGAAAAATTAACTAGATTTGCTTTTTAACCGTTTCTAGTAGTTATTAGAAGTATTATTTTAGAATTATGAAAAAATTGATTGGATTAGCAGTATTTGTTGTTGCAGTTTTAGTTTTAGCATCGTGCAAAGGTCACGAAAAATGTCCTGCTTACGGCAAAGCTGACGTTAAGACAGAAATTCCTGCTTAGTTGTGAACTGGCTTCCGCTGGAAAGCCTTGATTCGTTAGATGAGGTTCTCCGGCAATCTTCTGATAACTCCCTACAAGCAATAATTATATTTAAGCATAGTACAAGATGCTCTATTAGTGCTATGGCAAAAAATCGTTTTGAACGGGAATGGACAGATAGCCCTACAGCCCCTGTTTACTATTTAGATTTGATAAAGCACAGAGATGTGTCTAATGCTGTTGAGGATAAGCTTGCTGTAAAGCACGAATCTCCGCAAGTTTTAGTAATTAAAAATGGGAAGTGTGTTTACCATGCTTCGCATAATGCTATTTCGGGAAAGGAAATATTGGAAGCATCTATATAAAAAGCTCATATCCTTTTTTAGCTGCACCGTTGTAAACAGTTAATTTTTTAGAAACAAACTTTTCGGCAATTTCAAAAACAAAGCTCTTTTTTCCTTTAAAAAGCAATTTTAAATTATTGTTCTTTCTATCAAATAGGTATATCCCTAAAACACTTTCAGTATATTTTCCCGTATTAATTTCCAATCCCGGAGCGGCTCCTTGTTTTACTTTATAAGTAAGAGATCCCTTTTTTATTACGCCATATTTAAACTCTTTCAAATAATAGTAACTGGAAGTACTAAGGCGTCCAAAGCCACTTCTTATTTTAAATTTTCCGGCTTCAAAATCAATGATTTCTAAATACTTGGAAGAAAAAAGGATATAAAAACCAAAAAAGAAAAGTAAATACATTATCGGGTTAATGAAAACAGCATTACCATATTCGTTATACCATATACCAATTATAAACCACAACATAAGAGCAAAGCCTTTTCCAGGAATAGAGAAAGAAGAAGATATCCGATAAAGTTGATTTTTATTTATCATTATCAATAAACTTTTCCTTGCCTCCAGGAGTCAATAGACCTATACCAACTAGATTTTAATAGTGGATTTCGGTCAAGGATATAGTCGTTTTCGGTAAAAGGATTTTTTACTTTTTGAAACTGCATAGACACAGTCATAATGTTTCCCTCTTCGCCATATACCCATGTTTCCACCATATTGTTTTTATAAATGGTATTAGGCGGACCATATACAATATAAATCAATCCTCTGTCGGTTTTCCAACCTTCGGTATATGAAGTAAAATGTCTGTTGGCTTGTTCAACTCTATTGTAATACTCCTTAATCAAAAGCTTAGCCCTATCAGTGCTCCCGCCAAGTGAAAGCCAAAAACGTTCTAAGGTTTCTTTTGGGGTTTTACTTTCTTCAATACTTTTAAATTCGTTTTTAGAAGTTAAATAGCGGACACATTCAATCATTTGGTTTACAGAGGTAACTTCAGGGAAGTTTTTACCAAAAGCAAAAAGGGTTACTCCGGTTTTTTGCTCAGCGTCAGTTAGTAAATGATAAAAGCCTGTGGTTTTAATCTCTACTTGAAACGTTCCCGGCTCTTTGGCTTCAATAGTAAAAACGTCATCAGCATCATAGGTATCGGTGAATAAATTGTCAGTTACAAAAGGCGGGAGAGGTAAGGGGTAATTTCTGGAATAAAAACGACAGTTGATAGTTTCAATAGGTTCTTTACACTTTACAATTACTTTTTCGCCCACATCAAAAGAAGTTTTAAATGAAACCAGGTTGTTTTCATTAAGCAGTAAAAAGTTTTGCCGGTTAAGCTTGTCTTTTTTATTGACTTCAATGATTGCTGTTCCGATATTTCCTCTGAGAACTTCGGTAACTTTAGCGGAAAAAACATAATTGTTTCCGAATGGGGCTTTAATTTTGATGGCTCCGTAAAGATGTTTGTTTTGTCCGTTTTTCCCGGTAGCATGTAGTACAACAGTATTACTGTCTGCAATAGTTTTCTTTTCAAAATCATTAAAAAGTTTATACTGAAAAACCAAATCGGAATGAAAAAGACTGTCGTCTCCCTTTTTAGTAAACAACAGTTGTGAACTTTCAATTTTAAAATAGATGGTAGTAGTATCTTCCGATGAATGGTAAACCACATAATCCGGGAAAAGATTCTGCTCATTTTTTTGATAGATGTAAGCATAATTATTAACCGTTTCTTTTGGAACAGCACAAGAGAACGTTAATAATCCGACAATAAAAACCTGAGATATGTTTCTTAACCACTTACTCATTAAATAACGATTTTGGCAGTTCTCCTTCATCATCAGAATCTTCAAAGTCTTCAAATGATGATGGGAGGTTTTTTTCAGTTTTAATGCCTAGCTCTTTTATTTTTTCTACCCGGCTAATTAAGTTTCCTTTTCCACTTTTTAGCTTGTTAAAGGCACCTTCATACGCTTTTTGTGAAGATTCTATCCCTTTTTGGATTTTTTCCAAATCATCTAAAAAGGCCATAAACTTATCGTATAAGTTTCCTGATTGTCGGGCAATTTCTAAAGCATTCTTAGTCTGTTTTTCTTGTTTCCAAAGCGATGAAACAGTTCGCAAAGTGGCTAGTAAAGTAGTTGGCGTAACAATCACAATCTTTTTATCCCAGGCAGAAACAAACAAATCTTTGTCGTTTTCCATAGCCAATGAAAAAGAAGCTTCAATAGGCATAAAGAGCAACACAAAATCAGGTGTATTGAAGTCTAAAGAGGAATGGTATTCTTTAGACGAAAGCGTTTTGATGTGTGCTTTAATAGAAAGTAAATGTTCAGCTAGGAATTTACTTTTCTCGGCTTCGTCATTAGAGGAAATATAGTTGTTGTAAGCTAAAAGAGAAACTTTAGCGTCAATAATAATATGTTTGTTGTCAGGTAAATTTACAATCACATCCGGACGGATGGTCTCGCCTGCCGTATTAGCGGAAGTGGTTTGTGTGGTGTACTCTCTTCCTTTTTCCAAACCGGAACTTTCCAATACTTTTTCCAGAATAATTTCACCCCAATTTCCTTGTTTCTTTATATCACCTTTTAATGCTTTAGTAAGGTTCTGTGCATCTTCACTAAGTTTTTGATTCAGCTCGAAAAGTTGTTTTACCTCAGCTTTTAAGCTGGTGGTTTGTTTTAATTCTTTCTCATAAGTTTCCTGTACTTGCTTTTCAAACTTTTCGATTTTTTCCTTAAACGGATTTAATATTCCCTCCAGTTTTTTCTGATTACTTTCGGTAAATTCTGTTGAGCTTTGCTTCAAAAGTTTGTTGGCAATATTTTCAAATTCGGTTTGAAACTTTTCCTGAAGCTTTTGGGTTTCTTCTTTTAGTTCGGTGTGTTTGGTTTTGTATTCGGCTAATTCTTTGGTGAGGATGTTATTGTCTTGCTGTAGCTTAACCAGTTCTTCTTGTTGCTGTTTGAAAAACTCTCTCGATTTTTCCAGATTCCCTGTTAGTTGCCCTTTTTCTGACAATAGCTCATCCTTTTGTTTTTCTAAGGCACGCAGTTTTTCATTATCAAGAGAACCATTGGAGTTTCCGTATTTTGTTTTGGCAAACAAAAACCCGACAGTAACTCCTGCCACTAAGCCAATGATTAGAAAAAAGATATCCATAAATTAATGCAATAAAGGTAAGGGAAAAAATCAGAACTAATAATTCAAAATGAGAACAGGAGTTCCTTCCGGTATGATGGAAAATAGTTCAACTATGTCTGCATTTTTCATCCGTATGCAGCCGTGAGACTGAGGGGTGCCGATTAACCCCTCTTCGGAAGTACCGTGAATATAAATATAGCGGTTGTACGAGTCCACTTTTCCGCCTTTGTTTAAACCATGTTCCATTCCCTCAAGCCACATAATTCGGGTAGTAATGTCATCAGTGGGAGACTTGGTATCATCATAATATATTTTGGCTGTTTTTCCGGCATATACTCTGGACTGAAACAAACCTCCCTCCGGAACATTTTGACCGATTTTATTTTTTACCCTATGTAAACCGATAGGAGTTTGTTCACTTCCGTAATCGTTTCCGGCTCCGTTGGCAGCGGTAGAAATTTTGTATTTTTTTAAGATGGCATCGTCTTCAATCAAGTACATGTTTTGGTATTTAACCGAAACAAACAAATACATTTCGAACTTGTATTTTTTGTATTTGATATTGACGTATTCTTTTAAGAAACTAGCGAGCATTTCTTCGGGTGGAGCCATTGGTTTTTCGACCACTTCTTTTTCTACTTCTTCTATTTGGTTTTCTTTTACGGCTAATTCCTTTTCTTTTTTAGATTTTCCGGAGCCTCTGAAAATACTACATGAGCTAAACATTACTAAACCAATGATACATATCCAAAGCGCTTTCATGGGAAACGAAGAAAAGTATTTTTTGTCTTTTTGAATAAACTAGGTATTAATACTTATACAAAGTGGGTTGTGAATTAATAGCTAAAAATAGTTAACGAAGCCGAAATGTATTTTAGCCGAACGAATTAGAAATTTATTGTTGAACTCATTACCTATGGCATAGGTTAAGCTAAAAATTCCCACCTTACTGTCAAAAGCAATTCCACCACCAAAGGAGGTGGGTTGGTAGTGTAGTGTGGCGGGAAGTGCGCTAGCGTTATTTTCCCAATATCCCACATCAGTAAAAGCAAACAGATAAGAGTTTTGCTCCAAAATAAACCGTAACTCAAATGTATTTATGGCATAAAAAGAAGCAAAGATGGATTCTTCGTCAAAGCCTCTTAAAGTTTTAAACCCTCCTATTCTGTAAAGTTCGTTTTTAAAAATGGTGCTGTTTTCTATAATGGCAGAACGGATGCCATAATTACCAATTAGCCGCTTGTATATGGGGAAAAAGAAGTCGGCAGAAACTTCTGCTTTATATCGGGTAGAGTTGGTTTCTATGTCTTTAAAGTTTTCAAGCAAAGTGGTATCGGTAGGGAGAATAATTTTTTTGAAACCGGTAGAAGCAAAAAAGTCCAGGCTGAAACCTTTTCTGGGGTTGAGCTTATAATCTAACTTTTCTAAGTGAACTCCCAGTCCGTATGCGTTTACCTTTACATCATTTAACTCCGGCAGACTGCTACTGAAAGCCGTTTGCTTGATTAAGGTATTGGAACTTTCGGCAGTATAAACAAACTTTAAATAGTTGTTGGCCGAAAACAAATAGCGAAATCCGATATTGTTTTTTACGTCCAGAAAAGAAGAATCACGCTTGTATAAATCTAAATGATAATCGAAACCAAGAGGTGTTCCTAATAAGTAAGGGTAAACAAACTTCACATCTAAATCTTGTGTTTGATTAGAAAGGTTTCGCCAGTTAAAAAAGATTTCTTCGCCATGCCCGAAACCGTTGAGCAGCTTTAATTCAATATCGCCCGTAAACCTTATTTTGCCGTTTTGGTCGGGCTGAAACCCTAAAATACCGTTGAACCGACTGGCTTTTTTCTTTTTTAAAAATAGCGTGAGCTCGCAATCTTCTTTGGTAAAAATAAGCTCGGCAGGTTTAAAAGCTTCTACAAACGGAAGATTCTTTATTCGGGTGTCTATCTTCTTAATTTCCGATTCATTGTAAGCGCTGCCTTCTTTAATGGAAAGATAGTTGGCAATAAAACTCTCCGAAACTTTTGCATCACCCGAAATAATTAAGCTGTCGATTTTATAAAACTTGTTTTTGGTAATATTTAAGCTGGCTTTTATGCCGTTTTCTAAAAACCCCACACTGTCCAACCCTACTGATACAAAAGGGAAGCCGTGATTTTCGTAATACTGAATGATGGACTCAAATAGATTACCGATTTGTTTGGGTTTAAACTTAGAGGCGGTAAATAGTTTTTCTTTATAGTTGGTTTTATGGATAACATCGCTCTCGGCATTTCCGCTTTTAAGCGCAACCCATTGATAAGGTTCGTGCGGGTTAAAATACGCCATATATTTTTCTTCTTTCCATACCACACTATCCAGTTCGGCTAGTAGATACGAGAGACTGTTTAATTGCACAATTACTTCACGGGTGACTTTGCCTAATTCGTTTTCATCATTAAGATAGGACGGGAAGTCTAGTTTTTTAAATTCTTTTTTCGGAAGGCTAGGAACAACTATGTCAAAAGGAATTTTTTCTTTTTTTTGGGCAAAGAAAAGGAGCGGAAAAAATAAAAGAAATGCAGTTAAGGTGCGCATGATTTAGTTTAAACTCCAGTCAATGGGGGTGAGCCCGTGTTGGGTTAAAACGGCATTTGTTTTAGAAAAGTGTTTGCAACCAAAAAAACCATTATTGGCCGAATAAGGCGATGGATGAGCCGCTGTTAAAACCGTATGCTTTTGAGTGTCGATAAGTTGAGCTTTGTCCTGTGCAAACCTCCCCCACAGCAGGAAAACCAGTTTTTCTTTTTTATCCGAAAGCGTTTTAATCACACTATCCGTAAAGTTTTCCCAGCCCTTTTTTTGGTGTGAACCGGGTTGTTTGGCTCGTACGGTTAGGGTAGCGTTGAGCAACAATACACCTTGCTTTGCCCATGCCGTTAACTCTCCGTGATTAGGCGGAGCAATACCTAAATCGTTTTGAATTTCCTTAAAAATGTTTTTAAGTGAAGGCGGTGGGTTAACGCCTTTCTTTACCGAAAAGCTTAACCCGTGCGCTTGCCCGACACCATGATAAGGGTCTTGCCCGATGATGACGACTTTTACATCTTTAAAAGGAGTATAGTTAAACGCATTAAATATTTCCTTACCCGGAGGATAAATGGTAAGCCCTTTCTTTTTTTCTTCTACCAAAAAAGCTTTCAGCTCGGCAAAGTAAGGCTTCCCGAACTCTTCCTGTAAGGCTTCTTTCCAGCTTTCTTCTATTTGCGGAGATATGTTTGCGGTAGTGCTCAATATTGCTCTGTTTCAACAAAGCATAAAATTAGGGATTTAATTGGAAATAGGGTTTTCAAATATCAACAGGTTTATTTTTTAAATACTCCAGCCATTCCATGTTTATTTGATTATAGCTTTTACCTAATATTTTTTTAAAGTGTTTGAAGTCAGACTGTATTTGAAGCATGGTATCCCACCCGTAAGTAGATATTATGTAGTCACAAAAAAGCCATGACCACCCATAAAGCAGCTCAACTTTAAGGTAGTTGGTATGTAGGTCTTTCACTGTAGGAACTTTACCTTGGTCTATCTTTTCAAGGATAAGCTTCTTAAAGCCTTTTCCATAGTAGTATTGATCTGCCTTCCAACAGGCAAGTCCCTCTGTTATCCACCAAGGGATTTTATTAATATTTGCTTCACCAATTATGTCGTATGTAATGTTATGTATATATTCATGCAACATTACTTTATTAAAACCACCCCAAACTTTATATATTGAATCTCCTTCAATTGAAGTGCCCGGCATTACCATTTGTATCTTTTTGATGTAATGTGCACACCCTAACTTTGTCCAATTGCGCTCCTTTTTATTAAGTGTATCCCATCCGCAAACGCATTGAGATGCATTAATTGAAGGATAAAACTCAAACTGAACTTGTCCTTCTATTTTGTGTTCAAACTCTTCGAATATGCCTGTAGACATTATTGTTAAAAAACTATCCAGTTGAACAATAGCTGCTTTATCTTGAGGTCGGGCATAATATATACCAATGCTTGAAGAATGGATTTTGACCATACCATATTTTTCCATAAGTAGGCTATCAGTAGGGGCGGCATAAAGTTTTGTTGTGAGTCCAACGAGTATTGTTATGATAGATATCGTTTTTCTCATTTTCTTATTTCAAGTATCTTGAATTCGGTTCTACGATTAACGGCATGTGCTTCTTCTTTTTCTTGAGCGGTTTTCAGATTATCAATTTCTTTCTCCGAAATGATTAATTGAGTTGCTCCAAACCCAACAGGAATTAGTTGCTCTTTTGGTATTCCTTTGTCAATGAGATAGTCAACTATATTTTGCGCACGACTTTGCGAAAGATTTCTTGATCTAATTTTCTCTTGCTCTGCAACCCTACTATCGTTATGAACCCCTACTTCAATTACTAATTTGTCATTTTTTAATAGAAATTCTGCAATACTGTCCAATAGGGGATAACTTTCTTTGCTGATGGTTGACTTAGCAAGATCAAATAAAATCCTTGGATTGGCTTTATAGATACTGCCAACACTAAAACTTGTTGAGGTTAAGTTAAATTGCTGGGCTATGGATAACTTCCCTAGTAAAACAAAAAGTATAATGACTAAAACTCTTTTCATTGTTTTATTACATAGTTGAGAAAAGCCAGTTTATGTGAAGAATAGATTTTAATTAAACATAAAATTAGGGATTTAATTGGAAATCTTTGGTCGGACAAGCGTAAAAAGGGCTTTTCTTAGCCTTTTAATTATCAAAAGAGCCGTTAAAAAGCTTTGGTTTGGCGCATGGAAGGTCGGAAGAGGCGTTCAGAAGCTCGGCAGTGATGTTCATTACGTTAAAGCTGCCGCAACTTGCGCCAGGCGTGTCGCATTTTACGCCAGCAGAGACGCTCCGAGCGCCAACCGTGCCGTAACTTTCGTCTAAAGAGGCGCACTGAACGCCAACGCTTGCGAAATTTACGCCTCAATAGCCGTAGCGAGTGCCATTAATGGCGTAACTTAAGCCAAACAAGACGCACATTACGCCAAAGACGACCCTTTTTACGCCAACTTGGCAGTGTTTTACACCTCAGCCACCGAAAGCTTGGGAAAATTGAATGAAATTTTCGCTAAAGTACTAGTTCAATACTATCTTCTTCACGCTTTGTTTTCCGGCAGGGGCGGCTACGGTAATAAAGTAAGTGCCTTTTGCAAAGCTGTTTAGATCTAAAGTGTTTCTGCCTGTTGTTGCGGTGTGGTTCATGAGTACTTTTCCGCTAATGTCAGTTATTTTAACAGCATAATTTTCGTATTCGTCAGAAGCAATGTCTAGAGTTACTAATCCTTTGCTTGGGTTCGGATATACGTTAAATGCTAGTGCAAAATCACGCTCATTTACGGCTGTGCTAAAGGTAGTATTCCATGCACCTAGGCTAATGTTGTTGTAGGTTCCGCTTGGTGTAGTGTCTAATCGTACGGCTCTTACCATGTAGGTATAATTCCCTTTAAGGTATTGGTTGTAGCTATAAGTGGTTCCTGTAATTAAGGCGCTGTTTAGCTTTACATAATTATCGTTGCTGTCGTTTTTCATATACACATTGTAACCATCTACATTATCGGGAGATGCATTCCAGCTAAGTTGTGCGGTAAATCCGCCAATATTGTTGATAGTAAGTTTACTCGGAGGTGTAATCATATAAGCACGCAAAGTAGGGTCACCCATTAGTGCACTGTGAATATATCTCGGATAAACACTGGCATAATAAATAGAGTTATTCATGGTAATTCGGGCAGAATAACCAATATTTTCACCCATTCCCATGTGATGGATAAGCCAGTTAGGTCTTCCCGCCCAGAAATTGGTAAGCGTAGAACCGTTGGCTAAAGCGGCTCGGAGTAAATTATTCTGGCTGTCAAAATCTCCAAAGTAACTTCCGAATAAAATGGTAAATATGCTTTGTAATGAATCGGCAGCAAAGTTGGCGGTAGTGCCTACACCACTGCAACTGGTGTATGAGCCGCCTCCGCAACCAAACGACCAAAGGTAGCTTCTCTGTTTCATGTTGGTAAAATAATCGCCCGACTTTAAACTGTCAGAACCTGCTAACGGAGCAAAGTTTCTCCATCCGTTAGAAGCAAATGCTTCACCTGAAAAATATCCAAAGTTGTCATCAATAATGGCTCTGTTTACGGCAGTAATTTGCTTGTGTTTGTATTGATGGGCTTTGTTTAAGTATCTTCTTAACAGTTCTTCTTCGGTTTCGGTAAAGGTGGCCATGTTATAAAAATCTACTCTACCTACTTGTAACTCAACAGGACTTGGGAAAATAGTTTGGTCAAACTTTCCGTCACCGGGAACATTTTGTGTTCTGGCCGGAGCAGTAGTGTTATTTACGGTAGCATCGGTCCAGGTTCCGTCTATTTCTCCATAGTAGCCATCGGCAGGCCATGCACCGTAATGGTTGTTGGTATGACCATCAGGCACTAAATCTCCTGAGTAAGGAACGGGCACGTGTCCCAATAAATAAACTCCGTTAGTGTTTTGAGGATCTTTATTGTAAGCAGCAACAATTCTGGCTTTTACAGCAGTTACCAAATCGGTTCGGTCTACATCTATACGCTCTACTTTCCATCCGTCTTTTTCAATGTCTGCCTCCAAATCGGCTATTTCTGTTGCCAGATTAGCGGCATACATGGTATCTACCACCAAAATCATCACGCCTTTTAAATCCAGCTCCGGAACATTAATACCGGTGTTGATATAACCATAACCATTGTATGGGGAAATGAATTTTTTAACGAAATACTCGTACGACTCGCCTACCTGAACAGCAGTATCTACAAATTGAGTAGCTGTAGCAGATAGCCCACTTTGTAATAATGAAAAGTTACTGTCTGATTTTTTCTTTTTGTACACCTGGTAGCTGGTTGCGCCCGCATCCCCCAGCCAGTTTAAAGTAATTTGCGGAGGGCTTGCTTGAGTAGTGGCAGTAAGTTGTACCACTAAATCCTGAACGCTTTGTGAAAATGAAAAATGAACGGTTAGCAATGTTGCTAACAACAAAGAGGTTAATTTTTTTCTCATGGCAGTTTTTAAAATAGTCGTTACTAAGGTAATAAGAAAAACGGTACTTTAACTATTAAAAACGAAAGACTTAAAAAATCAAAAGAAAATTTTGTGTTTTACAATGCGTTTAAAATAAAGCAATTATAAAAGCGGGTTTTATAAATCTCGATTTAAGGAAGAGAGAATAATTTCAGCTACTTTTTCAGGAGAAATTTCTTTTACTGCAGCATCTAAATCATCTGTTTTTGGTTGTTCATTGGTAATGAGGTGAACATTTTTGCCCAATGGTTGCCATCTTCCGGGATGTATAGGTCTTCTGTTGGAAAAGAAACCAAAAGCATGTTTGTTAAGTGTAGCAGCAATATGCAAGGGACCTGTGCTGGCAGCAATCAATCCGTCACATTGCTGAATGAATTGGATAAATTCTTCCAGACTATATTTTCCGCAAACGCTATTTACCTTAGGGTGATTTATCAATTCTTCCAAGAAAGGTTTTTCGGCATCGGTACCCGAAACGTAAAGTTCAAATTTCTCTGATGGAAGAAGCTCAACCAGTTTTAAATAATTTTCAATGCCCCATTCTACGGCACTTCCTTTTGATTTGGGGTGCAAAATCAGCTTAAACTTTTCTTTAGGTAAATTAAAATCAGTTGACGGGTTTACTTCAATCCCTAAATAGTTATAAACTTCATCCAACAAAAACTCTTTTTTGATTCCCAGTGGAGATAATAATTTCAGGTTTAATTGCGATTCGTGAAGCTCAGATTTTTTTCGGGTAAAGTTGAGGTAGTGCGTCATTTTTCCTAAATGGAAAATCTTTCTGACGGTGCCTATTCTGGTGGTGATGTTTGCCTGCTTGGCGGCTTTAGCAATGACTTTGTTCGGAAAAACATGAATAATGCAGTCGGCCTGATAAGGGGCAAGCGGGTTTTCGGTGTCTTGTATTTCGTCCCAATTAATAAATTCATCTACATGTTTGCTCAACGCAACAATAGGTTTTGTATAGGTTTTTCCTAAAAATAAAAT
Organism: Bacteroidia bacterium; assembly: GCA_030426475.1. Lineage (GTDB taxonomy): Bacteria > Bacteroidota > Bacteroidia > Flavobacteriales_E > Vicingaceae > CALALS01. The sequence goes on from JAUHYR010000001.1 coordinate 53,897, forward strand.
GGAGGTATCTGGAAATTTTTCCTTTAAAACGCCCGCTATGGGCAAGGTGAGCATCACATCTCCAATGCTATCGGTTCGGCTAATGATAATTTTTTTAGGAGGCTGAACCATACAACTGTTTTAGTTTTTGGTATTTCAAAGAAACTGCTTTAGCGGAATATTTAGCAATGTTCCATCCGGCTTTTCCGTCTAAAAAACCAAGCTTTAAAATGTAAGTAGAAAAGAATTTAAAAGCACCGCCAAAAAGTAGTTTCATGGCGCTTAGCTTTTTTCCGTCTAACTTCATTTGCTGTGCGTGTAGGGTAGAATATTTTTCAATTCTCTCCAAATGTTCATCAACGGTGTGGTAGGAGTAGTGCAGTAAATCTCCGTTTAAATGTTTGCTGGGGAGAGAGGCGTCAGTTTTTAAAATTTCATGTACAAAGTCTCCTTCCCAACGAGTATTATTTTTTGGGAAAATTCTGATTTTTTTGTCGGGATACCAGCCACCGTGCTTTACCCAAGAGCCACAATAATTGGTTAGTCGGTTCATGGAGTAGTTGCCATTAAAACCATGCAGTTTTTCTTTAATAATGGCTGCTTTTAGTTCTTCAGAAGGGATCTCATCGGCATCTACCGAAAAAATATATTCATATTGAGCCTGGTCGTTGGCAAAGTTTTTTTGCCGAGAATAACCCTCCCACTCATGTTCAATAAACCTTACTTCTTTAAAGGATTGACAAATAGACTTGGTTTTATCAAAGGAAAATGAATCTACCACAATTATTTCATCGGCAATATCCAGCAAGCCTTCAATGCAACGCTTGATGTTTTTTTCTTCGTTGAAAGTGATAATAACTGCCGAGAGTTTGTTGTTCATTACTACAAAGAAAGCAAAACACAATTAAAGTGCTTAGAAGAAACCGGAAATATTAGCAATTAGTACTGAACAAATAATCCAGAGAAAATATATCCCACTTTTCAGGCAGGTAAAGTAAAACGGCAATAAGCACTAGTCTGGGGAAAAATAATTGCATATCCCACATGGGTTTTATCATGCTAAAGGCAATGGTGACAATTATAATGTCAATCCCCAGAAACAGTAAAGCAAAGTTTTTAAATAAACCGAGAATTAGTAATGCTCCGCCTATTAATTCTACATAGGAAGTAAAGTAGGTACTTAGTGATAAAATGCTTTTCGGAACTTTAATTTTTCCGAGTTGAACTTGAAAAGATTCTGTTACGCCTTTCATGCCTACTCTAAAAACTTTGTCGTAGCCTTGAAAAAGAAAAAGAATGCCCAACACCAACCTTAAAACAAGGTACAGAACGGCTTCGTTATTAAAGTACTCCAACAGCTTTTCCATGAATAGCTAATTTATAATAGAGCAATGATACGAAATTCCCTTTGAAACAAACGATTAGTAAGAGTGATAAAAGTCAGGATTTCATTAAAGCCTTTCTTGCCCACCATGCATCTAGGAAAAAAAGAAATCCAATAAGCAAAGCAATTAAAACTATAAGGTGCCTTTCCCACCCATTGGGCAATTCAGAATAAGGGAAATAAGTTTTAATGAAAATAGCGATAAAACAAAGCGATAAAAAATATAAAACGATAAATAAAACATTAATAGCATATAAAAAAGAAAAAAGAAAAAAAGATATTTTACTCTTAGAAGTATTTTGAATTAAGTCATTACCAGCCCCCCTACCTTTTAAGTATTTCGACTTAAAGTAAAAAGCTAGAGTTTTAATATGATAAACAAGCACAAGCATGCATAAAAGTAACCCGAGAAAAAAAGGGGTAAGGCTTTCTGTGGTGAAGACAAGGTTTTCTGAAATTAGTTTTTGGTTCATAAGATAAGTGGAGATTAGCTCATCTAAAAACAACAGATTGATAAAGAGGACAATAACTGCTAAAAATATTTTTATAGCCTTTTTCAAATAATAAATTTCTAAAAACAATAATACGCCATTCTATTCAATAGCTAAAACGGTTTTAATACATTTGCACAAAATTTTTAGAATGTCAGAAGTAAGAGTAAGATACGCGCCAAGTCCTACAGGTCCTCAACACATAGGAGGAATACGTACAGCATTGTACAATTATTTGTTTGCCAAAAAGAACGGAGGAAAAATCATTTTAAGAATTGAAGATACCGACCAAACGCGTTACGTACCAGGAACAGAAGAGTATTTGATAGAATCAATAAAATGGTGTGGTTTTGACTTTGATGAGGGTGTTCATGTGGGTGGAGAATATGGTCCTTATCGCCAATCGGAAAGAAAAGAGCTTTATAAGCCTTATGCTGAACAATTGGTAAAAAGTGGGCACGCTTATTATGCTTTTGATACTCCTGAAGAGCTGGAAGAAATGCGTGAGCGATTAAAGAAAACAGGAAACCCTTCACCTCAATACAATGCGGCTGTAAGAACATATATGAAAAACTCATTAACGCTCAGTGAAGATGAAGTTCAAAAGCGATTAGATGCAGGAGAGGATTATGTGATTAGAATTAAAATGCCAAGGAATGAGGAGATAAAGGTGCATGACATTATCAGAGGTTGGGTAGTCGTAAATTCTAATCAGCTTGACGATAAAGTATTATTTAAATCTGACGGAATGCCTACTTATCATTTAGCCAATGTAGTAGATGACCATTTGATGAAAATATCTCATGTAATTAGAGGAGAAGAGTGGCTGCCGTCAGCTCCGCTTCACGTTATTTTATATCGTTTTTTAGGCTGGGAAGATACCATGCCGCAGTTTGCCCATTTACCTTTATTACTTAAGCCGGATGGTAACGGAAAGCTTAGCAAAAGAGACGGAGATCGACTAGGTTTTCCTGTTTTTCCGTTAGACTGGATTGACCCGACAACAGGCGAAAAATCTTCAGGATATAGAGAAGCGGGCTATTTCCCGGAAGCATTTTTAAATATCCTTGCCTTTTTAGGCTGGAATCCCGGAGATACGAGAGAGCATTTTACCTTAGATGAACTGATAGAAGCTTTTAGTTTAGAAAGAGTGGGGAAATCAGGAGCTAAATTTGACCCGGATAAAGCTAAATGGTACAATCAACATTACTTAAGATTAAAGTCTAACGAAGAACTGGCTAAGATTTTTATGCCTTATTTGCAAGAAGCAGGATATACCGGATTTTCTGAAGAATATGTGGCTCAAACTTGTGAATTATTGAAAGAGAGAGCTTCGTTTGTAAAAGAAATGCTAGATGAAGGAGCGTTCTTTTTTGCCGCACCAACCGAATTCGACCAAAAAACAAAAGAGAAAAAGTGGAAAGAGGACTCTGCCGAAACCCTTCAAAAACTAAGTGCTGAATTTGAAAACACAGCCTTTCAATCAGATAAATTAGAAGAAGTATTTAAAGCATTTCTGGAGAAAGAAGGAAAGTCTATCGGGCAAGTGTTGCCTTGTTTGCGATTAACCATTACCGGAAAAGGAATGGGGCCAAGTATGTTTCATATTATGGAAATATTAGGCAAAGAAGAAAGCTTAAAAAGAATTGCAAGCGGTATTCAACAACTGAATGGGTAAAATAGTGCTTCAAAATATGGAGTTTTATGCCTATCATGGTCTTCACCCTGAAGAAAATACGATAGGCGGAAGATATCTGGTTTCTCTTACCATTGATTATTCTTTTCCCAAAGAACATACCAACGAACTGCCCCAATTTGTAGATTATTCATCAGCATATGAATTGGTAAAAGCCGAAATGGAAAAGCCCGAAAAACTGATTGAAAATCTTGCGAAACGAATTTTGTCTGCCGTTAAAGAAAACTTTTCTTTGGTTGGAAAGGCAGAAATAGAAATATCTAAACTAAACCCGCCCATCAAGGGGAGTCTGGAAGCATTTAAAGTAATCGAAAGCCTGTAAACAAAAAAAGCCCTGCCTGAGCAGAGCTTTCTTGTCTTCCAACGGTTATTGGTTGATTAAACTAGGGGTTACGTAAATGAGATCACTAACAATAATAAAAATGCTAGTATCAGAACTGCCACTCCTAAGGATTTGGCAAGCTCTCTGATTTTGGTTTTGGTTGTAATTGTTTCCATAACATCTTTCTTTGAGTTCTTAAACGCTGCTTTTTTCCATTTGTTTAGCGCACTTCATAAGCGGCAGGAATTTTAAAAGGAGCGGTTAAATATTTCAAAGATACGGTTGGTTTTTGGTTTTGCTTCGACAAAAATAGGTTTTTTTTAGACGAATCACCAAATTTATTCGATAAATTTTTGTTAAATATTTGTGAAGCTTATATTTATACTTTTGTACTGATGGAAAAAAGCGAGACAAATCAACGAGTTGCAGTAATTGGCGGAGGAAGCTGGAGTACCGCTATCGTTAAAATTTTATCTAACAATCTGGATAAAATAGATTGGTGGATGCGCAATGAGCAATCGGTTAATCATATTAATGACTACGGGCACAACCCTAATTATTTAAGTTCCGTTGAAATAGACCTTGAAAAGGTTTTCCCAACCAATCACATAGAAAAAGTAATTGAGGAAAACGATATTTTAATATTGGCAGTTCCTTCTGCTTTTTTGTCAGAAAGCTTAAAGGATGTTAAGCCTGAATTGTTTAAAGGCAAAACGGTTTTTTCAGCCATTAAAGGAATTATCCCTGAAGAAAATGCCATTGTGGGAAGTTATATGAAAAAGCATTTTGATATTGAAGAGGAAAACTTTGGAATTATCTGTGGTCCTTGCCATGCCGAAGAGGTTGCGCTTGAAAAACTATCTTATTTAACAATAGCTTGTAAAGACTCTGAAAAGGCAGCGTTCATTGCTGAAAAGATGAGTTGTAGATACATTAAAACGACCACCTCCGAAGATGTTTATGGAACGGAAATTTCAGCCATTTATAAAAACGTAATTGCTATCGCTTGTGGTATTTGTCACGGCTTGGGTTATGGTGATAACTTTCAGGCAGTGCTTATTTCTAACGCTATTCAAGAAATAGAACGATTTGTAGATGCGGTAAGCCCTGTACACAGAGATGTTTTAACATCGGCCTATTTAGGAGATTTACTGGTTACCGGCTATTCACAGTTTTCAAGAAATAGATTATTTGGTACTATGTTGGGGAAAGGATATTCGGTTAGGTTTGCTCACTTGGAAATGAATATGGTGGCGGAAGGGTTTTATGCGGTAAAGAGTATTCATGAACTTAATGAAAACTACAAAGTAGACATTCCTATTGCTGAGGCAGTATATAACATCATTTACCAAAAGTATGCTCCGGGAATGGAGATGAGATTGTTAGCCGATAAACTGAGTTAAACGTTGAAGTAACCTAAAACTAGCTTTGCTTTACTTTTTCCGATAGTTTCTTCTATTTCTTTTTCAGAAGCTTTTTTGATGCGTTCAACCGAACCGTATTTTTTTAATAATGTTTCAATAGTGGCTTTTCCAATTCCTTTAATGCTTTCCAGCTCAGTTTTAAAAGAGTTTTTGCTTCTTCTGTTTCTATGGTGCGTTATTCCAAAACGGTGAGCCTCATTTCGCATGTGCTGAATGAGCTTTAACCCTTGCGAACGTTTATCTAAATAAATAGGAACGCTGTCTTCAGGAAAGTAAATTTCTTCTAATTTTTTTGCGATACCTATAATGGCAATTTTGCCATATAAATCAAGTTTTTTCAAGCTTTTTACGGCAGAAGATAGTTGCCCTTTCCCTCCGTCAATTACAATGAGTTGAGGTAAAGGTTGTTTTTCATCTAATAATCGCTTGTATCTTCTGTAAACCACTTCTTCCATACTTGCAAAGTCATCAGGACCTTCAACGGTTTTTATATTAAAGTGCCGATAATCTTTATTGGCGGGCTTACCATTTTTAAACACCACACAAGCAGCAACGGGATTAGTTCCTTGAATGTTAGAGTTATCAAAACATTCAATATGTGTGGGAAGAGTAGATAGATGAAGACTTTTTTGTAACTCTTCTAAAACAGGTTTTTTTTGTTTTTTCTCTTTAATGGTTTCATTCTTCAGTTTTTTGTCAAGCAGATAATACTTGGCATTTCGTAAAGAAAGATCGATTAACCTTTTTTTATCTCCAATTTGAGGAAGGTGAATAGTAACGCCTTCCGGTTCAACACTTGGTGTAATATTGCAATAAATTTCTTTGCTGGTGCTGTTAAAACGCTCTCTTAAATCAGTAATACCTATAGAAAGCAATTCCTCTTCAGACTCATCCAGTTTTGACTTTAGTTCCAGTGTATGCCCTTGAATGATTGCTCCATTCACAACTTTTATAAAATTTACGCAAGCTAAATCGTTTTCTTTTACAATGGTAAACACATCTACATTATTTATTTTAGGGTTAACTACCGTAGAGCGTGCCTGAAACTTTTCAAGCAAATCAAGTTTTTCTTTTGTAAGCTGGGCATTTTCATATTCATAATTTTCCGAATATGTTTTCATCATTCGTTTTAGCTCGGTAATTATTTCGGTAATGTTTCCTTTTAAAATGTTTTTGATGTGAGCAATTTGAGCATTATAATCTTCCTCTGTCTGCAAACCTTCACATGGACCTAAACATTTTTTTATATGGTATTGCAGACAAACTTTGTATTTTTTTTGTTCAATGTTTTCTTCAGAAAGATGATAGTTACATGTTCTTAGTGGATAAAGCTTGGTAACAAAATCAAGCAAAGTGTTCATCATTTTACCGTTGGTGTAGGGGCCAAAATATTCTGAGCCGTCTTTCACTAGCGTACGGGTTGAAAATACTCTTGGAAATCGTTCTTTTTTGATACAAATCCATGGATAGGTTTTGTCATCTTTAAGCATTACGTTGTACTTGGGCTGATGTTTTTTGATGAGATTGTTTTCAAGCAACAGAGCATCTTGCTCGGTTTCAACCACAATGTAGTTAAGGTCTTTTATTTTACTTACCAACACACGAATTTTTCCGTTTTCGTGTTGTTTTTGAAAATAAGAGGAAACTCTTTTCTTTAGATTTTTGGCTTTGCCTATATATATTATTTTCCCTTTGTTATCGAAAAACCGATAAACTCCCGGGTTTTTGGGTAAGTTTTGAAGTTTTTGTTCTAAAGAAGCATCATTCATCTCGGTTACAAAGTTAACCAATTGATGAACTAGCTCACTAACTCAGAGTTTAAATCAAACTTTACTAATTGTGAGAATTCATTTAATCTGGCATTGAACTCATCAGCAGAAAGGTTGACTAAACGTTCCGTTCCGAATTTTTCAACGGAAAATGAAGCTAGTGCGCTACCATGAATAATAGCTCTTTTCATATTGTCAAATGAAGTGTCGCCTGTTTTGGCAATGTAACCGATAAAACCACCGGCAAAAGTATCTCCTGCACCAGTAGGGTCAAATACATCTTCTAGCGGAAGAGCCGGAGCAAAAAACACATTGTTTTGGTCAAACAATAATGCACCATGTTCACCTTTCTTAATGATTAAATATTTTGGCCCCATAGCTAAAATCTTTTTAGCTGCTTTCACTAAAGAGTATTCTCCAGACAATAATCTCGCTTCTTCATCATTAATAGACAAGACATCAACCATAGCAATGGTTTGCTTAAGCTCTTCTAATGCAATTTCCATCCAAAAATTCATGGTGTCCATTACAATTAGCTTAGGTCTGTTTTTTAAGCTTTTAATTACTTTTTGTTGTACAAATGGAGCAAGATTACCAAGCATTAAATACTCACAGTCTTGGTATGAGTCCGGCACTTTTGGGTCAAAAGTTTCCAGTACGTTAAGTTGAGTTTCAATGGTATCTCGGGTATTCATATCTAAGTGATACTTTCCTGACCAGAAGAAGGTTTTTCCTTCTTTTACAATTTCTAACCCTTCGGTATTTACTTTATGATTTTTTAATAGGTCGATATATTCTTGAGGGAAATCACCACCAATTACCGAAACAATATTAATATTATCTACCAGCTGTGAAGCAGATAGACTAATGAATGTGGCAGCACCACCTAATATTTTATCTGTTTTTCCGAAAGGAGTTTCTATGGCATCAAACGCCACTGTTCCAACAACAATTAAGCTCATGTTAAATAAATTTTGGTAAAGATAAGATTAGTTAAAAGTTAAAAGGTTAAAAAGGTCAAAGTTTATTAGTCAAATCGGCAGAACAATATGTTTATAGATGGGTTGCCTTTATTTAAGGTAATAAGATATTTTGCTTTTTTTTCTTCGTAAGGGAGAAAGGAAGCAGCATAGTACTTAATAATTGCATCAATAAATTGTCGTTTATTAAATGCATACCCATATATTCCTAAAGTTTTTAAAGAGTCTTTTAAATGAAGGGAGGGTTCAACAATATGACCACATAAATCAATAGATGACGCGAGACAATAAATAGAATCATTTTTAATTGGAAACTCTCCCTCATTTAAAAGACTCAAAACGCTCCATTTTTTATTGTTTACTTTTTTTAGAAAAAATAAACTTTGTTGTCCTACACTATATTCTGTCCACCTTTTTGGTGGACAAACACCTGCATGGATGTCTTGTCTATTAACTGTAATAATTGTAGGTTTTCCATTAATTTTATCTATTAATAGACTATCAATAGAAAGTTCAAAAGTGCGATTATTTACAGAAGTAATTTTTCCAACAACTGCAATATCACATGTTTTAATCAACTCATGAATTTTATATGGACGATATTTTCCATAGGAAAAACCAGAATACAAAAGCCCTAAGAGGAGGGAAAGAACTAGAAGTTTATGCCTTGAATAATCCATACTTAAAAATACAATAGATAGCTCTGAAGCCGTCTTTCCAACCAATTTTTTTGCCTTCCTGATAGGTTCTTCCGTAATAGGAAATTCCTACTTCATATATTCTGATGCCTTTTATTCGGGAAAGCTTGGCAGTTATTTCAGGTTCAAAGCCAAATCGGTTTTCTTTTAGTTTAATCTTTTTGGCATAGTCACTTCTAATTAACTTGTAGCATGTTTCCATATCGGTCAAGTTAAGGTTGGTAAACATATTGCTCAAAAAAGTGAGAAACTTGTTTCCGAGCGAATGCCAAAAAAATAAAATTCTGTGCGGCTTTCCGCCCATAAAACGAGAGCCGTAAACTACATCTGCTACACCGTCAACGGCAGGCTGTAAAAGCAAATTAAACTCTTCAGGATTATACTCTAAGTCGGCATCTTGAACAATTAAAAAATCACCGCTTGCGAGCTCAATTCCTTTTCGAATAGCAGCGCCTTTTCCTTGATTTTTTTCTTGGTGAAACAGTTTAATATTTGAGTTAGAGGTAGCAGAAAAATCTTCAATTACCTTTTTGGTATTGTCTGTAGAACAATCATTTACTACAATAACTTCTTTTTCTACATCGCCAATCAAAGTTACGTCTACCACTTTTTGAAGCAATTTTACAATTGTTTTTTCTTCATTATAAGCGGGTATGATAACTGATAATTTCAATTAAAGATTAAACTTTAAAGTAGCTGCAATGGCTTCTGTTTGTCTTAAATATTCTCTTTTATCAAACCTTGGAGCATAAACATAAGTGTCTATCACCGTAATTTTACTTTCCTTGTTGTTTACAAAAGCAAAATTAACGAACGGTCCACCCATAAAGCCGTTTTCAAGTTTCCATAAACCTCTGGTTACATAACAATCCTTTTCAGCCACTTTACTTAATAAGGTTAAAGGCGGAACTAGTTTTTCATGTGTCATGTAGGTATTTTCTTTTCCTCCTTCAATCCATCTTTTGGTAATAGAATCTCTCACGGCAACTAGCATTTCAGAAGTAATCTCGCTGTCTGTCATAGGAAATTCGTACATAAAAAATGACTGGCTAATGGGGTGACCGCCACTTTCATATTCCTTTCTTAGCCATAAAAAGTTTGCGGAATCCATTGCTACTTGATAACCTGTAGGAACTGAAAGTGAGATATTAAATTTACTTGATATTAGTTTTTTCAAAACATCATCCGGTTCAGAAATGTATTCTTTTGCAATTTTAGAAAGCTCTTCATTTCTAAATTTCTCAAGAATCCCAACTTTATTCTCTTTGATATAACTGGCTATTTCAGTTGCGTTTTTACCGGATATGTTCATTACGAACTGATTCTTTGCCCAATTATCGTAAGCAACGGTTATTTTAGGCTCAGACAATGTTTTGTCAAACGAAAAAAGCAAAATGCTTCTGGCGGTTTTAAAAATGCTGGTAAATGCCTGATTAGGAACTCTGATTAATGTAAAAGCGGGCTCAGCCTGAGGTAAGCCGTATTGGGCAGAGGCTAAGCACTCAATCACATTATTGCCCAAAGCATCATTCCAGTGTATAGTGTCTATTACTACAACTAGTTCACCGGATTTTCCGGTGCTGTCAACCATTAATTTTTTTGCGGACTCTTCGCATGAAAAAAGAGAGCAAATAACAAGAAGGCTAAGAAATAATCGTATCATATTATTTTACTTTTAATTTCATTCCTACCTGCAAGCTATTTCCGTTTAACGATGGATTTAATGCTTTTATTGATTCAATGGTGACGTCATATTTATTAGCAATAGCCCATAAATTATCACCACTTACAACAGTATGATAAACACTACTTCCATTTGTGCTTGCAACAACCGTAGGGTTTTTAGTTGTAGTAGTAGATGTTGAAGTAGGCTTATTTGCATAAATTTTTAGCTTTTGACCTATATAAATATTAGTTCCTCTTAAATTATTCCAGTCTCTAATTTGATTTACTCTTACATTATATTTTTCTGCAATCATGCCTAAATACTGCCCGCTCTTAACCACATGAATAAAATAACTTCCGTCAGAACTTGCTCCGGAATAGCCCGGAATTTTTATTTCTTGAGCAGCGGCAATACTGTCTTTTACTTCTTGCTCTGAACGTAAAGCATAAATAGCATCTTCATTTGAAACAAAAAGCCCCACTTTATCATAAGGAAGCCTCAATGTCAAAGGTTTTTCATGAGCGGGAATCACATTCTTTTTGTATTCGGGATTTAGTAATTCAAGAGTAGAAACAGGAATATCAAGTGACTCGGAAATTTGATAAAATGACACCATTTTTTTTACAAAAACAGTATCAGTTTTAGTGTAAGGAAGTTTAGGGTTAACAGGATAAATATTGTGTTCTTTATGGTAGTTCATCACGTAATTAACAGCTATAAATGCAGGAACGTAACCTCTGGTTTCTCTTGGCAAATAATCATAAATTTCCCAAAAGGTTTTTTTACCACCACCGGCTCTGCGAATAGCTTTATTTACATTTCCGGGACCACAGTTATAGGACGCAAGAGCTAAATCCCAATCTCCATAAAGCCCATACAGCATTTTTAGATATTGACATGCGGCATCAGTAGATTTGTGAACACTCATTCTTTCATCGTAATATGAGTTAACATCCAGGTCATACATTTTTCCTGTGCGATACATAAACTGCCATAACCCGGCAGCTCCGGCATGAGAAATTGCTCTTGGATTTAACGCAGACTCAATAATGGACAAATATTTTAGTTCTAATGGCATTTGATACTTGTCCAAATATTCTTCAAAAATTGGAAAGTAAATTTTTGACAAACCAAGTTCTCGTGCGGTTAGCTTTCTTCTTTTGTCAGCATATAAATGAATAAAAGCATGTACATAGTCATTATAGGTTAGCGTCATAGGCGTTTTTGAATCAAGCAGGGCCATTCTTTTTTTGTAGGTAGCTTTATCAAAAGAGGGAATAACGTCTTCTTTAAAAGGTGCGGGAACTTCAGTTTCATCTGCAAAGCCGTAGGCTTTGAAAAATTCATCCGCAAAAATGCTGTCTATATAAAGCAAAAGTGGATCATCGTCAATAATGGCTAATGACGAATCTTGTTTCGATGATAGATTAATCTTCTCTGTTCCTGTTTGGGCAACAGCAAAAGAAGTAACAGTTAAAAATAAGACCCCTCCAATAAATTTTTTCATGCTTTCAGTTTAACTGATTAATTATGGGAAAAATTGTCCACTATTTCCTTGGAGAAAGATAACATTTCTCGCTCACAAAAGTTTTTACTAATAACTTGAAGCCCAAAAGGAAGCCCATTGGAGTGCTTTCCTACAGGTAGTGAAATAGCAGGGTTTCCGCTAAGGTTAGCCAATACAGTAAATATATCTTCCAAATACATTTTAATAGGGTCGTCCACCTGCTGACCAATTTGAAATGGGGTGTGCGGGCTTGTTGGAATAACAATATGATCAAACTTTTCAAAAAGTTCGTCCATGGTATTCTTTAGCAATCTTCTAACTTTTTGTGCTTTACTGTAATAAGCATCATAATAACCCGAGCTCAACACAAAAGTACCAAGCATAATTCTTCGCTTTACTTCCTCTCCAAACCCTTCTGTTCTTGACTTTTTATAAGCCGTTTCCATATCAACGGTGTTTTCGCTTCTATAGCCATAATGAATTCCGTCATATCTGGCAAGGTTGCTGGAAGCTTCAGCGGTAGTTAACACATAGTAAGTAGGCACTAAATAGTCTAAATACGGAAAATCAACAGCTTCTACTTCATGCCCTTGGGCTTCTAGTTTAGAAAGAATGGAATTAATGCCATTTTTTACTTCATGGTCAATTCCGCTGTGATTAATAAAACTGGAAAATATGGCGATTTTATTTTTTTTCTTTTCAAAAGACAGGTAATCATCAGTAGGCTTTGAAGAGCTTGTACTATCCATTTCATCTTTTCCGGCCATCACTTGTAGCAACAATGCGGCATCTTCAATAGTATTGGTTAGTGGACCGATTTGATCAAAAGAAGATGCATAAGCAATAAGTCCATACCTAGATATTCTTCCGTAAGATGGCTTAAGCCCCACAATATCACAAAAAGAAGCGGGCTGACGGATAGAGCCGCCTGTATCTGAACCAAGAGCAGCCATACACAATCCAGCTTTAACTGCAGCAGCAGAACCACCGGAAGAACCACCAGGCACTAATTTGTTGTTGATAGGGTTTAAAACTTTTCCATAGGCTGAGTTTTCATTGGAGCTTCCCATAGCAAACTCATCGCAATTTAATCTACCAATAATAATAGCATCTTCGTCAAGCAAACGCTGAACAGCTGTTGCGGTGTAAAGGGATTTAAACCCTTCTAAAATTTTTGAAGAGGCAGAAACCTTGTGACCTTTATAGCAAAGATTATCTTTAATACCGATAACCATTCCTGCTAATTTGCCGGCTTTGTTTTGGGAAATTTTTTTGTCAATCTCACGCGCCCTATTAAGCGCATCATCCTCAAAAACCTCTAAAAAAGCATTTAGGTGCTTATTTTTTTCTATTTGAGAAACATAGTGAGCGACAACTTGTAGAACAGAAGTTTTATTCGTACTGAGGTTAGATTTTAACTCAGAGTAAGAACGATACATCAGCTAAACTAAGATTTAGCGGGTTTATCATCATCTTTTTTTTCCTCAGCGCCTTCTTTCATGCCGTCTTTAAACTCTTTAACTCCGCTGCCCAAACCTCTCATTAATTGAGGAATTTTTTTAGCGCCAAAAAGCAAAATAAGGATTACGGCAATTAAAACGATTTGCCATGGTCCAACCATCCCTAAAAGAATATTTAATAAATTAATCATAACAATGAATTGAGCTGCAAAGGTACAAAAAATTGAATAGATAGTTTATTTCTGCAAGGAATTAAGAGACCTATTTTCAAGTAACAACAAGAAAATATTCAAAAATGCAAAAAAGGTTACGCCTGCTTGACTTTCAAGAGTATCTTCAGTAAACATAGAAAGTATGGCAATTACCACAAAACTAATGTACAGATAGCTGTCCGTTATTTTAAAAAGTGGGTATATAATAGAAAAGATAAAAACCAGTAACCCAATAATACCAAAGCTTACTAAAAAAGTAAGAAATTGGTTGTGGGCTCGTAGTCTATATTCACCGGACAGAATAGAGTTCTCTATTTGATATTGTTTTTCAATTTCATCCCTTATGTCTCCTGTGCCAACTCCAATCCAACCATTATTTCTTTTCCAAGTGTGAAGTGCATTTTCAAAAAAGGCAAGTCGCATTACCACAGAGTGACCATTGTAATTTCCTCCTTCAAAGTAGTTGTCGAATTCCCAAATTATTTTTTGAACCCTTAATTTTAAAGGATTGTAAGTTAAATAAAGATGGTTTGATGTTCCATTTTCGATAGCAGCAACCTCTTCTTCAGATAATTTATTTACTCCGTCAGCGTCTTTTTTTAATCCCTTAGAAGTTAAAAAGCGAACAAGTGTTTCTTTTAAGGGTTGATTTTTTTTATCCATTCCATCAAAGGGAATGGAGCTTCTTTTATTCCAGCTTTGCTCAAGCTCTTGCCAGGCAATATGTCTCCAAAGAAAATATCCGTTTTCTTTCATTTGGCTATAATCTCCTTCTAAAGTGTGTACATATTCTTCTCCCTGGAGGGTTGATTTTTCAATAGGAATAGGATCCGGTTGATTTTTTAGAGTATAAAACTCATTAACATTTGAATAGATTAAAGTAACAAACACAGCAATGACAAAAAGAACCAAAGAAGGGAAAAAGAACTTTGCTTTTTTTCCTCCTGTATTTAAAAAGTAAAATGAAAGCATAAAAAGAGAAGAAAATAAAATGACTATAATACCGGTAATGCTTCCAAGTATAAATAAAGAGATGATTAGCCATGCAGCTGCAAATAACCAAAACATTCTGTTTTTATTTTGAGTGCTAAAAAGGTAAACACAACAGAAGAAAGCTATACAAATCATCAGGCTAAAACGAATGTGCGAAATAAATAGCGACAACTCTCTTTTGTCTAAAGGAACTTCACCTAACCAACCAATGTTTTTAAAAAAGCTTAACAAGGTTCCTATAAGGATTCCAATTACAAAGAACTTTAAAACTAGCCTATAACGAAATCTAAGTAAGAGCGGTGTACTAAGGAAGATAAAGGGTAAAATGAATAACGGTAGTTTTATTTTAATGTCGTTAAGAGCATAATCAAAATTTTGGGTATAGATTAAACCTATTAAATGAATAAGGAAAATGCTGCTTAAAGCCCAAAACAACTTGTTTTTAAAAACACTGGATAAACGAACTTTATAGTTGCCATATAACAGCCATGAAATCCCCAGCCCAATTTGAGCGATACTCATAGTAAACTTCGACAAGGGAAGGCTTACGGCAAGCAATAAGGCACTTAAAAAGAAAAAGTTATCGGGCGTTATAAACCAGCTCCATGCTTTTTTTAACGTCATTAAAGATTATCTGTTTATTGATTCGGGATGAAAAGTGCCGGCTAAAATTCCATTGTACTTTTCTTTATCTTTAAGAATATCTAAAGCATCTTTTAAAACAACATCTTTTTTAAGATTAGCCTCCATTCTTCCTTCACGATAATAATATCTTCCAATGATTTCGTCTGCCAGCATGGTTTTTATTTCATCTTTAAATTTAATAAGGTCATTTTTCTTTCTTTCTTCAAGTACATTTTGTAGGTGCTCAAAGTCGTGTTTTGCATCTTCATAATACTTTTCTTCCTTAGCTTTTTCAGCTAATTTTTCAAGCACTTTTTCGGTTTCTGTGGTGTAAGAATAATCTTTACCTGAAAGAAACTCCACAAACTTGTTATACTCTTCTTCTGTTATTTCAAACTCTTTTGGAGATGCAATAGTAGAATGCTCTAGAGTAAATTGGGTAGCGTAATCAAAAATGTGATATTTTCCGTAAAGCGCTGCCGAAACATTACTAAATGTAGGTTGAGTAGAAATTAAATCGGGAGTAATACCGTCACCATCATAAACGGTTCTTTTATTTTTAACTGTTTTAAAAGCTACTTTCAGTGAATCGGGAACTTTGGTTGCCTTTCCGTCTTCGCCTTTTTTAGAGTAATCTAGTTTTTGAATACATCTTCCTGATGGAATATAGTATTTCGCAACAGTAACTTTTAACGTAGCATTATAGCTAAGCGGTCTAGGTTGTTGAACCAAGCCTTTTCCAAATGAATTTTCTCCAACTAAAACGGCTCTGTCGTGATCTTGCAAAGCGCCAGAAACAATTTCAGAAGCAGAAGCAGAATTGTCATCAATTAATACAGTAATAGGAATTTCCGTATCTAGTGGGTTACTTAGGGCTTTGTGGGTTTGCTCCCACTCTTTTATTTTCCCTTTTGTGCTAACTACCATTTCTCCTTTCGGAATAAAAAAGTTAACAATGTTTACCGCTTCTCTTAAAAGTCCTCCGCCATTTCCTCTTAGGTCAAAAACCAAAGATTTCATTCCTTTTCCTTTCAAATCATTAAAGGCGTCTTTTACTTCTTGTGAAGCGGTTTGTGTAAAGCCTGTTAATTTGATATAACCTACTTCATTATTTAACATTCCATGGTAAGGAACATCTTTTATTTTTACTTCTTCTCTGGTAACTGTTTTTTCAATGATATCTTCTGTTCCGGGTCTTTTCACTTTTACCTTAAGAGAAGTTCCGGGTTCGCCAATTAAGAACTCTCTTACATCACTCACGGTTTTTCCTTTAACCGATTTTCCGTCAATTTCTAAAATTTTATCTCCGGCTTTGAGCCCTGCTTTGTCTGCCCCAAAACCTTTATAAGGCTCTCCAATAACAACATACTCATCTCGTTGTTGAATAATTGCACCAATACCACCATACTGACCGGTAGTCATTATTTTATAGTCTTCCATTTGAGACTCAGGAATGTAATTGGTGTATGGGTCTAACGAGTTAAGCATTGCATCAATGCCTGTTTTCATTAGCTCTCCCGGATCAGTGTCATCTACATAGTAAATGTTTAATTCTCTGAAAAGAGTTCCAAAAACATCCAGGTTTTTAGAAATTTCAAAGTAATTGTCGGTCATTGCCAAGGAGAAAAACCCGGCAAAACCTATGGTTAAGGCAAGAAGAGAAATTTTAATTCGCTTTTTCCAGTGTTTTATATTATTCATCATGACGCTTTTCTTTAAGCTGTTCTACTAAACGATTAATGAGCTCTTTTATTTTATGCTCAATTTCAGAATAAGGTTCAATATTTTCCGAAAGATAAACCAAAATTAAGTTTAATTGAAGATGATTAGATGTTAAAAATTCATAAAGCTCATTTTTATTTTTTCTGTAGGCCTCTTTTATTCTGCGTTTGGCTAAGTTTCTATCCACTGCTCGTTTAAATTTTTTCTTTGGAGCACTAATTAAAACTCTAGCAGGAAAATGAGATTCAAACGGAGTTTTAGAGTACAAAAGTAGGAAAGAGGGAGACTTAATATTTTTGCCATTAGAAAAAAGCTCATCAATGGTTTTTTTATGATATAAGCGTTCTTCTTTTTTAAAGCTTTGGCTAGACATTTTCTTTACGTAATTGAACAAAAAAGCTAGTTCCTTTATCTAAGCTAGTTTCAAACCAGATTTTACCGCCACTGTTTTCAATAATGTTTTTTACCATAGCTAAGCCTAAGCCCATTCCGGCTGTTTTGGTGGTAAAGTTAGGGGTAAATATTTTATTCTTCATTTCATCGGCAATGCCGGTTCCATTATCAGTTATCTTGATAAGATAGCTGTTTTCTTTTTCTGATAAATGTACCTCTACCTTTCCTTTTCGGTCATACGGTATGGCCTGGATAGCATTTTTGATTAAGTTGTTGAAGACTCTGTTCATTTGGTTTTTGTCGGCACTTATGGTTGCGTTTTCAACGGTAGAAACAAATACAACTTCTGTATTTTCGTCATTGTTTGCATAAAGGTCAACCACTGAAGATAATAATTGGTTTAGTGAAAAGTTTTCATTTTTTGCAACAGGCATTTTAGCAAAGTTTGAAAACTCATTGGCAATATTGGTAAGTGTTTCTATCTGCTCTAACAAAGTGTCAGTAGTTCTATTTAATCGGTCTTTTAAGTTTGAATCATTTTCATTGGAAGAACGTTGAAGCATTTGTACGCTCAGCCGCATTGGAGTTAATGGATTTTTTATTTCATGTGCCACTTGCTTTGCCATTTCTCTCCATGCAGACTCCCGCTCTGACTGAGCTAATTTTTCTGCACTAATAGCAAGTTCTTCTACTTTTTTGTTGTATTCCTGAACCAGTTTTCCTATTTCATCGGTGCCTTTCCATTGAATTTTTTCATTTAAACTACCCAGCTGTAGTTTACCAATTTTTTCTCCTATTAATTTAATAGGTCTTGAAATATAGTTAGAGTAGAAAACCGCAACAATAAGCATTATAATTAATAGAAAAACATAGATGTTTATTAAGGTAGAAATGAAAACAAACAGTTCTTCCTGAAGTTCGTTTTGTTTTGCGAAATAAGGTAAGTTTAGATAAGCAAGTATTTCGTTTTCATTGTTTCTAAAAGGAACATAAGCGGATAAATATTCAAGCTGCCCTACTTTTTCTTTGTGAATATATTCTGCCATATGTTTGTTTTTCATGGCATCCAATGCTTCGGGATTCATGAATCTTCCCGTCAAGTTTTTTTCAAAAACTTCATTTCTGGAAGTAGCAATCATGTTTCCGTTTTTAGCGTAAATATTAATATCTGCGTAAAAGACATTCGAAAATTTAACAAGGTAAAAAGTAAGATAGTCGTTTATAGAAGGGTCAAGAATATTGTTTTCACCAAGCTTTTGTTCCATTTCAATTAAAATAGAACGGGTTTTTTCGCTTATCTGCCGTATGTTTTTTTCGTCATAATTTTTTTTGATGTAATAACTTGCTCCCGCACCAAAGACAAAACAAAGCAGTAAAATAGTAATTACTAAAAAGGCCTGTATTTTAGTACTGAAACTAGAGTACCTTATTTTAAAAGCCACAGGAAATTGCCCTATAAAAAGCGAAAGAAATAACATAAAAGCTCCGGCAAAGGCAAATAAATAAGAGAAATAGGTGATTCCATCTATTCCGGTTATTTCTTCTGACGAGAGGATAATCTGTTTGTTTTTATCAGGAGAATAAATGAGGTGGTTATGATGATTAGAAGAAGCTATGCTAAACTCTTCTTTAACCGAAATCCATGAAGAATCTATAATTAAGGCATATTTGTGTTCTCCCGATTGGTCTGTCAGCTCACCATTTACGTATCTTGCATAGTGGTATTTTCCTACGGAAGAGAGTTCTTTAATCTCTTTATTGTCTAATAATAATTCAGGGTAACCTTCATTTTTTTGAAACAGCTTTGGAATTAACTCTAAATATAATTTTACCGGCCCAAGCTGCTTAGACTTAGAATCAAACAACTCTATTATTCCTACATATTGAGAAGAGTATTCATTTTGGATATGATAAAAATTTGCATCTTCTACTTTTTCAGCATTACTAAGCTTTTTTTCAAATATTTCATGACATTTTTTTGGTATGTTTTCTGGCTGAACAAGTAAGGAATCATCTTCTCTACATGCCGTACAATACAGTTCATATTTATTCCAATACCCTGAAAAATATTTTTTTGATAAATACTCTTTTATCACGGTATTGTTATACCAGTTGTCGCTTAATGTGTCTTTAAAAGAAGCATCTTCTTTAATTTTTCTTTCAATTTCTTGATATAAAAACTCGGCCAAAGGATCTTTTTCTTCAGCCAGTTGCTGAGCTAATAACTCCCTATTATTTAAATCTTTTTTCGATTGACCGGAAATTAAATTGGTTGCGGTAGCAACGGAAAAAACGGAAAGCAGAATGATAATATTCCACAATGGAATTTGTTCTCGCTGTTTAACAAAGAAAAGAGCAGATAAAAACAAAACAGGCCATGTTAGGGATATCACCGAAATAGTTGAAAACAGAAAGCCTCCAATAAAAAGGAAAGCAATATACGGAAGTAGGAAAGAGGTCAACGAACCTTCTTTGCAAAGCTTTATAGCGGTAATAGCAGTTAACAAAAAAGAAGTAAAAAGAATGGCAATAATTAAAATGGACAGAAAGCTGTACAAGTCGAATTTATAAATCTCATTTAGGTTGAGGTTAATGTTAGAGTGTATAACTAAACTTTCTACCCAAATATTAATCAGCAATGAATAGCAAAGAGCTAAAAGGATAACAACAAAACGGAGAACTTTATTTGTGAGGGTGATTTTTTTAAAACTTCTAAAAATGAAGTAACTCAGGTAAAGTAACACAGCGCTATTTAATAGCAAATCACCTAACGATGACAATAATTCAGAGGCAGCATACTTATCCGGAAAAAACAAGGGCAACTCATAAAACACTTTTGGAAATTGTGACTCTATCATGGCATAACGCAAAAGAAGAATCACCAAAACATGAAATAAAACCAAAAACTTTGACCATTGCATTTCTTTCACACACCAAATAAAAAAAACTTGTAAGGCATAAATAACAAGACATATCCCTATAATTATGATAAGCGAAAGAATACTGTAATAAAAACTTTTTCCTGAACTGTTTTTATAAGGAGTTAAAGCAAAAAGAAGTTCATCGTTAGTGGAGTATATACCATAACTTCCTGAGCTTTTACCTAAGCTAAGTGTATATCCTGAAAGACTATACTCTTGGAAAAAATCATTTTTTAGGTATTGATTTTCGTGAGGGTATTGATTTTTAATTAATAAAAAGGAAACCAGAGAAACTTCTTTAGACAGCTTTTTTTGTTGAATGTAATACCAGCCATTTCCATATTTTTGGACGGCATTTGATTGAATATCATTTTTTAAAAATTCTTTTGAGGGAATATGGTTTTGTGAGTTGTAAACTAATTTATTTTCTTGATATAGAGCAAACCCAAGCCCTCTTTTATAATATAATTCGTCAAAAAAGTTAGACTTATTTAATAAGAAATCAACTTTATTTTTTTCGTCTTTTAAAGCTTCAGTGATTTCGAGTTCTTGAGAATTTAAGACTGAAATATTTTCTTGTATGCTTTCTTCAAAAGAACTTAACTCATACTCATAAAAAAGCTGCTGAACATGAGTTGAGTTTAAAAAAGAACCTGATAAAACAAGAACAACTCCTATGAGAGCATATAAACTTATTGGGAGGATGGGAAGTTTATGCTGATTATTTTGTTGCATTAAAAAAGTGATGAGTAGCTACAAATGTAGTTTTAATAGTGAAATACTGCACAAAGATTATGCCTCAACTTTAGAGGCAGGCAGAACAATTTTTCCGTTAATCAGTTCCGGAACGATGGAATATTTATCTGTGGTAAGGCAAAAAAGAATGTCTTCTTCCATGTTTAGCCTGCTCAATCTTTTTCGGTGTGAAGAGTTTTCTAAAAACTTAAACAAGTTTTCTTTGGCATGATTGTAAATAAATTTAGCTGAAATAGCAGAGTCAGAAAGGTCACTAAACCTAATGTTTCTTCTAGTTAATTCATCAACTACTGCGCCTGCAAAAAGGGTGTCTTCTAAGTTAAATCTGTTTTTCCAGCCAGCGCATAAAAGAATAACATCTTTGTCTAGCTCTTCAAGTTTATTACAAACGGCAGAAAGGTTTAAAAAACTACCGATTAATAAATGGTTCGCATTTTTTGCTTTTTCTACAGCTTGAGTCCCGTTAGTTGTAGTAATTACAATGCTGGCATCTTTAATGTCTTCACTCATATAGTCGAAAGGAGAATTGCCAAGCTTAAAGCCATCGAGCTTTTCGCCTTTTCTTTCGGCAGCCACTTCAAATCCTTTTTTTTGATATTCTAAAGCTTCATCTAATTCAGCAACGGGAATCATTTCTTTTATTCCATGAGCAAATGCTGTTACCATGGCAGAGGTTGCTCTAAACACATCAATAACCACCACAACACAGTCAGGGTCGTCAAAGTATGCATCAAATAATGCCGGAGAATGGCAAACTTCTAATTTGCTTTTATGTGGAGCAGACTCTTCAGCCACTTTTTATCCTTTATAAAACGGAAACTTTACAATTTTAGCTTTTACTTGTTTGTCTCTGATTTTCACAAAAATTTCGTTATCCACTTTTGCTAAATCTTTTTTAACGTATCCCATTCCTATACCTAAGTTAAGCGAAGGAGACATGGTGCCACTGGTAACTACACCAATATTATTTCCGGAAGCATCAACTAATTCATAGCCATGTCTTGGAATACCTTTTTCAATCATTTCAAACCCAACCAATTTTCTGGTAGTTCCTTCTTCTTTTTGTTTTTTCAGATTTTCAGAATTGGTAAAGTCTTTGGTAAACTTGGTAATCCATCCTAATCCGGCTTCAATAGGCGAAGTAGTATCATCAATATCATTTCCGTAAAGACAGAAGCCCATTTCTGTTCTTAGGGTGTCTCTACATGCTAAGCCTGCGGGCTTAATTCCAAAATCTTTTCCTGCTTCAAATACAGCATCCCACAATTTTTCAGCGTCTTTATTTTTTACATAAATTTCAAATCCTCCTGCTCCGGTATATCCTGTTGCTGAAATAATAGCGTTTTCAATTCCGGCAAATGTGTCAATCTTAAAGGTATAATACTCCATTGCTTTTAAGTCAACGGAAGTTAATGACTGCATAGCTTCAACAGCTTTAGGACCTTGAATGGCCAATAATGAAATGTCATCAGATATATTTTCTAATTGAGCATCAAAAGTATTTAAGCCATTAATCCAATTCCAGTCTTTTTCAATGTTAGAAGCATTTACGACCAACATATATTCTTCGTCATTAATTTTATAAACTAAAAGGTCGTCAACGATTCCCCCTTTGTCATTCGGTAAGCACGAATATTGAACTTTTCCGTCAAATAGTTTTGAAGCATCGTTTGAAGTAACTTTCTGAATTAAATCTAACGCTCCTTTGCCTTTTACCATAAACTCCCCCATGTGTGACACATCAAATACGCCAACAGCATTTCTTACGTTTAGGTGTTCATCCGTCAAACCGGTATATTGTAGAGGCATATTATAACCGGCAAAAGGAACAATTTTAGCCCCAAGAGCCTTGTGCTTTTCTAATAACGCAACATCTTTTAATGTAGTAGCTGTTTCCATGAATTAAATATTAAGTGAACAAATGTAAAAAATTAGCCGAATTTGACTTTACTGAATAGTTTTCTTCAACCGTTTTTCTAGTCTTTTCTGAAAAGGAAGTAAGGATAGATTTTTCTGATAATAATTGAACGAGCAGTTGCTTCCACTCTTCTTTATTGTGACAAACAAACCCATTACTCTGATTGACTATTTGCCTGTTAACCCCAACCGGACTAACTATTGCCGGAATTCCAAGTGCCATGTATTGCAGTGCTTTAAAGCCACATTTACCTTTACTCCATTCGTTTTCAATCAAAGGCATTATGCCTACATCTATCTTTAATAAATCATCTATTTCTGTTTCTTTTTTCCACTGCACATATTCCAAAGAGTTTAAATTAAATTTAGGTTTTTCGTCAGAAATTACCTGAAAAATAAAAACGAAATTTTTTTCTAACTCTTGAAGAATTGGAACAATTTCCGAAAGGTATTTAATAGTGCTATGTGTTCCCGTCCAACCAATTACCAATGGTTTTGTTAAATCATATACTTTGGTTTTGTTGTGATAATTTTCCGTATCAATTGTGGTCGGATTTAAAAGAGTTTTGACATTATATTTCTTTGCAAAATCTTGTAAATATTCATTTCCGCAAGAAACCTTGTGCGCCCACCTACAAAGACGCTTGGTATTAGAATAATTCTTCAAAAATGAAAACCATCTATTGTAGTAAGAATAGTTGGGAAGCCAGATAGCATCATCAAAATCAAAAATTATTTTTTTCTTCAATACCCTACTTGCAAACCAAGAAAATAGTGGTGGGCCAACAGGGCTAACCTCTCTATGAATAAATATATAATCATATTTTCCTACGGTAAAAAGAAGAAGCATTCTTTTAAATAAAGAGCCAATCAAAAAAACGGCTTTTCTAAAAAAGTGTCCGTTTTCATAAAAGATAGCCCACATGCGTTCACTCCAAAAAGAGCTGACGGTTATTTCAAATCTGTTTTTTTTGAGTAACGGATAGTACTGTTCAAACCTAAAGCGTTGGCTGGCAGCAGTGCCCTCAGGGTAAGGGGTTATAAACAGTATCTTCTTCATTTTTGGTAAAAATACATATCCTTTAGCCTTCAATCAAAATTGTATATTTGACAAGGAATTTATTATGCAGCTTTTAAAAGGGAATACGCCCAGATGGGTCATTTTTTTTATTGATATTACAGTCTGTGTAATTTCTTTGGCTGCAGCTTACCTTATCCGTTTTGACTTTGATGTTCCTCAGATTGAAATTGATAGACTGCATGTAGTTTCGGCATTAATTATTGGTATTCGTGCACTTAGCTTTTTCTTCGCCAAGACTTATGCAGGGATGATTCGTTATACCGGAACAACCGATGCGCAGAGAATTTTTGTTACACTTATTTTAGGGTCCATAGCTTTTGGCTTTTGTAATTTGGTGTCTTATTTTACTTGGCACGGAAGATATATTATCCCTCTTTCTATCATTTTAATTGAGTTCTTGGCGACTATGTTTTTGCTGTTTAGTTACAGAATGGTTGTTAAGGCACTTTACTTTGAAATAAAAAATTCTTCTGAAGAAAAGCAGGAAATCATCATTTTTGGAGCAGGCGCAGCCGGTGTAATTGCAAAACAAGCTATTGACAGAGATACAAAATCAAAATATAAAGTGGCAGCTTTTGTTGATGATGAAGAAAAAAAGGCAAACAAAAAAATAGAGGGCGTTACCGTTTATCATTCTTCCAAACTTGAAAAACTTTTTCAAGAAGGCACCATTAAGCATATTATTATCAGTCCCCAAAAAATAAAGTCGAAAAAGCGAAATACAATTACAGAACTAGCCATTAAGCATGGTGTAAAAGTGTTGAATGTACCTCCTGTTACCAAGTGGACAAATGGTGAACTCAGTTTTAAGCAAATGAAAAAAGTAAAGATTGAGGATTTACTTGGACGTGATGAAATTAAGCTGAGTAATGATAAAATTATTCAACAGCTAAAAGGAAAAATTATTTTGGTTACAGGTGCTGCCGGCTCTATTGGCAGTGAACTGGTGAGACAAATTGTAAAATATCAACCTAAAAAAGTAATCTTACTTGACCAAGCAGAATCCGGTTTGTATGAAGTGGAGTTTGAGTTAAAGCAAGCTGCCCAAGGTCATTTAATGGAGGTGGTGGTTGGCGACATTTGCAATTACGAACGAATGGAAAATCTCTTTAAAACATTTACTCCTCAAGTTGTTTTTCATGCGGCAGCCTACAAACATGTTCCTTTAATGGAAGAAAACCCCTCTGAAGCAATTCATGTAAATGTTGGTGGAACCAAAAACTTGGTAGAATTATCGGTGCAAAATGGTGTAGAAAAATTTGTAATGGTTTCTACCGATAAGGCTGTTAATCCAACCAGTGTGATGGGCGCTTCCAAACGTATTGCTGAAATTTTTGCGCAAAGCACCAATGGAAAGTCAGCAACAAAATTCATTACTACCCGCTTTGGAAATGTGTTGGGTTCAAACGGTTCGGTTATTCCACTTTTCAGAAAACAAATTGAGCAGGGAGGACCAATTACAGTTACTCACCCAGATATTACAAGATATTTTATGACCATTCCTGAGGCTTGTCAATTAGTGTTAGAAGCAGGAACAATGGGAGAAGGTGGAGAGATTTTCATTTTTGACATGGGCGAGTCGGTTAAAATTGTGGACTTAGCTAAAAAAATGCTGAAGCTTTCGGGTATGGAGTTGGGCAAAGACATACAAATTGTTTATACAGGCTTACGACCCGGAGAAAAGCTTTATGAAGAATTATTAAATAACAAAGAAAATACGATTTCTACACATCACCCTCAAATTATGGTGGCAAAAGTGAGAGAGTATGAGTTAACAGAAATTACACCTAAAATTGAAGCTTTGGTGAGTCTTTACCGCCAACAAGACAATTTGGCCATTGTAAAAGCTATGAAAGAATTAGTGCCCGAATACAAAAGCAACAACTCTGTTTATGAGAAGTTGGATGCCAAAGTGTAATCTAACTCACAGTAATTTCTATCTTTGCCGCAAATTTTAAAAAAGAAATACAAGATGGCTGGCAACAGAACTTTTACCATGATTAAACCGGATGCAGTTGAAAAAAACTATATCGGTGGAATTTTAAAAATGATTAATGATGCAGGATTTAAAATCGTTGCAATGAAATACACTAAACTTAGCAAAGAGCAAGCTCAAAAATTTTATGAAGTTCATGCAGAGCGTCCATTTTATGGTGAATTGGTAGATTATATGAGCTCTGGTCCAATTGTAGCTGCAGTATTAGAAAAAGACAATGCAGTAGAAGATTTCAGAAAATTAATTGGTGCCACCGACCCTGCTGAAGCTGCAGAAGGAACCATCAGAAAATCTTACGCTGAGTCAAAAGGAAAAAATGCAGTACACGGCTCTGATAGTGATGAAAATGCTACCATTGAAAGTAATTTCCATTTTAAGCCGGAAGAAATTTTTGCGTAATTGAAATGGTCATTCTGAGCATTTGATATTAAGAGGAGAAAGCAAAGCTTTCGGTTGTATAGTAAATAAGAATGAAAACATTAACCCCATTCATTATTTGAGTGGGTTTTTTTGTGCCTTTTCCACAAAATCTTTAGTTACATTTGTTGGCGTGAATAAACAAAAGAAGATAGTTATACTTGGAACTGCTTATCCGTTCAGAGGCGGCCTAGCTTCTTATAACGAGCGATTGGCATTGGCTTTTAATCAAGAAGGTCATCAATGTAAAATAGCTACTTTCACTACTCAGTATCCGGCTTTTTTATTTCCCGGAAAAACACAATTTTCAGAAAGTCCTGCTCCAAAAAACATTGAAATTACCAGAGCTATAAGCTCCATAAATCCATTTACTTGGTTCTGGTTGGGCAGAAAACTCAAAAAAGAAAAACCGGATATTTTAATTATAAAATATTGGTTGCCCTTTATGGCTCCTTGCTTTGGAACAGTAGCCAGAATAGTAAAAAAGAACAAACACACTAAAGTAGTTTGCATTATCGATAATATTATTCCGCATGAAAAGCGAATAGGAGACAATGCACTAACAAAGTATTTTGTAAAACCCATAGATGCGTTTTTGGCAATGAGTGAAAATGTATTGGACGACCTTAAAAAGTTTGATACTACAAAACCCAGAACACTAAATCCGCATCCTGTTTTCGACAATTTTGGAGAGCCTGTTTCAAAAGAAGAAGCTTGTCAAAAATTAGGCTTAAACCCAAACGAAAAACACATTTTATTTTTTGGAATAATCCGAGATTACAAAGGCTTGGATATTTTGCTTGAATCATTAAATAACGACAAAGTAAAACAACATAATGTTAAAGTAATTGTGGCGGGAGAGTTTTACAGCAATGAAGAAAAGTATCGTCAAATTATTGAAAAAAATAAACTACAAGATCAACTTGTTTTAGCTACTCACTTTATTAAAGATGAAGAAGTTAAATATTATTTCTCTGCGGCAGATGTGGTGGTACAACCATACAAACATGCTACTCAAAGTGGAGTTACACAAATTGCCTATCAGTTTGAAAAAGCAATGATAGTTACCAATGTTGGGGGGTTGCCTGAGCTGGTTCCTCATCTACAAGCTGGATTAGTGGTTGAGCCTAATCCTAAAGAAATTGCCAATGCCATAGACGAATTTTTTAGCGGAGACAAAAACAAGTTTTCATTAGGTGTAAAAGCCCAAAAAGAAAAGTTCGGATGGGATAAAATGGTGCAGCAACTTTTGAAATTGTGCGAATAAGCTTTATTTTGCGGTATGATAATTAGAAGCAGAGCTCCATTACGTTTAGGATTAGCCGGAGGCGGAACTGATGTCAGCCCGTATTCTGACCAATTTGGCGGAGCTATTTTAAATGCAACTATTTCGCTTCAAACTTATGCTTCTTTAAAACCAACCGATAACGGAAAAATTGTTTTTAGAGCAGTTGACCGAAACGAACATTTTGAAACAGAAGCAACTGATTTTATTGAACCGAAAGGAGATTTACTATTACACAAAGGCGTTTATAATCGAATTATAAAAGAGTTTTCAAAGCAACCGATGAGCTTTGAACTAACTACTTATTCTGACGCTCCGGCAGGTTCCGGGTTGGGAACATCTTCCACTTTAGTAGTGGCTATTTTAGGCGCATTTGTAGAATGGTTAAAATTACCGTTGGGAGAATATGACATTGCTAAACTTGCCTATGATATTGAACGAGAAGATTTAGGTATGGCAGGAGGAAAGCAAGACCAATATGCAGCAACTTTTGGCGGTGTCAACTTTATGGAGTTTTTACCCAATGATAATGTAATTGTAAATCCACTTAGGGTTAACCCGATTTTTTTAAATGAACTTGAACATAACTTGTTGCTCTACTATACACAGACTAGCAGAGTTTCTGCAAATATTATTGAGAAGCAAAGCCAAAATGTAAAAGAAAAAAATACGCAATCGGTTGATGCCATGCACAAATTAAAAGAGCAGGCTCAAATGATGAAAGAAGCCATGCTTAAAGGGCAGCTAGAAAAGATTGGAAAAATTTTGGATTTTGGCTGGCAAAACAAAAAGCAAATGGCAGAAGGTATCAGCAACTCTCAAATAGATGAAATATACGATGCTTGTATGAATGCGGGCTCTATTGGTGGAAAAATTTCCGGAGCAGGCGGAGGCGGGTTTATGATTTTTTATTGCCCTGAAAACACCAAGCATAAAGTAGCTGAAGTACTAAGTCAATTAGGGGGACAAGTAAAAAAATACCACTTTACAAAAAACGGATTAACTACATGGACGATATAGTAACTATAAAAAACAGAATTCAAGCTTCTATTGAGACGAAACAAAAACTACTTGCTAATGAGGCATTGATGCAAACCATTGAAAAAGTAGTTGAAGAAAGCGTAAAGTGTTTTAAAAATGACGGGAAACTATTGTTTTGTGGTAACGGAGGAAGCGCAGCGGATGCTCAACATTTGTCGGCTGAATTTACAGGAAGATTTTATAAAGACAGGGAACCGCTTTTTTCTGAAGCATTACATGTAAACACCTCTTACCTTACTGCAGTTGCTAATGATTACTCATACAATGAAATTTATTCAAGATTGGTAAAAGGAAAAGGAAGAAAAGGAGACATTTTATTTGGAATATCTACTTCAGGAAATTCCGGAAATATTGTAGAGGCGTTTAAAGTTTGCAGAGAAAGAGGAATTATAACTGTTGGAATGACAGGAGAGGGTGGCGGTAAGTTGAAAGAGCTTTCTGATTTTCTAATTAATATTCCTTCTACCGATACGCCAAGAATTCAGGAATGTCACATTTTAGTAGGCCACATCATTTGTGAAATGGTGGAAGAAAAAATGTTGTGAGTAATGCAAACTGCTATCCCACAATTTGAAACAGAACGATTAATTCTTAGAGAGGTTTTAGAAAAAGACATACCTTCTTATAAAAAGAACTTTATAGATTATGATGTTATTAGGTGGTTGTCTTCAGCTATTCCATGGCCGTATCCTGAAAATGGAGTAGAGGATTTTTTTGAGAACACCCTTCTTCCTAATCAAGGAAAAGATAATTGGGTTTGGGGCATTTTTTTGAAAGAAGATAACACAGAATTAATAGGTGTAGTTCATTTGTGGAGGGAGGGAAGACCTGAAAATAGAGGGTTTTGGTTAGCAAAAAAGCATTGGAACAAAGGAATAATGTCGGAAGCGGTTAAACCAGTTCTTAATTACGCCTTTTCCTCTCTTGGCTTTGAAAAGCTTATTTTTGCAAATGCTTTGGGAAATGTTGCGTCAAGAAAAGTAAAAGAAAAAACAGGCTGCAAATTAATTGAAATTAGAGAAGGAAGTTTTGTAGATAAAGCCTTAAAAAAACAAGAGATTTGGGAGCTTAAAAAAGAAGATTGGAAGTAAACTATAAAATACTCATACTAGCAGGAGGATTAGGAACCAGATTAAAATCTGTAGTTTCCTTACCAAAGTGTATGGCACCCATCCATGATGTTCCGTTTTTAGATTATCAACTTAATTATTTAATTACTCAAGGTATCAGTGAAGTTTTTTTGTCCATTGGTCATCAATCAGAGGTGATAAAAAAGCATTATGCAAGTCAATTTAAGTCACTACAAATAAATTATATAGAAGAGCCCGAGCCTTTGGGAACAGGCGGAGCGATAAGATTAGCTTTTAAAAAAATTGGTGCTCAAAGTTTATTAGTTTTAAATGGGGACACTATGTTTCCTATTAATATCAACGATTTAGCAACCTTTCATCAATCAAAAAATGCTGACTGCACAATTGCTTTAAAACCGCTAAAGAATTTTGAAAGGTATGGAGCAGTGGAAACAAATGAGGAGAAAAGAATTACAGCCTTTCATGAAAAGAAACTGGTTTCATCAGGCCAAATAAACGCAGGAGTGTATCTGCTTAACGGAAATGTTTTTATGAAACACTGTGCCCAAGAAAAATTTTCCATTGAAAGAGATTTTTTTGAAGCAAAAGTGCGTGAGTTAAACTTTTATGGATTTTCTACCGATACTTATTTTATAGATATCGGAATACCTGAAGACTATCAAAAAGCACAAAAAGAATTACCCGAAATGTTTAATGAAGACGTTTCCGCTAAGCCCAGTATGACGAACCAAAACGCCACATTTGGCGGTGGAGAGAATTCCGTTTTTGCTATTTTAAAAGAATGGAAAGTAGATAAAAGTTGGACGCTTTTTTTAGATAGAGACGGAGTGATAAATGAAAGAATTGTGGACGGATATGTGAAAACTGTGGAGGAATTCATATTTAATGACGGAGTATTAGATACGATAAAAAAGCTTTCTGAAGTTTTTGGAAGAATAGTAGTGGTAACTAATCAGCAAGGAATAGGAAAGGGGTTAATGACAGAAGAAGACTTAAAAAAAGTGCATGATTATATGTTGTCGGAAATTGAAAAGGCAGGAGGGAGAATAGACAACATTTATTTTGCACCAAGACTAGCTTCTCCAACCAATGAATTAAGAAAACCAAATATTGGAATGGCAATACAAGCCCAAAAAGATTTTCCTGAAATTAATTTTTCTAAATCTGTAATGATTGGTGATTCATCAAGCGACATAGAGTTTGGTAAAAATGCGGGCATGAAAACCATTTTTGTCGGAAAGGAAAATGACTTGGCGGATGAAGTTATTCCATCACTTAGCTAGTCTTTAGCCTTTCTATTTCTTGCATTACCTTTTCTGCTTCAGCTAGTTTTTCATCACCCAATTTTCTATTGGTGTGCGAAAGTTCATAAGCTTCTTTGGTTAACTTTTCATAACTTTCTTGAAGCTTTTGTAAAGGTGTTTTCTTTTTAAAAATTCCGAACATGTTTTATTTATTAAACAAAGATTTAATATGGATAGTTCAGAAACTTTTAAATTTTTTGATTAACCTAATTAGTAATAAAACCCATATAACGGAGCCAATTATTAATAGCGAATAGGTCAGATATTTACTGGTGGCGGTTTTAAAATCTAGTATTAATAGCAACCAAACAGCTATTGGCCAAAAAAACCATAGTAGCCAAACCCTTCCTTTCCATGAGTTTTCAACTTCCATAATTGCCAATCATTAGTTTACAATTAACTATTTAAGGCCAAACCACATTATAGTCGTCATCAAAAAATGGCGCAAACTGTATTTCAGCTAATTTGCCATTGTCTAACCAAAAGTTAATATCTAAATCTTCGGAACGAACCAGCTTATGGTCAGGGCTTTCTTTGGTAGATAAATCTTCAACGGTCAAATCTTTTAAGCCAAGCCCTTTAAGCGTGTCTAACAATTCTTCTTCAGAAGAACCGATTAGGCTTTTTCCTTTGTAGGTAAACTCAGGAGAACTTACGGCAATGGCTACCATTTTCCAGTCATGCTCTTCTTCGAAAGAAGCAGAAAGCTCAAGACCGTCATAGTGCCAACATTCCGCCTGACTTTCTTCATCATCTTCGTAAGCGTACTGTTCAATTTCACTAGGCTCACCTAATATTTTTTTTAGCTGTGGTCTGGTAATTCCAAACTTCACTTCGCCAATGCCTTCTCCGGCTACAATTTGTTTGTTTTTCATGTATGGTTTTTACTTATTTAAAAATGCTGAATACATCCACACTAGCTTTTCTTGTTCTCTAATATAATCACTCATTTGAGCATTTGTACCTTCATCATCATCGGCTGAAAGACTTAGCAAGTGGCGTTGTTTTATTAAAAGAGTTTTAAAGGAATCTAAGATGTTTTCTACTGCTTTGTAGCCATCATTTACAGAACTACTTTCTTTTATTTGAGAGGTGTCGGCATAATCACTAAACTTGTGTTGTGGAGTATGTCCAAGCGTTAAAATACGCTCAGCAACTTCATCAATTTTTAAAAACAAATCGTTGTATAATTCTTCAAATTTTAAATGAAGTTCAAAAAACTTTTCTCCTTTAATATTCCAGTGATAGCCTCTCACGTTTTGATAAAACATAGAATAATTAGCCAATAAGTCATTCAACAATTCTGCTAATTCCTTACTTTTTTCTGAATTTAATCCTATTCTGTTTGTCATTTTCCTTCCTGTTTTTTGATTTACACTTATATAACTATCTACAATATAAGAAAGTTCAATTCAAATACAAATTAAATCATTCCTCTTGACTTTAGCTCTAAATATTTGTTAATAGTATTTACATTTAAGTCTTCCGGCTTTGTTAAAATAGAGTGAATACCAAACTTTTTCAATTCATTTACCATTTTATACTTTTCTTCAATAAAATTTCTGGCTATGGTTTGATGATAAATATCCTCTAGTGTTTTACATTCTTTTTCAGCCATTTTTAGTATTTCCGTATTCACAAAAAAGATAACGACTAAAAGGTGATGCCTATTTATTTTTCGTAATACAGGTAAAACCCTTTCTAGACTGTAAATACTTTCAAAATTGGTATAAAACATAAGCAAGCTTCTGCTTGAAATAAGTTTCCGTACGGCATAAAACATGAGCTCATAATTGGCATCTGTTTTTCTTTCTTTTTCTTTGTAAAGAGCTTCTAAAATTGCTCTTAATTGTTTGTTACTTTTTTCTGCTTTTAAGGTGCTTCCTAGTTTATCCGAAAATGTAATCAATCCGGCTTTATCATCTTTCAAAAGTGCAATATTGCTCATTACTAATGCACTATTAATAGAATGGTCTAACAAACTAAGTCCGTTAAACGGCATTTTCATACTACGGCTTTTGTCAATGATGCAGTAAATACTTTGCGATTTTTCATCTTCATAATGATTTACCATCAGTTCACTTTTCTTTCCGGTAGCTTTCCAGTTAATGCTTCTATAGTCATCGCCTTTTACATAGTTTTTAATTTGGTCAAACTCATAACTATGCCCCAACCTTCTTAGTTTTTTAATGCCGTGCTCATGTGTTTGACGAGAAAAAGCGCGAAAAGCATACTTTTTCATTTGTAATACCGATGGGTAAACAGGTGCTTTTTTATGAGCTTTAATGGTAAACCTCCTGGTAACTAAGCCTAAAAAAGTGGAAGCATAAATATTGATGTTTTTAAAAAAATATTCGCCCCTAACTATCGGAGTAATGATATAGTGAAACTGCTCTTCAGCTTGTGGTTTCAATTCGGCATTAATGGTAAAATTTCTCTCCTGAAGTTGTTCGGGAAGCTCATCAATAATCTTTAATCGTAAATCGAGATTTGAGTGATTTTCAATATGGATATGAATAAAGTTTTCATCTCCCAAAGAAAGAAGCTGAGGCAACATTCTTTTGGCAGAAAGCTTCACACTTTTTTGATATAAAAAGGCAATATCTACTAATACAAATGCAATGGCAAAAATTAAAACTCCTTGACACATAATAAGCAAAAAGGGCAGCCAATAGGAAAAAGCAAAGAGTATCGCTACTGAAAAAAACAGTACAAAAAAACGATTGGGAAGATATAGCGACCTAAAGAATTTCAACTACCTTGGAACTTCAACTTTACTAATAATTTCTTTAATTACTTCTTCCGTTTGAGTGCCTTCCATCTCTTTTTCGGGAGTTAAAATAATTCTGTGATTGAGCACAGGGTAGCACACATATTGAATGTCATCAGGCGTAACAAAATCTCTTCCTTTAATAGCGGCTAAAGCTTTTGCGCTTTTTAGAATAGCTAATGAAGCTCTTGGCGATGCGCCCAAGAAAATATCTCCGTTATTTCTGGTATCGTGAATAATGGAAGCGATGTAATTCATCAGCTGGTCAGACACATACACTTGATTTATGATATCTCTGTTTTCTTTAATTTTTTCAGGGGTGATAACGGCCTTTACATTTTCAGAAAAGTCTTTTCCTAAATCATTTTTAAAACGCTGTAAAATTTGATTTTCTTCTTCAAGAGAAGGATACTTTAATTTTATTTTAAACAAAAATCGGTCAAGCTGAGCTTCAGGAAGTTTGTATGTACCTTCTTGTTCCACAGGATTTTGAGTAGCGATTACAAAAAACGGGAAGCTCATCGGATAAGTAATTCCATCAACAGTAATTTGTTTTTCTGCCATTACTTCAAAAAGAGAAGCTTGTGTTTTTGCCGGTGCTCGGTTTATTTCATCAATTAAAACAATGTTAGAAAAAATAGGGCCTTTGCTAAAGAAGAACTCAGATGTTTTCATATTAAAGACAGAAGTTCCGGTAACATCTGTTGGCATTAAATCAGGGGTAAATTGTATTCTTGAAAAATCGGCATGAAAAGATTTCGCTAACAGTTTTGCCATTAATGTTTTGGCAATACCCGGTACACCTTCCAGTAAAACATGGCCGTCTGCAAAAAGAGCAATCAGCATTTGCTCAATCACTTCTCCCTGACCAATAATTACCTTAGAAAGTTCGTTATGAATAGCTCTGATATCATTACTAAACTTTTCTACTTGCACTCTGTTGCTACCCCAGTTTTGTTGTTCTTGTTGAGGCAAGGGTTCGCCAACAGCCGGTTTAGGTATAAATTCTTCATTTGTAGAAGGGGTGATGTTTTCGGTGCTTTTATTTTCTTCGTTTTTGTTTTCTTCAGTCATAATTCAAATTTTTGAAGGGTCTATTTTGCTTTGTTATAAAACTCTTGTATTAGTTGGTGAAAATAAATCAATGTTTCATCAGAAACAACCGATTCTTTTTCAATAATGAAATGATTATCAATTATTTTTTGAATCAAGTTAGTTGGAATTTGTGATTTAACACTCAATTTTTTAATAAACTCTTTATCCAATTTTGTAGTTGTAATTCCATATTTTTTTCTGACAAATGAAAGCCAATGCTCGGATTGTCTTTCGGCCAACTGCTTGTTATTTTTTTGTAAAAAATAAAGCCTTCCAATGGTATTTACAAAATCTAAAGAGGTGTTTTCATTAGCCGGCAAAACAGGAATAATTTGTTGTTGTCTTTTTGCTCTAAACAACATAAACAACAGTGCAACACACAACAAAATATACCAGGCCCATTTTAATGCAGGTTCTGATAAAATGAAGTTTAACGGAGAACGGGACAAAGATGTATTGTCATTAAAATTATAATCAGGTATTTTACTTTTTTCATCCCAATAAATATCTCCATTTCCAAAGTGGGTTAAAAAAGCAGTTAGATAATCATAACCATTGGTATCTATTACAAAAAAGTTGGTAAAAAGAATGGGGTTAGAATGAAAATAAAAGTAACCGTCACCATGTTTTACTCTCACAAAATTAGTTCTCTCTTTATCCAGTTTTCCCAGCTCTTGATAAACCATGCTGCTGTCGTAGAATACTTCTAAATCAATATGTTCCCAGTAGTAAGGGAAATATTTGTCCCGATATTTGTATCTAAATTCGTAAGGCTTTTCCCTTTTTAAATTAGGGTGTAAAAAGTAAGGGTGAATTACACTGTCTTCATGATAATCAAACGGAGTGGTATAACTGTCTTCTTGTATATAAACTTCATCGTAAGAGAGGTTGTCAATAATTTCATAGGGAATATATTTTGAAACAATAAATGCGTTGTTGCCTTTATCTACAAAGGTCATCAGATGATCTAAGCTTATGCTGTCTAAATACAAATTATTACCTATAAAAAGGTAGTTTGAAATGTCCTGTCCGTTATACTTTACTTCTTCTTTTATACTTTCCTTAACAACATTAAAGTCTTGTTTAGGCAATAGGGTTTGTAAGACATCTATCGTAATTTTAAAATCGTACGGCTGCTCTCCATCATGCTTGTATGATTCGTACCATTTGTATTTATCTCCGGTAGAAAAGAAATAAAGCAATACGCCCACTAAACCTATTAGCCCCAGTATTCCTAATATGAGCCCGGTTTTATTCTTCATCTTTCTTTAATAAAGTTTTTTGGGCGTTTAACATGGAAATGCTTGAGATAAAATTTTGTTCGACCGTTTTAAAAGTCACATCATCTAATACTACTTCGCCATACCAAACCCTTTCAAACATGAGCGTAAGCAGTCTGAAATCAGTATAAAACTCTTTTGAGTAAAGCTCTCGTAAATATTCGCTGTTGGTTTTATCCTTTTTCCATTTTATCCACTCCAATTCCATTAAGTGCTTTAAGACTTTTAAATAATATAAACGGATAGCCAGACGATAATTTTCTTGGTTAATGGCATCAAACAAAAACGGGTCAACGTCTGCTTTGTCAAGGTTTTGTTCAATGTCATCAATGTCAACCAACCTTATTTTTTTAACTTTTTTGTTGGCTCTATAATTGGAGTTGGCAATCAGTTTATAAATGATGAATGCCAGAAGAAGAATGACTAGGCTAAACAAAAAAACTTTACCTGCTTGTCCAATATTAAGACTAGGAAAATTAAAATTACTTGGCTTTTTATCCTTTTTTTCTTTTTTCTTTTCAGGAGTTTCGGAAAAGTCTTTTCCGTCAACAATTTTTTTCCAGGCCTTTTTGTCTTGTTCAATGGGCGTAATATCTTCTTGTATATATTCAGCAGTTTTTTCTTCTGCCGAACAAAAAAGAACCAGACCAAATAACAGTGATATTGAAAAAAGGAATTTTTTCATTTAAGCCCGTTCCCGTTCAATACCTTTAATCAGTCGTTTAACTTGAATATTATCAATGGTTTTAAAAAGATTGTTGGCTTCGTTTCTTTCTTTTTGAGAGAAGTAGTAAAATCCAACTCCAATAAAAGAAATAGGAATGAGTAATAAAATTCCCAGCACGCTTATAAAAGCAAAAAACCCTATCACCATCATATTTACAGAATCTGAGCTCAGTTCAAAATTCCAGTTCAGCATGTCAAAAAGCCCCCATAAAAAAGTAGAAGTATTGATAAACATAAAGATTAAGCTTACCAAAACAGCTACGTAATACACTCCAAGTAATTTCCAGAATCCGTTACCTATTAAACCAAACATTTTACTAATAGCTGCAAATGGGTTTTTCTTTTCCATGATGGCGATTAAATATGACAGCATAATAAACGGAAGAAGCTGAAGCGATAAAAACACCCAGCCTTCAAGTGCTAAAAAAGGCAATGCGAACAAGGCACCAAAAAACAAACTAGAAAAAATATTTTTACCTAAAAAGGTAAAATACTTTCTGCTTTCAAAATAGGGTTTTGGCTTACTATGTCGATAATCTGTTTTAAATAGATAAGCTAAAAGAGAAAGCAGTAAAGTCATTAAGCCACTTATGGCAACAAAAAACATAGGAAACCTTTCAAAAGAAAAGAAAACAGAAATTTCTCGAAAGTAGGCAAACAGTTTATAAATAACCCCCCAAAACCCAAAGTATTGATAGTTAAAATTAAGGGCAAAATCTTCTTGGTGAATGACGCCAAATGCAATGGCAAAAATTATGGCGCTGATAAGCGAAAAGAAAAAAACAGGATTGAAAAACTTCTTGTAAAATTTAAAGGAGTCGTTAAAAATAGCCTCATTTCCTCTAATCTTGTCGTAAGTAAAAACAGGAGGTTTGTCAGGGTTTAGTTGTAATTTTCTAAAATCTGCCTCTCTACCCGAACGGGCTTTCAGGAATGGATAAATAACAAAATAAAACAGAATAAATGCCGCACAGATAAAGATAAATAATGCTCTTACAGCGTTTGGTGTATCGGTATAACGTGTTAAAAAGCTTTCAATAATTCCTGCTAAAACAATAATGGGAAAAATGCCTAGCATAATTTTTATACCCGACTTTGCCGAAATCAAAAGCGATTGTATTCGATTGTAGGTTCCCGGAAAAACCAAGCCTTTGCCCATTACAATTCCTGCGGCACCGGCAATAATTATGGCAGAAATTTCTAACGTTCCGTGCACCCAAATGGTTAAAAACGATTCCCAAAACAATCCTTTTTCGTAAAAGAAATGCTGAAATGTTCCAACCATAATTCCATTATATAACATAATGGCGATAGCTCCAATAGCAAAGAAAATCCCCAAAGCAAAAGTTCTAAATGCAACCATGAGATTATTTACCGTAATTCCCAATACCATGTCCATTTGACCGGAACTTTTATAAACAGCCATTGGGTCACCGTTTTTAATATTTTCAATCGTCATTTGCACATAACCCTCACCCAAAATAGTTTTTACAAACTCAGGGTCTTGGGTAGAAGAAAACCAGCCAATAGCAAACGAAAAAGCAAACAATAAAAAGGAAACTAAAAATTCTTTTCTGGAGTGGTAAACTAAAAGCGGTAAGTCATCTTTCCAAAAATCAATAAACTTTGCAATGCGAAATTTTTTACTGCGATAAATTTTACTGAATATTTTTTGAGCTAATCCGTTTAAATAAACTCTTACGGAACGATTGGAATAAAAGCTTCTGGCATAGGATAAATCATCTGTAACTTTTACAAAAAGTTCATTTAATTTTTCAGGATTTTTGTCCTTTCCTGCAAATAGTTTTTCAAATTCTAACCATTTCTCTTTATTTTGCTCTATAAAGTCGCTTTCTCTCATTCAAATTTTAATGAGATAAATATAACCAAGTTGAGACAAATAGAAATAAATACCACACAAAATGTTACCATTCAATATGAATTGGCAAATTTGCGTGATAGAGGTTTGGCTCTTATACTGGATTGGCTGATTATTTTTTTTGGGGGCGGACTGGTGATTTTGATCCTTTCTTTTTCTTTGGCCTTTTTGGGAATAATGGATGAAACGTTGGCCTATATTATCTATACAGTGTGGATAGCCATTTTCTTTTTTTATACGCTTGTTTGCGAAGTGTTTTTTAATGGGCAAACCATTGGAAAAATGGCTTTGGGAATGAAAGTGGTTAAACTTACCGGGAAACAACCCAATTTTAGTGATTATGCCTTGCGTTGGGCTTTTCGTCCTATAGATATTTACTTTTCTATTTGCAGCATCGGTGCTATTATGATTAGCTCTACGGAGTACGCACAGCGCTTGGGAGATTTACTGGCAAACACCACCTTAGCCAAAAAGGAAACTACCTTTAAATTAAGTTTGCGAGAGCTTTTAAAAATCGGAAAAAAAGAAAATTACGAACCTACTTATCCTGTTGCTGTTAAGTTAAGTGAAAACGATATGCTTTTTGTAAAAGAAACGATTGACAAATACAGAAAATATAAAGACGAAGTACACCGAAAAGCAATTATTCAACTTTCAAACAAGCTAAGTGAAGTATTAGAAATAGCAAAGGAAAATAAACCTAAAGACCATCTTAAGTTTTTAGAAATGTTATTGAAAGATTACATTATTTTAACAAGGTAATTGCATTTATTTAGCCATTGTTTTTTGCAGTTTTGAGGAAATTATTGCCAAAAAGTATATGCTAGAAGAAATAGCAAGAGAAAAAAGAAATCCGGTTATGAACACTAAATTTCTTCCGGTATCATTAATCAAGTTCTGCATAGCTTGTTTTTGTTCCTCAGTTACTTCATTTCCACTAAATATCCCATCTTTATTAAGGTCATATTTATTTAAAGTAAGTTGGCAAGAAATTCTATCATATTCAGCAAGGCCTAGAAAAGACATATAAAGTAAGAAGAACAATATTAAGCTTATAAAAAGGTATTTATTTTTTGAATACAGCTTTTTTCTAAATAGTAAAATAGTTACTAGAGAAATAATACAGCATGTAAAAATCATTATATGGTGATATGCCAATGTTATTTCGCTCAAAAAAATTATTTGTTAAAATCACTCACTAAAAAGCCCTTTTTCTTCTGCTTCATAAAAAGAATCCACACTTAGTTTATCCGATTCGGCAGCTTCTACAGCCAGCTCATCACATCGTTCGTTGTATTTATTTCCGGCATGGCCTTTTACCCAAATAAACTTTACATTGTTTTTAGGGTAAACGTCTAAAAAACGTTTCCATAAATCAGGGTTTTTTTTGCCTTTAAACCCTTTTTTTACCCAACCAAAAAGCCATTTTTGCTCCACTGCATCTACCACATATTTTGAATCGGAATAAACAGTAACCTCATTATCTCCACCTTTCAAACTTTCTAGACCAACAATTACACTCAACAACTCCATTCTATTGTTGGTGGTTTTTCTAAATCCTTGCGAAAGTTCTTTGTAATGTTTGCCGGACATCAATATCGTTCCGTAACCTCCCGGTCCGGGATTGCCTTTTGATGCTCCGTCAGTATATATAGTAATTTTTGCCAGAGGTTAAACTTCTTCTACTTCAGTATGTTCTAATGAATCAAAATCAATTGACTTAACAGCTTCACGTATTAGCTTATAGTCATCGGTTCCTTGTGCATTAATTTGTACTACAAATCGATAATCAACGCCAACCATTAGTTCTACTCTTTTGTTTCCCTCTTTGGTATGAACTGTTTCCATTCCTTTGTAGCCTTCATCAAACTCAATGGTTCTTGAAACCATATCATCCGCTTCCATTTTATAGCCGGTTTTTGCAACACCAAGCATGGAAGTATAAAGCGTATAAACACCTGAATAATCCATAATGGTTACTTTAATGGTATTGCCATCAGCATTTTTATAATTAGCCGTTGCCGTTGAATATGACCCCATTCCGTATTGTACAGATGAACCTTCATCTTTCTCTTTTTCGTAGCCGCTAATTTCGGGCATAATAGCTTTTAGTTGTTTAAAGTGAAAAGGAATAGTGTCTCCGCTTTCAAGTCTTTTTTCTAGTGCTTCGGAAGCATTTTTTTGCTCTTCAACAATGCCTTCGCCCATTTTTTTAATGGCGTTTAATTTTCCAAACAGCCCTTTTTCTTCAAAATTTTCTTCACCTTGCTCAACACCATCCTCTTCAGATTTAGAGTTTGAACAAGCCATAATAAAAGCTGAAACAAATAATAGTAAAAGATACTTTTTCATAGTTAGTTGGTTTTTTGGTTAGTAATTACAAAGCTAAAAAATACGACAAGAATAATGGCAAAACACCACATTAATTTAGCATCTTTGTAAAACCAATGGATGCAAAAAACAGAAAAGTTATTTTTCATGATTTAGGTCTTGTAGATTACAAAGAGACTTGGGATTTTCAGGAAGAACTTTTTTCTAAAACGGTTAATTTAAAGCTGCAAAACAGAAAAAACGAATTGGCAAATTTGCCTCAAACCACAACGGAAAATCATTTAATTTTTTGCGAACATCCACACGTTTACACACTAGGAAAAAGTGGCTCATTAGATAACCTGCTATTAAACGAAGAACAGCTTAAACAACACCAAGCCACATTTTATAAAATTAATAGAGGCGGAGATATTACCTATCACGGTCCGGGACAGCTAGTTGCTTACCCCATTTTAGATTTAGACCATTTTTTTACCGACATCCACAAATATTTGCGATTGCTTGAAGAAGCAGTCATAAAAACCATAGCCGAATACGGAATTATAGGAGATAGACTAGATGGTTATACCGGAGTTTGGGTTGAGCCTGAAAATGAAAAAAGAGCCAGAAAAATATGCGCAATGGGTGTACGTTGTAGTAGATGGGTAACCATGCATGGAATAGGGTTTAATGTAAATTCTGATTTGAGTTACTTTAATCACATTATTCCTTGCGGCATAAAAGAAAAAGATGTTACTTCTATTGAAAAAGAAACAGGCAAAAAAGTAGACATGGATGAGTTAAAACAAAAGCTAAAAACCCATTTGCAGGATATTTTTGAAATGGAAATTGTTGAATGAAGAAAATAAAAACAATAGCGATTTATTTTATAGGAATAGTAGTTATTCTTAATGCTATAATTCTTCTTTCCGGTAATCAGCATTTATATAAAGGAATTGTGAACACTTATCTTAAAGGCAAAAAAGGCCCAGACATTGATGAATATCAAATTTTTGAAAATAGGAAAATACCATCTACAAACCCTCAGCCTTTTGAGGTAAAGCAAAGTAGCATAGAATTAACGACTGAGCAAGAAGAGTATTTAAAAAACCTTGAAACTACAGCATTATTTGTCATAAAAAATGACAGCATAGTATTCGAGAAATATTGGGACGGGTATAATCAAAGCTCGGTTACTAATGTGTTTTCTGCGGCAAAATCTGTAGTAAGCATGCTTATTGGTGCTGCAATAAAGGATGGGTTAATACAATCAGTAAATCAAAAAGCTAAAGAAATTATTCCTGAGTACGAATCAACTTTGGGCGATGTAACGATTAAAGAGTTACTACAAATGACATCTGGGATTAATTTTGATGAAAGCTATACCAATCCATTTGCTTTTCCTGCTAAAGCATATTACACAAGTGATTTAAAATCTTTAATGCACAATTATCAACCTCAAGAACCTCCCGGAACAATATGGAAATATAAAGGAGGAGATACTCAGTTTTTGGCTTTTATTTTGGAAAAAGTAACCGGAAAAACGGTTTCGGAGTACGCTCAAGAAAAACTATGGAGCTCATTAGGAATGAGTGAAGATGCCTATTGGAGTTTGGATGATGAAAATGGAGTGGAAAAAGCCTCTTGCTGTATTAATTCCAATCCAAGAGATTTTGCTAGACTAGGTATTTTAATGTTAAAAATGGGTAATTATAACGGAACTCAAATCATAGACTCATCATTTGTAAAAGAAAGCATAACGCCTGTAAATTTACCTGACGAAAATGGTAAACAGGTTAATTATTATGGATATCAGTGGTGGCTTTATCCTCAGGGAAATGAAACTATTTTTTATGCAAGGGGTATATTAGGGCAATATTTAATTATTATCCCATCTTGTAATATGGTGATGGTTAGATTTGGTAAAAAAAGAGAAAAAGAAAATGTTGAAGGACATCCTAAAGACTTTTTTGAATATATAAAATTGAGCAAAGAATTTTAAAATGATTGAAAACATTGACTTTCCTAAAGTAGAAGGCGTTGCAATAGCCATTGTTCACGAACAAATACCGGACGAAGAAGATAAGGCTTGGTATGTATATATTATCAATCAAAATGAAAAGCCTCTACAGAATGTATTGGTTACCTCTAAAGGCTATGGGGAAAACCTGGAAGGAGAAAAACAAAAGACAACTACTCTTCGGTATAATATAGAGGAATTAAAACCGCATACGGCAGTTAAGCTAGAATCTATCATTGAGGAGGTTTTTGCACTGCATAATGAATATTGGGTGAGCTATTATATTGACAAAAAAATTTACGATAAAAAGTTTATTTTTCCTCCCGAAAGTATTGTAAAAGAAAACCTTACCAACATCCCTATTTTAGAAACTAAAGGCATATTACATAAATAAAATGACCGAAAATATCAGCAAAATATTGTTTTTGGATATTGAAACTGTTCCGGCTTATCCATCTTTTGAAAAAGCTCCTGAAACCTATCAAAACTTATGGAAAAAGAAAGCGGTTTACTTAAAAAAAGAGGATGAGTCAGATGCTGAAATTTATGGAAGAGCAGGCATTTATGCC
The DNA here is from genome assembly GCA_030426475.1 of Bacteroidia bacterium. Lineage (GTDB taxonomy): Bacteria > Bacteroidota > Bacteroidia > Flavobacteriales_E > Vicingaceae > CALALS01. The sequence goes on from JAUHYR010000001.1 coordinate 97,675, forward strand.
GAATTTGGAAAAATAGTTTGTGTTTCTAGCGGAGTGATTCACTACGAGCATGGACAACGACACTTAAGAATAAAATCATTTTACGGTGATGATGAGAAAAAACTATTGCTGGAGTTTGCCGAAATGCTGGATAAGCACTTTTTTCATGACGACTCCCGCCTTTGTGCCCACAACGGAAAAGAGTTTGACTTCCCATATCTATGCAGAAGAATGTTGGTGAATAATATTGAAATTCCTAAAGTGTTGAATTTAAGAGGAAAAAAACCATGGGAAGTTCAACATATAGATACCATGGAGCTATGGAAATTTGGCGACTATAAAAACTTTACTTCCCTTGAAACCTTGGCATACCTATTTGGAATACCCTCACCAAAAGAAGATATTGACGGGAGCATGGTAAAAGTGGTTTATTGGCAAGAAAAAAATATTGAAAGAATTGTAAAATATTGCCAAAATGATGTGAAAACACTAACCAATTTATACCTCAAAATGACCAGCCAGGACGTTATTTCAGAAGAAAATGTTTCTTACGTTTGATTAGTTAGAAAAAAGCAATACTTTAGCAGGACAAAACAAAACAACTAAAAATGAAAAAAGTAATATTTTACCTATTTGTAGGATTAATTTTAGCCTCTTGCGGTGGAGGAGGCGGTGGTAGCCATAGCGAATTATACAACCATATCATGAAAGGAACCAGCGGCATTTTTAGAGGAGCTGACATGGGAATGTCTATTGATGATGTGAAAAAACTGGAAGATGCTGCCATGTTGACAGATGATGAGGAAGATTACCTTTATTATGACTACAACTTAGGTGGAGACGACAGCTATACGGTTTCTTATACGTTTTATGACGAAGCTTTAGTAGATATGGAAGTTCAAACTTACATTGATTCTAAAGAAAATGCAGCCAAATTGTTTACTGAAATGAAAGCCGCTTTTGATGAAAAATACGGTAACGGCACTTTAGCTGATGATGGCTATACTGTTTGGAAAGGCAAAGCAGGAAATGGCAACAATTTTGAGATTGCTTTAATTGATGATAGCGACTCTTATGGTTACGTTCAAATGTTCATAACAGACTTAGACTATTAAAATTTCTTTTTCAGAGTAAGTATTACTGCTTTTGTCTGTAATATTACTTTGTCGGTCTAATTTTCTTTTGATTATTTGTAAATACTATTACCTTTAGCACCCTTCTTAAAAAGGATATGGTCGAGAATAACCTATTACTTGAAGTAAAAAACCTAGTTACTGAATTTCGTACGGAAGACGAAACAGTTAGAGCCGTTAATGATATTTCTTTTACTCTAAAAAAGGGTGAAACAGTAGGTATTGTTGGTGAGTCAGGATCAGGAAAGTCGGTTACTTCACTTTCTGTAATGCGATTAATTCCTAATCCTCCCGGAAGAATCTCTAACGGAGAAATTATATTTCATTCTGACAATGGTCCTGTAGATTTAGTGAAGCTTTCTGAAAAGGAAATGCGAAGCTATAGAGGCAACGATATAGCAATGATTTTTCAGGAACCGATGACTTCTTTAAATCCTGTATTTACCTGTGGTAACCAAGTGATGGAGGCCATTATTTTGCATCAAAAAGTAAGCAAAGAAGAAGCTAAGTCCAGAACCATTGAATTATTCAAAAAAGTACAATTACCTAGACCAGAGAATATCTTTGATTCATACCCACACCAAATTTCCGGAGGTCAAAAGCAAAGAGTAATGATTGCCATGGCGATGTCATGCAACCCGTCTATACTTATTGCCGATGAACCAACAACTGCGCTTGACGTTACGGTTCAAAAAACCATTTTGGAGTTAATGACCAAGCTTCAGCAAGAGCAAGACATGGGAATTATGTTTATTACTCATGACCTTGGTGTTATTGCAGAATTAGCAGACAAAGTGGTGGTAATGTACAAAGGAAAAATTGTGGAGCAAGGAAATGTGCTTGACATATTTTCTAATCCACAACACCCTTATACCAAAGGACTATTGGCCTGTCGTCCGCCATTAGGAAAACGACTTCATGTGCTTCCTACCATTACTGATTTCATGAAAACGGATGAAAACGGTCAGTTAGTTGAGGTCAAAAAATCAGTGCAGGAAGTAACCACCAGATATGAGGTAAGTGCTGAAGAAACAGCAGAAAAGCATAAATTAATTTATGCGCAAGAGCCTTTACTTGAAATTAAAAATCTTAAAACCTATTTCCCAATAAGCAAAGGACTGTTTGGCAGAACAAAAGATTATGTAAAAGCAGTTGATGATGTTACGTTTAAAGTTTATCCCGGTGAAACATTAGGGTTAGTGGGAGAATCAGGTTGCGGAAAGACAACTTTAGGTAGAACAATCTTAAAATTAGTTGAGCCTTCAGGAGGTAATATCATTTATAAAGGAAGAAACATTACTGAGCTCACTACTAAGGAAATGCGTGAGTACAGAAGACACATGCAAATTATTTTCCAAGATCCATACTCATCTTTAAATCCAAGAATTACTATTGGAGAAGCGATTATGGAGCCGATGAAAGTTCACGGAATATTAGGTTCTGATAAAGAAAGAAAAGCAAGAGTAATTGAGCTTTTAGAGAAAGTTTCGCTTAGTGAAAATCATTTCTATCGTTATCCTCACGAGTTTTCGGGTGGTCAACGTCAGCGTATATGTATTGCAAGAGCTTTATCCTTAGACCCACAATTTATTATTTGTGATGAGTCGGTTTCTGCTCTTGATGTTTCCGTTCAAGCCCAAGTATTAAATCTTTTAAATAAACTAAAAGAAGAGTTTAAGTTTACTTACATCTTTATTTCTCATGACCTTTCTGTGGTAAAGTTCATGTCTGACCGAATGATAGTAATGAACAAAGGAAAAATAGAGGAAATTGGTAAAGCTGATGATATCTATAATAATCCATCTACAGAGTACACTAAAAAACTAATTGCAGCTATTCCGAAAGGAGAGTTAGAAGACATAAAAGCTTCTATTGCTAAGAAGAAAGCAATCAAAAGCGAGTTAGTTTAATCAAAAATTTTCTTATCCAATTTTAACCAATCAAGCGCTGATTGATGTAATAAGTAATCGGTTGTTTTTTGGTCGTAATTCATACTATGAATTAATTTACCCGGTTCAAGTTCACCCAATGGAAAAGGGTAATCCGTTCCTAAACAAATTTTATCAGCGCCCATAAGTTTTACAACATAATCCAACATTTCTTTGCTGTGCACCAGAGAGTCAATCCAAAACTTCCCTAGGTATTCAGTTGGAGCCACATTATTATCAACCGCACAAAGATCCGGGCGAACATCAAAACCATGCTGAACTCTACCAATGGTTGCAGGAAAAGAACCACCGCCATGAGCAAACGCAACTCTGAGTTTTGGCAGTCGTTCAAACACACCGCCAAAAATCATAGAGCAAATAGCTAATGATGTTTCTGCAGGCATCCCCACTAGCCAAGGTAACCAATATTTTTCCATTTTGTTTTTTGCCATCATATCCCAGGGGTGCACAAACACACTCATTTCTAATTCTTCGCAGGCTTGAAATATGGGGAATAAATTTTCATCATTCAGGTTCCATTCATTAATATGTGAGCCAATTTGAATGCCCACTAAACCAATTTTTTTGCAGCGCTCTAATTCTTTAATAGCTAATTCAGGAGCTTGCATGGGCAATGTACCTAAACCAATGAAACGTTTAGGATAATCATGCACAATACCTGCAATATGGTCATTTAAAAACATGGCCACCTCCATTGTGTCTTGTGGTTTCGCCCAATAGCTAAACATTACAGGAACGGTTGATAATACCTGTACATCTACATGATGAACACTACATTCTTTCATCCTTGCTTCAGGACTCCAGCAGTTGTCTTCAATTTCTCTGAAAAACTTATCGTCCATCATCATTCTAGCACAACAAGGCTTGTGATGGTCTAGATGAATAAAACCACCATAACCGAATTTCTTTTTAAAATGAGGAATGTTTTCCGGTAAAATGTGCGTGTGAATATCTATGGTAAGACTCTTCATGAATTTTGTTTGGACACCCAAAGTTAAAATAATTTTTAGGCTTTGCGTAGGAAGTAATGTTTAGAAGGGAAGCTGAGATAAATCTACATTTCCGCCTGATAAAACCACACCTACTTTTTTGCCTTTATATTTTGCCTTTTCTTGAATTAGGGCAGCCAGAGCAACTGCAGAAGAGGGCTCTACAACTATTTTCATTCGCTCCCAAATTAATTTCATGGCGTCTATAATTTCTTGTTCAGAAACTCTTACAATATGGTCAACATATTGTTGAATAATCGGGAAGTTTCTGTCGCCTAGCTGTGTTTTTAAACCATCTGCTATGGTGTTTGTGCTGGCATTGCTTTCTATTTTTCCACTTTGTAATGAGCGGAAAGCATCATCTACTTCCATGGGTTCGCCACCAATTACTTTACAGTTTTTTCCAAAAAAATGGGCATACAAAGCTGTGCCAGCAATTAAGCCTCCGCCACCGACAGGCGTAAAAACAAACTCAATATTTGGGTAGTCTTGTAGTAGTTCATAACAGGCCGTTCCTTGTCCTAAAATTACATTATCATCATTAGACGGATGAATAAATGTAGCTCCTTCCTTTTCTTGAATTTCTTGAGCAGCCTTTTCTCTTGCGGCTAATGTAGGTTCACATTCTATTACTATTCCGCCATAAGATTTAACGGCTTCTTTTTTTACGGCAGTGGCGTTATTGGGCATTACAATAAAGGCTTTTACACCGCTATTTTTTGCAGCTAAGGCTAATGCCTGAGCAAAATTACCCGAAGAATGAGTTACTACTCCTTTTTGTTTTTGTTCATCCGTTAATTTCAAAACTGCATTAGTAGCACCCCTAAATTTGAATGCGCCCATTTTTTGAAAGTTTTCACACTTAAAAAATACATCAGCACCAATTAATTCATTGATTAAGCGAGATTGTAAAACAGGTGTTTTATGTACGTGAAGAGAAATTCTATTGTAACAGTTTAGCAGGTTTTGATTCGTCATAGATTATTTCTTTTGCCTAAATACCTTAATGTTTTCGGCATTACATTCTAAGTAAGGCCCTTCAATTAAATCAATACAGTAGGGAATTGCCGGAAAAACGGCATCCAAACACTCTTTAATAGATTTAGGCTTGCCGGGAAGGTTAACAATTAATGAGTTGCCTCTTATACCTGCCGTTTGCCTAGATAAAATAGCAGTAGGAACATACTGTAAAGAAACGGCTCGCATCTGTTCACCAAATCCGGGCAATAGTTTTTCACATACCTTTTCAGTAGCTTCTGTGGTAACATCTCTTTTTGATGGGCCTGTGCCACCTGTGGTTACTATTAAGCAACAATTTTCTTTGTCGGCTAATTCGATTAAGGTGGATTCAATTAAGTGCTGCTCATCGGGCAACAGTCTATAAATAGGTTCCCACTCTGAGATGAGATAATTGCTTAAGCAGTCTATAATAGCTTTGCCGCTGAGGTCTTCGTAAACATTGTTGGCGGCTCTGTCAGAGGCGGTAACTATTCCTATTTTAATTTTTTTGGACATAAAAAGCTATGCTTTCTTTTTATACCAAGCAGCAAAATCTTTTGCGGAATAAGTTAAAATCATGTCGGCCCCTGCACGTTTGATGCTTGTCAGCATTTCTACCATAGCAGATTCATAATTTAACCATCCGTTTTGGGCCGCAGCTTTTAGCATAGCGTATTCGCCACTCACATTGTAAGCCGCAATGGGTAAGGTCGTGTTTTGTTTGATGTCTTGGATAATATCTAAATAACAAAGAGCCGGTTTTACCATTAACACATCAGCCCCTTCACTTTCGTCTAAAAAAGCTTCACGTAAGGCCTCTGTTTTATTGGCAAAATCCATCTGATATGTTTTTTTATCTCCCTTTTTTGGAGCTGAATCTAATGCTTCACGGAATGGCCCGTAAAAACTACTGGCGTATTTTGCGGTGTACGACATAATGCCTATTTCCTTAAATCCATTATCGTCTAGTTCTTCACGAATGTATTGCACTCTTCCGTCCATCATATCCGATGGGCCAATCATATCAATGCCTGATTCGGCTTGAGCAACAGCCATTTTCCCCAACACTTCCAGAGTTTCATCATTTAAGATTTTTCCGTTTTTTACCAAGCCGTCATGACCGTCAGAGCTATAAGGATCAAGAGCAGCATCACTAATTAAAAAAGCTTTTGGAAATTTCTTTTTAATGGTTGCAATGGCATCAAAGTAAAAACAGTTTTTAGAGTAAGCATTTTTAGCATCTTTGGTTTTATACTTTTCATCTACCACCGGAAAAAGCACAAAGGAAGTAATGCCCAATTTCATACAAGCTTCTATTTCTTTTAAAGCATTATCGATAGAAAAACGAAACATGCCAGGTAGCGATTTGATAGCAATTTTTTTCTTGCTACCATTCACTAAAAAAAGCGGATAAATTAAATTACTTGGCAACAGAACGGTTTCTCTCATTAAACCTCTTATCGCCTCATTAGCTCTATTTCTTCTTGGTCGAGATAACATAAATTAAGCGTAAAGTTCTTTTTTGGTAAGCATTCTTCTTTTTTCAGGGTCCCAAACTTTTAATTGAAGACATTTCATAATATCACGAATGCTCAAGCTAGTTTTTTTAGCATTTTGAAACTCTTTAACGTTTTGATATACCTCAGGTAATCTGTAAAAAGGAATTCTTGGGTTGGTGTGATGAATATGGTGGTAGCCTATGTTTCCTGTAAACCAATGCATGACAGGGTTTAAATCCATGTAACTGGATGAATTTAAAGCCGCACCAATATAAGTCCAACCTTCCTTTTCTTCATAAACTACATCAGGAAAATTATGCTGTGCATAAAACAAATAAGAGCCCATTGCACTTGAAAGTAAAGCTGGAATTAAAAAGGCACATAATCCGATTTGCCAACCGCCAAAATAAAATATTAGTGTGCCAATACTAAAATGAAATACAAGAGCAACAATGGAATCCCAATGTTTTGATAAACTAGAGGTGGCAGAGCGAAGACACATTCCTATAATAAATGCAAAAATGTAACCCAGTGCAATGGTGAAAGGATGACGGATAAACATATACATAAAGCGCTCTGACTTAGGCGATGAAAAAAACTTGTCTTTAGTCACCACAGGAAAAGAACCTATACTTGACGTATAAAGTTTAGAGTTATGTGCATGGTGATAATCATGCGAACGTTTCCAAATGCTTACGGGAGCTAGAATGTACCAACCGTAAATGGTAAAAATAATTTTTGCCAAAAGAGAGTTTTGTAAAATGGAATGATGCAAATAATCATGGTAAATTATGAATAGTCTAACAATGGTTAAACCAATGAGAATTGCAAAAAGCAAACGAACAATAAAATAGGGAATAAAAACTACTCCCGCATAACCAATTCCCAAGACAAGCAAAGTACTGATTAAGTAAAACCAACTTTTCTTTCTGTCTTCTTTGGCAAATTGATTGGTGGCTAGAATAAGTTGTCTTCCTTCAAGCATATGCAAAGGTAAAGTTTATTCGTCAATAAGTCTATTAATTAGCAAAAACCATCCATTTACTTGAAACAGGTTTTCCATCAATTACAAGTGAATAAAGGTAAGAACCAATTTGATTATAACCATGAGTATATAATACTTCATTAACTCCATAATTTAATGGAATGTCAATTTTCTCAACTAGTTTTCCCTGAATGTCTCTAATTTCAATAAAGGCTGAATTGTACCTGTAGTTATGCTCATCTACTTTTACAGAAATGTAGGTAGCTTCATCAAACGGGTTAGGCCTATTTTGAAGCAATTCTATTGGCTTTTTTCCTTCGTTAACCAATTCTACTTCACCAACTGCTGCAAAATTTGTTTCATCAGAAAATAAACTTTCCACTCCATTAGAATCTACCGATGCAACTGTGATAAAAACTGTTCCGCCATTAGGAGGATATATGGTATCTACTTGTGTATTAGTAAAAGTATAAACGGTATCAAAATCAATCATGGTAGTTCTTACGCCTACTCTATAATTCATATAATTTAATGGGTCGTTAATAGTTACAATAATTCCCTTGTTGTATTTTACACCTGAAAAAGTGGGTGTTTCCGGGCCAATAGCTGCCATAGCAGAAGCGGTAGCATTAATGGCTGCATTGCGTAACAAGTATTTGATGTTTACAAAAAGTGAATCAATAATATTATCATTATTGGTATCAACACCTAAAATGTCATCATCGGTATGTTGTCTGTCGGTATAGCCCGGTCCGTTTGAAGCATCGCCATGCTCGTTGGCAGAGCAAAAGCGCATGGCTGTATATCCTTTTTGTCGAAATGGAATATGGTCGCCACCTCTGCCGGTCCTGTCTTCAGCAGACATTAACGTAAGTAACATAGGAACCTGAACTAAAGGCAATAATTCTTCTTGGTATTCTAGTTTAATAAATCTGCATAAACTTTTATTTTTTGAGTTAAAACTACCTGAACTAAACAACCTTACTTGTGTGCTGTCGATATGATTTAATCCCGGGCAAGATGGGGCAGAAGAAGTTTGTCCGCAAATGATACCGCCAATCACATCATTATTAAAAACAGCTTTTACATTTATTCCTTTTTGTTGCACATAATCAGAAAAAGCATCGGCACCATACAAACCTTGCTCTTCACCAATGGTGAGCATAAACACAATGGTATGGTCGTAAGAATATTTGCTCATTACTCTTGCCAACTCCAATACTAAAGCAGAACCCGAAGCATTGTCTTCAGCACCTTCAGCCAAACAGGCGGTATCGCAAGACCCTTGACATCTGCTGTCTAAGTGTGCTTCAATAATGATAATTGAATTGTCGGTGGAGTCCATTCCGGGTAAAACAGTAAAAATATTTCGGTGCTGATTGATGTTACAAATCAATCTGTCGAATTGTAGGTAAGAAGTAACTAATCTGTTTTCGGAAGCGGCACTAAACTCTTGAAACTTTTTGAATGCCCATCTTCTGGCAGCACCAATTCCTTTCACTGAAGAAAGTGTGTCAGAGCCCGTATTTCTGTTTTGAAAAGAAACGATTCTTTCTAAATAACTTCTTACGGAATCTTGGTTGAGGTTATTGTAAACACCACTAACAATACTATCAGGGTGTATGATAACGTTTGTTGCTTTGTAATTAGTGGGAGAATAATTTCCCAGCATAATCTGCTCGGCAGTAATGTTGGTACTTAAAATATTAGTTTGCGAAAACGCAACTAATGAGCAAAGAGAAAATAAAAACAAAAACAAAAAGTACTTTTTCATAAGCAGTAGAGTTTATGTAAAAGTAGTGAAAATCTGTTACTTAATTACACCAAGCTGTTTGCCCACTTTGGTAAATGCTTCTATAGCTTTATCTAAGTGATGCTGATCGTGAGCAGCAGAAATCTGAACTCTTATTCTTGCCTGACCTTTTGCTACCACCGGATAGAAAAATCCGATAACATAAATACCTTCTTTCAATAATTCGTTCGCAAAATCTTGAGAAAGTTTAGCATCATACAACATAATAGGCACGATAGGAGAATCTCCTTCTTTGATGTCAAATCCGGCTTCTTTTATTTTTTGCTTGAAGTAAACGGTGTTTTTTTCAAGCTTATCTCTTAACTCTGTGGTAGAGCTTAAAATATCGAACACTCTAATTGCAGCACCAACAATAGAAGGAGCTAAAGAGTTTGAAAATAAATAAGGTCTGGAGCGTTGACGAAGCATTTCAATAATTTCTTTTTTAGCGGTAGTGTATCCACCCATTGCACCACCTAGCGCTTTACCTAAAGTTCCGGTAATAATATCTACTCTTCCCATTACGTTGCAGTATTCTGCTGTTCCTCTGCCTGTTTTTCCAATAAATCCGGCAGCATGACATTCATCTATCATTACCAATGCATCATATTTATCAGCTAAATCACAAATTTTATCCAGCTTGGCGATGTCTCCGTCCATTGAAAATACACCGTCTGTTACAATAATTCTGTGGCGTTGTGCCTGTGCTTTTTTTAATTGCTCTTCCAGGTCTTCCATATTGCTGTGCTTGTATCGATAGCGTTGCGCTTTACATAATCTAACACCATCAATGATGGAAGCGTGATTAAGTTCATCCGAAATTATGGCGTCTTCTTCTCCAAATAATGGTTCGAAAACTCCACCGTTGGCATCAAAAGCAGCAGCGTATAAAATAGTATCTTCTGTTCCGTAAAACTTGGCAATTTTAGCTTCCAGCTCTTTGTGGATGTCTTGTGTACCACAAATAAAACGAACCGATGACATTCCAAAACCATGTGTGTCCAGTGCATCTTTTGCCGCCTGAATAACTTCAGGATGAGAAGAAAGCCCAAGATAGTTGTTGGCACAAAAGTTAATTACATTATCTCCGGTGCTAACTTTAATATCTGCACCTTGAGGGTTTACAATAATTCTTTCGGATTTGTATAAACCGGCTTCTTTAATGTCGCTTAATTCTTTGCTGAGGTATTCTTTAATTTTTCCGTACATAATTTAGTGATAAAGTTGAAAGTTTGTAAAGTTATAAGATGTTGGCTTAAAGATAAAATTTTAGTTGGAGGAATTTGAGCTAAAAGGAAATACTGTTATCACCAGCAACTGCCTATAACAACAATGGCATTTGGATAAATTACTTTTTCCTTTTTGTCAATTACCGTTTCTAATAATTCAAAATTTACACAATCTATTTTTTGAATTTTCCATTCTTCTTTTTGTTTAACGAAGAAAAATAAAAATATAGTATAGCGCTCTGGCCTGAACACTTCTATACCTAAAAAGGCTTTATTGCTCTCAAGATAAAAAGGGTTTGAATAAACCAGAATACCGTTGTTTCTAGAAGAACCAGAATAACTGCTCCAATCAATTATAGAGATTGAGTCTTTTAATAAAGCTGGAATATCTTCATATGAGATTGTTTGACTTTCGTAATTTAATGGCTGCCAATCATACACATAAGGAACAGAATCTAACTTCTTTTTAGTTTGTATTAGGTCTATTTTTAAACTAGGTAATTGTTGGGCCCCAATTTTACATAATCCATTGAACTCAATAAAGGTATTGTTTTTAAATGTATCTACTTTTAGGAGATTTCTATTTTGAGGCATAAATTCTAAATTCATTTCCTTAATGTCAAGAGAGTCAATAGCTAATTCTAGAATTTTGTCATTGTCTGTGTAAAAATCAACTTGATTAGGCTGCTTATTAGTACAACACATAAGCAAAAAAATAATGTATATGAAGATCGTAAATTTTGATAAAATGTTTAACAACTTAACAAACTCCTAATATCGGTTTTTTGTATTACTTTTTCTATGGCTTCTTTGATGCTAATTCGCTCTTGCTCCATGCTGTCTCTGTGGCGTAAGGTAATGGTGTTGTCTTCTAATGTTTGGTGATCAACGGTAATGGCAAAAGGAGTTCCAATGGCATCATTTCTTCTGTATCGCTTACCAATAGAGTCTTTTTCATCATAATTGGTTTGTACAAATGGTCGTAATTGGTTAAAAATTTCCATTGCTTTTTCGGGTAAGCCGTCTTTTTTCACTAACGGAAGTATAGCCACTTTAACAGGTGCTAACGCCATTGGAATTTTTAATACCACTCTTTCAGAACCGTCTTCTAATTTTTCATTTTGGTAAGAAGCGCAAAGCGTAGCCAAAAACATTCGGTCTAAACCAATAGATGTTTCTACTACATACGGAATATAATTTTCGTTTGCTTCAGGGTCGAAATAGCGTAATTTTTTCCCTGAAAACTCTTCATGTTGCTTCAGGTCAAAGTCTGTTCGGGAATGTATTCCTTCTAATTCTTTAAAGCCCATCGGAAAGTCAAACTCAATGTCGCTGGCGGCATTGGCGTAGTGTGCTAGCTTTAAATGGTCGTGCAGTCTGTATTTGTTTTCGCCAAAACCAAGTGCGTTATGCCATTTTAAACGAGCTTCTTGCCAGTATTTGTACCACTGTAATTCTTCTCCGGGTTTTACAAAAAACTGCATTTCCATTTGCTCAAACTCACGCATTCTAAAAATAAACTGGCGAGCTACAATTTCGTTACGAAAAGCTTTTCCGATTTGTGCAATTCCAAACGGAATTTTCATCCTTCCGGTTTTCTGCACATTTAAAAAGTTTACAAAAATTCCTTGAGCCGTTTCGGGACGTAAATAAATTTTAGCGGCATCTCCTGCTACAGAGCCTAGCTCAGTTGAAAACATTAAGTTAAACTGACGAACTTCCGTCCAGTTTTTGGAGCCGCTAATCGGGCAAGCAATTTCCAAATCAATGATTAATTGCCTTAGTGCATCTAAGTTGCTATCGTTAAGTGCAGCTTCTAATTTTGTATTTATCTCATCAATCTTTTCTTGATTTCGTAATACGTTTGGATTGGTTTTTAAAAACTGCTCGGTATCAAAAGCGTCTCCAAATCGTTTTTGTCCTTTCTCAACTTCTTTCTGAATTTTAGCTTCGTATTTTGCAATGTGTTCTTCCACTAAAACATCAGCACGATATCTTTTTTTACTGTCTTTATTGTCAATTAAAGGGTCATTAAAAGCGTCCACATGGCCAGAGGCTTTCCATACGGTAGGATGCATAAATATGGCGGCATCAATACCTACAATATTTTCGTGCATTTGCACCATTGACTTCCACCAGTATTCTTTGATGTTGTTTTTGAGTTGTGCGCCCAGTTGTCCGTAGTCGTAAGTTGCACTTAAACCATCATAAATATCGCTGCTTGGAAAAACAAAGCCATACTCTTTAGCATGACTGATAATGTTTTTTAATGAATCTTCATTTGTTGCCATAGGAGGGCAAAGTTAAAAATGTTTAGAGTTTGAAATAGCAACTAATGAGAATAAATTATTGCACTAAAAACTCTCTGTAGCCAGTATCGTTAAAAGGAGAAAAAACGACTTCATTTTTTGAGTTAACCAGTTGTAGCCTTAAACTGTGCTTGCCTTTTGGTAATTCAGAGATTAGATGTGGTTTGTTTTCGGTAATGTAAAAAGTTTGTGTTTCGTCAATAGTGGCTTTAATCTTCATGGTAGAAAAATCAACATCGTAAGCGAAAAAGTCTAACACAATGTTTTTTTCAGCTACAGTATCTAGCGGTGAAATGTAATAAAGTAATGGCGTTCCTTTTGTCCACTCATTACTAACGGGCATCAGTAAGTGTGTGTTTCTGTTGCTTCCTTTTCCTTCCGTCCAGTCAAAAAAGGCAATGATGTTGTCTGTTTTGGTGGTAAAAACATCAATGTAGTTTGCTTGAGCAAAAATGGGATTATCATTATTGTTTATTGCTCCAACGATTTGGTCGCCTAAGCTTCTTTTAAAAGAAAATTTTTGAATAGGAAAATTGAGCTTTTTGGGGTTTGATGAAGATATTAAGTCAAGCCTGATGTTTGGAGGCAGTTCAACGGGTGTAATTTCAAAATCTAATTTTTGTACAGACTCTACCAGTGTGTCGGCCGAAATAATGAAAGTGGTATCGGTTGCTTTAACGGTATTAGTTTCAGAAGTTTCTTTTTCTTCTTTAGGTTCGCTACACGAATGAACTAAAAAAGCCACTCCAAGAATGAATGGAATGGCTTTGTATGGATTAAATAATTTCAAAGTATTATTCGCAAGTTTTGTTAAGTGTAGTTTCTATTATTACCTCAACATCCGGCCATAAAACGCTTTTGCCGTCAGTTCCCTTATGTAAATCGTTACAAACTTTGTTTAAAGAAGCAATAGCATCTTGTCCGTTAAAGTCATTCATGTTTAGTGCAACGTTAATCTTTAGAACTTCACCTTCCATGCTTACATTTCCTGTCACCTCTTTTTCTACATCATTTAATTTTAACTTAATAGTAGCCGTGTTGTCCATAATTCCCATTACGGTTCCGGTAATGGTAGATGTGTTCATCATTTTTCCAAAGAAACTTTCTGCAATTTTTTGGTCTCTTTCCGGATTGTCAGAGTTTACGGAAGAAGTATAAATAGTAAATGAAGTGTTATGAACTAAATCGGTTACTGTTTCCACATTATCACTATATCCAGAAACTTCAATAGAGTCAAACTTACCTTTTACGCCTGTTTTTTCAGTAAACTTAAAAGCTGTCCAGTAAACTCCTGTAGTGGAGTGATTGTAAGAATATTTACAAACGGGCTCTGTAGCCACAGTATCTTTTACTTCGTTTTCAGTATTCGTTTCGTTTCCACCACCACAAGAAGTGATGATAGTTAAAAATGAGATGCTAATTGCTGTAAGGAATAAATTTTTCATAATGCTTATAGTTTTAAAAACACAAATTGTGTTAGTGATATTCAATTAATAATTGATTCTTTTCTACCGCTTGACCTTTTTCGACTTTAATGTTTTTAATTTTTCCATCAATAGGAGATTTTAAAACATTTTCCATTTTCATGGCTTCCAAAATTAAAATAGAATCTCCTTTTTTTACATCAGCATCTTTATGAGCTACAACTTCCAATACCAAGCCCGGCATAGGAGCTTTAATATCTGATATTTTGTTGTCTGCCATGGCGTCTATTCCCATGGTGGCCAATAGTTCGTCTAACTCATCCTGAACCTTAACATTATATCGGTTGCTATTTACTTTAATAATTAAAGTTTTAGAAACATAGTCCGCCTCAATAATTTCTACATTGTAAGACTGGTGGTTAGACAGAACATGAAATAGTTCTTCGTCAATAGTGTTAATATCTAAATCAAAAGATTTTCCTTCCATTTTTCCGGAAGACTTTTCTTCAAAAACAATCTCTTGTTTTTTATCGTTAATGATTGTAGTTAGTTTCTTTTTCACAAAACAAAGGTATAAAAAAAGACGACCATTTCCAGTCGCCTTTTAAACCTATTATGATTAAAAAACAATACTTATTTAGTAAGTACTATTTTTTGAGTTGAGACTTGTTCGCCAATTTTAACTTTTACAAAATAGACGCCATTTGGTCTATCTTTTAAGTCAATAGTGAGATAGTTCTTCTGAAAGCCTGAATAATTATATACTATTTCTCCTAACATGTTTAGTACATATATTTCTGACATATTGCTTTTAGGCATCAATATTTTTACTTCTCCGTTACTCGGGTTAGGAAATACTTTTATTTCAGGAACCTCAACTAAAGCTTCTTCTTCACCCGTTATAATATTACACGCAATTGGAATAATTGCCGCAGAGTGGTTTACGCTATAAGTAGATAATGCCGTCCAGGCAGGCGTAGATTCGTAAGCCCACATGGTTGCAGTTGTTTTTGGTGTGGAGAAAAGAGCTACCGTATCTCCTGTTCCTCCCGTAGTTGGATGGTCAAAGCCCACAAAGAAATTTCCATTTAGCGCAGGCCTTGGAGAAAGAGTCCATACTTTACCTTGTGCCGGAGTTATGGTAGAAATTCCAATTGTTGATGAAGCCATTACATTTGAGTTGTTTGGTTCTCCGCCTGTTGCTTGTCCCCAAACCTTTAATCTTATGTTTCCTGTTCCTTTAGCCGCACCGAAGAAATAAATAACTTCTTTTAACTCTTTTCCGGATTGTGAAAAGGTTACTTTATCTGCCCAGCCGTTATCATCATAAGCGTTTCTTCCCATTACATAGCCATTTCCTGCTCCCCAAGTATAAACTCCTGTTTGAGAGTTTCCACCGTCAGGATTTAAAAGCCAGTTTCCTACCGAATCACAAGTTACTGTTCCCACTGGATTTACTAGTATGTAAGAGGTTTTTGTTTCAGTGTTAGTTGAAGTTCCGTCACCAACAGTTAATGAAACTGTATAAGTTCCGGGAGTATTATAAGTAACTACATGAGGCCCTTGAGTATTGGCAGTTGAAGGAGTTCCTCCTGTAGAAAAATTCCAGCTCCAAGTTGTAATAGGGTTAGGTCCTGTAGATTGGTCAGTGAAAGTTACGCTTTGACCGGCATTGATGGTAGTTACGTTAGCAGAAAACTCTGCGTCTAGGTTAGCCGGATTACAAACGGTAGAAGCATTTAGGGTACTTCTTCTAGGAGAATTTTGCATAACAGTAACCATTCTTGCTTTTTGGTTTAATGAAAACATGTTCATGCATGCATCATTAGTATAGTCCATATAATTCATAAACTGGTCTGCGGAGCTACAAGTTGTTCTTGGGTGTGTAGGACAACCACTTGATAAATATTGTTGAGTAGGTGTGTCGTTACAATAATCAGTTCCACAGTTTGAATCGCCATTGATGTGACGTAAGCCTAGCCAATGTCCGATTTCGTGTGTAGCTGTTCTTCCTTTATTAAATGGTGCTGAAAGAGTTCCTACTCTTCCAAAATAATTGTAGCCAATTACTACTCCGTCAGTATTTGCAGCTCCATTATTATTGTTTATACCACTTAACCCGGAACTATTTGGGAATTGTGCATAACCCAACAGTCCTCCTGAAAGCTGACAAACCCAAATATTCATGTATTTGGTTGGGTCCCATGAGGTAGCAGGTTTTATAGTATTGTCACATGTGTTCATTGAATAACCACTGGTAGTATTGCTTAATCCAGAGATAGATGTTGCAGAAACCCTGTGAATACCCGGTTCGACAAGAGGAGTGCCATTAGGGTCTCTTAGTGCTTTACAAAAGTTTATTTCACAATCTGCGGCAACACTTACAAAGGTTGAAGGTGTTTGTGAGGCATCTGTATTTGTTCTTCTAAAATCTTCATTTAAAACATCAAACTGAGAGTAAACTTGGGCTTGAGAAATATTACGACCACTTCCCACATTTTCATTTGAATTATGAATAACATGAACAATAACCGGAATGGTATATACTACCTTTTTGGCATTGCTGCCAGCTATCATCTGCTCGTATTCTTTTACTTTAGGAGCTAACCATTTTTCGAAATCTTCTACGGTTTCCATTTGCGGAAACTTTTCTTTCATCATTTTTTCATATTCAACAGCACCACAATTTCTTACTGCAGGTGCTTCAGGAATATTACTAGAAGATGAATTTTGGATGGTTGGTCTTTGTGCATTTGCAGAAAGAATTAAGGCAAATGCAAATAAAGAAAGTAAAGTTTTTTTCATTTTTTTAGTTTAATCAGTTGAAAATCAATCTATATAAGCAATTAAGACGAGCACTAAAGTAACTATTAAATGGTGCGAAGGAGAAGATGATTTGTTTTATTATTGATTTTCTAAATCAAAATTTAATTTATAAATTATTGAAAACAAATGGCTTAAGTGATGTAAAAATTTGAAATCTAAATGAATTTTTTGAAACGATAGATTAGTCAAATTTTATTCTAAAAGAAAACTTATATGTGAAATTATCTTTTGCATTTTGTAATTGATACGGTCCGAAACGGTAGTATGAAGCTATTCCAAAGGAGCTAAAACCAAGCGTAAATAGATGATGCAATTCAACGCCTGTTTCATGAAAACCTTTTTCTAATGTATTAAAAGAATAATTACGGTGATTTTGTATGTTTATCATCTTACCCCATGCTGTAGAATATACCACCACCACCTCCGGCTCAAAATCTTTTGTTTTTAATAATAAGGAACCAAAGCTATGTCTGAAAAAGCCATGGAAATATTCATCAGAATAAAACTCCTGTAAGCGCATGGTTTCGAATGAATACTCTGAAGTGATGAAACCATTTTGAAAAGCCGCAGGATGGGCCACAAGTTTTTGTAAAGGAACGTCTCCTATGACTTTTCCGGCTGCCAGTCTAAAGCTGCTTTTTCCAAGATTTTTGATGTAGAAAGTTTTATCAAGCTTTAAGTCTATTTTTTGAAACTCAAAGTCATTACCTATTTCATAAGGAATGTTTTGTGAATATTTGAAATAAATAATAGGATATTTAGTGCCTAGCGAAACAGAGCCATCTTGGGTTAATAAATACTTTTCTTTGTAGGCAAACCTTACTTGTATACCACCTTCTAAAAATGTAAAGTTATTTCTTAATGAAGTTATTTCTGGAGATAATTTTTTTGCAAACTGATAATCGTTAGTGGCATTATACTCACTTTGTAATCCAAAAAGATGAAATGTAAAATGGCTTAATGCTCTAAAGTAAAAGAAGCCGCCAATTTCCTGAACACTATCCATTCGGTTAATCAAGAAGTTTCTAGTAGTTTCTGTTGAAAGCCATCTTTTCTTTTCGAAAAAAGTAATGCTTCCGGTTTCTTTTACATCAACTTGGTACCATGTTTTAAAACCAATTCCTTTTCTTCTATTTATTTTCCATTCAAAATCACCACCGTATTTAAAAGCTTTATCTTTAAACCCGTAGGCACCATAACCGGAAAGACGCCATTTTTCAGATATTTTAAAATTAGTAGTAACACCCATACCAAGCCGGAAACCTTCATAAGCATTTGCATCTAACAACCTATTTAAATCTAAATTAACCGGACCAATAGGTAAATAACCGTTTGTAGCCGCTTCAAAAAACTTTAATTTTAACTCTAAATTTTCCGCTTCGCTTATACTATCAATTACCTGGTAAGTGGTTTTTTCTTTTTCGGAAAGAGTGTCTATTCTATGTTCGTTCCAAAACCCTTCTTCTTGTTTGTAAGCTTCTTTATTTAAGTCAACGGCAACGCTTCCAAATTCCCGCTTTTTGAGTTCAGGATTTATTTCTATGTTTTTAATATATGATCGACCAATACCAACTAAGCTGTGGTTGTTGACCATAGTATTAGGAAAAGAGAGTAATGTATTCAACTGAGTAGGAAACCACTGATTATTTATTTGCTCGTATTTTTGAGTGATTTTTATATTGGAAAGTTCAGATTTTTCACAAGCTTCAGCTATTACATTTTGAATGGCATATCCGTTTGTGTTAATAAACAAAACTCCCTGAAGGCCTTTAAAGTTTTTGTCTTTTAGCGGGCGAAAGGAAATGACAAAAATGCTATCGGTTTCGTTTTGATAAAGCGTATCTTGAATTAAAAACAAGTATTTTTCAGTACTTCTATTTCCGATGGGATTAAGATAAGTAGTATAATTAATAATCATCGGGTCATTATAAAATGAAAATGACTGGAACTGTGTGGCTAAGGCTGTAAATGATGGGTTTTTAAAACCAGAAACTCTTGACGCCAACACTTTTTCATAGCTATTATCCGGAGGAATAAACTTACGCTCGGTGACCGATTCCATCATAAAAAGATGTTGCTTATTAAAAAACTCAATGGTTTTTTGGTCGGTTGTATCTAAAGAGTTAATTGTGTCGGGATTGTTTAGTATAAAACTGTCAATAGCTGCTGTGAAAATAAACTTGTTGTAGGTTTCATACTTAAAAGAAATGGATTCGGGATTATTTGTCTTTCTGTTTTCAGAAGCTTTTTTAATTATTCGATGTGCCGGATTTTCTCCCGGTTTTACCACAAACTCACCTAAAGAATATGAAACAGGAGTTAGTTTAACGGTAATTGGTTTTGAAAAGTCTATTTCATCGGAACTAATTTCTTTTGGTTTATAGCCAATAAAAGAAAGAGAAATTTTAGTAATCGGGATGCTTGAGTTAATGGTAAACTTTCCGTCAATATCAGTATTGGTTCCTTGTTGAAGTCCGTTATAAGTAATGGTTACAAATGGCATAAACTCTCCATTTTTTTCATCAGCAACTGTTCCTGATACAGAGTATTGAGCACTTGAGGTTAAGGCGCAAAAAGAGAGAAGAAAAAACCAGCTAACTTTTTTAAATTCCATTATCCTCCAAAGCTAAAACAAAAACCCAAATCTAAATAGCTAACTTTGTATCGGTGGTAATATATATTTACGATAGGCTTAAATTGTTAAAATCACTTAGTTTTTCTAGGGTTTTAAATAGCACAATTGTGGTATGGAGTTATTTTATTTCTAAAATGACTAAAAAAAACTTTCATGCAGGGATGCCTTTAAGCATTGCTATTGAGCCAACTACTGCTTGTAATTTAGGTTGCCCTGAATGTCCTAGCGGATTAAAGCAATTTACAAGAAAAACCGGCAATGCCAATTTAGAATTTTATAAAACCATTATTAACCAAGTTAAAAATAAAGCGGGTTATCTCACACTTTATTTTCAGGGAGAGCCATATATCAATCCTCAGTTTTTGGAAATGGTAAAATATGCGGAAGAACAAAAAATATATACGGCAACTTCTACTAATGCTCATTTTTTAGATGATGAAAACGCCAAAAAAACAGTAGAAAGTGGCTTAAGCAGACTGATTGTTTCTATTGACGGAACCACACAAGAAGTGTATGAGCAATATCGAATAAACGGCAAGTTGGATAAAGTATTAGCGGGAACAAAAAATGTAGTTAGGTGGAAAAAGCAATTAAAAAGTAAGACTCCACACATAATTTTTCAGTATTTAGTGGTAAAGCCAAACGAGCATCAAATAGAGGAGGTTAAAAGTTTAGCAAAAGAGTTGGGTGTGGATGAGGTAAGGTTTAAAACAGCTCAGGTGTATGATTATGAAAACGGAAATGAGCTAATTCCTGAAAATGAAAAATATGCTCGCTACAAAAAACAAACGAATGGAAAATATACGATAAAAAACCCACTGGAAAATCATTGTTGGAAAATGTGGAGTTCTTGTGTTATTACCTGGGACGGAAATATAGTTCCTTGCTGTTTTGATAAAGATGCTACTCACACTTTAGGGAGTTTACAAAACCAAAGCTTTAAAGAAATCTGGCAAAGTGAAGCCTATAACAACTTTAGGAAAGCAGTGGTTACCTCAAGAAAGCAAATAGATATTTGTGCCAATTGCAGTGAAGGAAGTATGGTGTGGGCTTAAAAAACAACTTCTTCAAAAACATTTTCAATTTTATCTAAGCATTGAAAAAGTTCTTCTAAATTTTCTGAAGTAACCAAGATAATTCTGTAGTCTTTAAAGTTTGGGATGCCTCTAAAATATTGCCCGTAATGTCTTCTCATTTCCACTATTCCTGTATGCTCTCCTTTCCACTCCACACTCATTTGTAAATGTCGCTTTGCTGCTTTAACTCTATCTGCTAATGTGGGCTTTGGCAAATGCAAACCGGTATTTAAAAAATGTTTTATTTCATTAAATATCCATGGATAGCCAATGCTTGCTCTTCCAATCATAACACCATCAACTCCAAATTTGTTTTTCATCTCTAACGCTTTTTCGGGCGTATCCACATCGCCATTTCCAAAAACGGGAATGTGCATTCTTGGGTTATTTTTTACTTCACCTATCAGTGTCCAATCTGCTTCGCCTTTATACATTTGTTTTCTGGTTCTTCCATGAATAGAAATCGCTTTTATTCCAACATCTTGGAGCCTTTCAGCAACTTCTACAATATATTTTGTGTTTTCATCCCAGCCCAATCTTGTTTTAACAGTAACCGGAAGATGTGTTGATTTAACAATTTCGGCAGTTAGCGAAACCATTTTTGGAATGTCTTGTAAAATTCCAGCACCGGCACCTTTACAAGCAACTTTTTTTACCGGACAGCCATAGTTTATATCAACAATATCAGGATTTGCCTCAGTGGTAATTTCAGTAGCTTGCTTCATAGAATCAATGTCACTTCCAAAAATTTGAATACCAATAGGTCTTTCGTATTCAAAAATATCAAGCTTCATTCTGCTTTTTGCAGCATCTCTAATTAAACCTTCAGAGGAGATAAACTCGGTGTACATCAAGTCTGCTCCGTTTTCCTTACATAACTTACGGAAGGGGGGATCACTAACATCTTCCATTGGCGCAAGCAGCAAAGGGAATTCTCCCAACTCTATATTGGCAATTTTTACCATTTGCCTACAAAATTAAGGAAATAAGATTTCTAAAGAGGTAAAGTAGGCTTAAGTTTATTTTGGTAAGGAGTAATAGTTTTTTGGAAAGTGGTAATATCTTTTACCGGTTCAGCCGAAGGAACTTCTTCTTTTCTATGGTCAACCTGAGCATTATTTTTCCAAAATCGGTAGCATACATGAGGTCCAGTAGCAAGCCCGGTACTTCCCACATATCCAATTACTTCTCCTTGTTTAACAAAGTCACCTGTTTTAACGGCTCTTTTACTCATGTGTAAATATTGAGTAGTATAAACACCATTATGCTTAATCTTTACATAATTTCCATTGTATTTTTTAAAAGCAGACTCTATTACTTTTCCATCACCTGTAGCTAAAATTGGAGTTCCTGTTGGCGCAGCATAATCGGTTCCGTAATGTGGCTTATTGACTTTTTGTACAGGATGAAAACGTTTTAAGGTATAACCAGAAGTTAACACACCAAATTTGAGCGGAGATTGTAAAAAGGCCTTTCTTAAGTTTTTGCCTGTTTCATCAAAGTATTCTGTAACATTATTCTCAGTATATCTATACGCTTGAAACTCTCTTCCATTATGATGAAAAATAACGGCTTTTATTTTATCAATTTTAACAGGCTTATCCTCAACTAGAAGTTCATCGTAAATAACAGTAAAACTGTCATTTTTTTGAATGCGGTAAAAATCAATACTCCAGGCATAGATGTTTGCCATTTCAAGAGCCAACAATGGGTCTGAGCCCGACTTTTGAATAGACTCATACAAAGAAGAATGAATAATTCCTGATGTTTGCTTTTCTTTTAGGGAAGTTTTTTTCTTGGCTTTATAAACTTTTAAGCTATCTATAAATTGAAATACAACATACTCAATTTGATTGGCTTCATATACAAAGTGTGTTGCCAAGCTTTTACCGGAATCTTCTTTAAAAATGATAGAGTAGTTTTTTCCGGCAGCAATTTTTCTTAAATCAAATATGTCTTTTGACTTCTCCTTTAGCTGGTGTATTTGTTGGTAAGACACTCCATAAGGAAGAAGTAAATTAGACAAAAACTCATTGTTTTTGATTTTCCCCTTGAAAACGTTCAAGGAATCAATGTTTATTCCATAATGTAGTTTAGGAATATATTTTTCTTCTACTTTGTCAATTACTTCATCTACAACTTCATTGCTATCAATAAAACTACACGAGTTAACAATAAAACCAATTAATATTATTCCTAAAAACTTTTTCATTATAGTTTTTTTGAAAAGATATTTTCGTATACCCAACTTTTTCCCCATTCTTCTTTTTCTTGCTCTGTCCATAAATCAGGGAAGAAAATTCGCTTTTGAAATCTTGGCGGTAAATATTTTTGCCAGTTGGTTCCTCCAGTTGCTGCAATATCATCAGGATTTCTATGAAGATACCTTGCCGCTGTTTTATAGTGTGCCAAAGGCCAAAGAACATTTACTTGTAAATCAAGCTTTTTCAACATGTCTTTTATGTCATGTTTAGATTTTTCTTCCTCACTCAAATTCTTATACAGTTCTTTTAAATTTTTGTTTCTGTATTCACTAGCATGCTTAATAAACTGAGCTGCATATTTTTCTTCAAATTGTCTAAGAGTAAGTGTTTTTTTTCCGGTGGCCAATTCTGTTGCTCCATTTTTCCAATAAACATATTCGTACATTTCTTCTATCGTAGAGGAGCCGTTAAATTTACTTCTATGCTCTTTATCTACCAAATTAATTAGGTCTGTACAAGAAAACTCAACTAGCCTATATTGTGCAGATTGAAATCCACTAGCAGGCAGTAGAGCCATTCTATATTTTAAAAATTGTTCTTGTTCCATTCCTTCCGACATAATATCAAAAGAAAGTGTCAGTGCTTCAAAATACCTTACAACTCTTCTAACTCTTTCATAAAAAAACTTTCCGGTTAAATTTTCTTGACTAGCAATTTGCTCCAATTCATGTAAACTAAGTTTGAAATATAGCTCAGTTATTTGATGGTACATGATGAAAATTTTTTCATCAGGAAAGCTTGTTTTAGGTTTTTGTAAACTAAGTAACGTATCGGTTTGAATGTAATCCCAATAGGTTAGATAATCAGCATATAGCAAACCGTCTAAATAGGAAGTCAAGTCTTGCCCCATGGCGGCATACTTTTCTTCTAACAGTTTTAGTCGTTCAAGTACTTCAGGTTTAAAATCTCCCATTAAAAAAGCCCTATTTAGTTAAGGGCTTTAAAATTAATTAAAAAAGAGGTACATAGAATCTGATAAAAATCATTATTCAACAATGTTAAGTGGATTAGCTAAGCCATCACTTTCTATAAGCTCCATTTTTATTGAGCCTACAAGTATTTTTGCTTGTGCCATTAATGGAATTTTATTTCCATCATTAGAGATATATACCGTTAAATCTTCTTCATTTTTGAAAATACGACCTTTTTGTACTACAGGATGAAATTTAAGAGTATTATATTTTACTCCGTCCATTTTTAATACTGCTGTTCCGGCATATTTAATTTGTAGCGGAAATATTTCGTCATCAACAAAAGTAGTCACAGTATATACGTCTCCTTTTTTGGCTTTACTAAAATCAATAGTTCTAGCATAATAAAAAGCACTTAGCATATCTTGAATTCCTTCAGGAGTGTCAAATGTCTGACCTTCTCCATTATCTACTTTATTCTTGTTTTGATAGAATTTATAGTCTTGGTTAATCTTATAACCACCTTCATCAACTCTTCTTACAAATAACCATGGAAAAACCCCATCAGCATCCATATAGGTTTCGTATCGGTCTCTTACTTTAAAAAACCAATCAAAAGTTCCTTTACTATAGCCGTTACCCACCATGTGATAAACTTTTCTTCCTGCTATGGTTGTCGGGTATTCTTTTACCTCAAGAACAGCTTCTCCTGCATCAATAATGCCGTAATGCAAGCGATACTTTAGTTTTTCTCCCGGCTGAAATGCTTTATGGGAAATTTTACGATAGCCATTATCATCTTTAACAGGCTCTTTCGCTTTTGTTTGAGGGTTAAAAGCACTTAGTCCAACAAAACAGACACTTAATGTAAATAAAATTAACCTTTTCATATTTAGCGATTTTAAGGGTTGTTTGTTATAAAACAAACCTTATGCCAATCTAACGAAAAACAATAAAAAATGTTATAAAAAAAGCCATTCAAATCTGAATGGCTTTGAAAAAGAAATAATTGTTTTTATCTACTTAAGGTAAAGAACCCTTGATGCGTATAAGTTTCACAGTCGGTTCCTTCTGCTGTAAAGTAGTAGTAATATGTTCCCTCAGCAGCTTTTTTGCCTGCTAATGTTTTACCATCCCAAGAGCCGCTTACATCAGTCCATGAATACACTTTTTTCCCCCATCTATCATAAATTTGTACATCAATAGAGGTTAAATCCTGTGTTCCAAAGTGAAACAAATCATTTTTTCCGTCTCCATTAGGTGTAAAGATGTTTGTCCGAATAATATTAGGGGTTGGTGGTGGCGATGGCGTGACGTTGACGACCGTATCCTTTGTACACCCATTTTCTGAAGTAATGGTTAATTTCATCGTAAAGGAACTTCCATCTCTCGGGAAGTTTCTAAACTCCGGGTTAGGGCCAATAGTATCAATATTTCCATCATTATTAAAATCCCACTCCCATTTGGTTACGTTTCCTGTACTTGTAGAAGTTTCTGCCCCTCCGGTAAACACTATTTCATGGCAGTAAGTAACTTCAGAAAAACTTGGCCTTGGAAGAGGTGCTACAGTAAATGTAAAAGCAGTGTCAATACAGCTATAGTAAACAGAGCAAACTGAAACAATAGGCGCCAAAGTATTATTTAATGCTAAAAAAGGAGCTATATTACCTGCACCACTTGAGCCTAAACCTATAGTTGTATCACTATTGCTCCAAGTATATACAACTCCAGGTTGTGGTGGAAATATAACTGGAGGGAATGAATCCCCTGCACAAACAGTTAAATTAGAAACAGGTAAAGATGATTTTCCACAAGGTACAGTAAAAGTACCCGAGCTAGCAGGATACATATTACATCCATCAGAGGTAAAAGCAGTACTTCCTGAGATTACACTAAATGATACCGGAACGCCACAAGGAACGGTAGGGAAATCGTAACTAACCCAGTCATTATAATAATTTGCTGTTTGTGGGCCTGTTCCAGGGCAGCTTGCAAATACCGTTAATGGAGTGGCACAGCCTGGAAGTTTTGATGCAGGTGTGTCTTGTAAATTGACAAGAGGAGATCCTGTATAAGTTGTAGTTACACCATTTACTGTAACGGAGATAGTCATTGTTGTAGTCGAAGGGTCTTCGGTTGAATGCCAATGTTCTAAGTATAACCTTAAAACATCATCACAGTTTACACAATATCCTATTTGTACAACATGGGCATTAGTGTTTTTTGATACAATAAGTACAAACAAAAAAGGAAGTAAAAGAAGTATTTTTCTCATAGCATTTAGTTTAATCCGTAACAAGACTCTAAAAATAATTAAAAGGTTGCATATAAAGGGAAAAATTATCTAATCAGCGTAAAGGCTCCTTTTCTGCCGTACGTTTTTCCATCAATTCCTTCGGCATTAATTAAGTAATAATAAGTTCCGTCAGGAGAATCTTTACCGGAAGGAGCCTTTCCATTCCAATAGCCATCAACTCCTTCCCAAGAATACATCTCAAGCCCCCATCGGTCATAAATTTGAACATTTAATGAGTTTAAGTTTATTGATGTTATTTTAAAGACATCATTTTTTCCATCACCGTTAGGTGTAAATACATTTGGAATTAAAATACTTGACTCGTCAATAACTTCAATAATTACTCTAGCTGTATCCCAACAAATACCATCGTTAACTATTAACAAAACATTGTAGGTTCCGGATGGAAAAGTTTGAGTTGATGTAAAAGAGGTGTCTGTAGTTCCGTTATTAAAATCCCAAAAATAATTGGTTGCTCCAGTACTTCCGTTTCCAAAAAACACAGTTAAAGGAGACAGTCCGGTTTCAGGGCTTGCATTTATTTGTGCAATTACTTCATGAATATTTATAGTTTGTGTTTGGGACTCGGCACATGGACTAGTTCCGACAGTATATGTCAAACTAATATTTGTATTGCCAAGACCAGAAGGATTTAAATAATTCCCATTAACACCCGGGCCACTCCATGTTCCACCAGGAGTTCCTGTAACAAGGCTGCTTAAATCTACTAATCCATAATTTGCACAAATCGGACTTGGGTTAGTCCAAGAAGGGTCTACATCAGGATAAACAATTATAGTTTGTGTAAGCGTGTCTTGACAAGGAATATTTCCTATAGTATAAGTAATATTTTGGGTTCCCGCATTTGGATTAAACATATTGCCCGTTACACCATTCCCACTCCAAGTTCCTCCCGGTGTACCAGTAAGAAGACTATCCAAATTAATAGTACCATTTACAGCACAAATTGGGCTAGGGTTAGTCCAAGACGCATCTACTGAAACTACCGTAATCGTTTGGGTAAAAGTTTCTTGGCAAGGGGCTGTTCCGACTGTATAAGTTACGCTTTGTGTTCCAGCCGCAGGGTTAAAGGTGTTTCCCGTCACACCATTTCCACTCCATGTTCCCCCAATGGTTCCAGTAACTAAACTATCCAGATTAATTATTCCGGAAGCTAAGCATATTGGACTAGGATTAGTCCAAGAAGAATCTACATCAGGAACAACATTAATAGTTTGTGTTAGTGACTTTTGACAAGGAGCCCAGCCAACGGTATAAGTTATACTTTGTGAGCCAAAAGCAGGAGAAAAATTATTTCCTACAACCCCTGTTCCACTCCAAGTTCCTCCCGTTGTTCCAGTAATTAAATTATTTAAATTTATCGGTCCGCCTGAAGCGCAAAGTGGGCTAGGGTTAGTCCAAGAAGAATCTACTAAAGGGTTTACAGTTATGGTGTAAGTTACTGCCGTTCCAAAGCACCCGTTATTAACAGGGGTAACTGTTATAGTTGAGGTTACAGGGGTACTGCCGGTATTATTAGCCGTAAAACCAGGAGTATTTCCCGTGCCAGATGCGCCTAAACCAATTGATGTATTACTATTTGTCCAATTTGTAGTGGCTGTTGTGGGGTTAGTCGTATAATTTGAAGCCGGGATAGGGTCTCCATGACATACAACAATATTGCCTGGTTGTGTCATAGTAGGAGTTGACGCCCCCCCAGTTGAACAATTTAATAGACTTGAAAATTGGTTTGCTATAAAGTCAATAAGAGTATTATTATTAGGAGTTCCTAATATCCCGGTAGCAGTACATGACCCAGATGTTGGAAAAATGTTAAAGTCTCCCGTACCAATTAGCGCTCCTTTACCGGAAATCATATCACAATTTCTAAATTGCACACCAATAATATCTCCAGTTGTTATTGTTCCACCACATACATTATTGGCGCCAAATAAAACATTTACCGCAGGAGTTCCGGGAAAGGGTCTTGCTGCTGCACCATGGACATTCATAGGCGTACATCCATTACTGGCAGCTTGATACCATGAGCCTTTTGTGGCACTATGAGTAATAGATCCTCCTACAGTTACCGTAGCATTAATTAAAGCATCTAGGTAATTAGCTTGATTATTACAACAACTAACCTCTGATTGAACGTATACGGCTCCTCCATTATTCATAAAGGTAATTACAGGGTTCTGATTTGTCGCAGTTGGCGCACCCATATCACCAAAAATCCAAACTTGGTTGTAAGTAACATTACTAATTACGGCAGGAATGGAAGAGACTCTAGTAACGCTTGTTTGCGTTGCAGAAAGCCTATTATATATATTGCTTGCATTATTAGATTGATCGCTTGAAAAAGCATTATTATAATCAATTACTAAAATGTTGTTTTGTGAAAAGGATGCGATGCTTATAAAAGCAAAAAGCATCAATAATAAACAGTTCTTTCTCATAGCGGTATTTTAAATTATAAAAGAATAAATACTTCCATACCAAAAATATTAAAATTAATGATATCTTAAAAAAAATAGATAATTTACAAATAACTTTTTGTAGGACTCCAAATATAATCCTAAAGTTGCATAGCCTGAAAGAAAAAGCCCTCAAAGTAGAGGGCTTTTTTAGAAAACATTTCTTAATAATAGCTTAGTGTAATATCAATTTTTGATGAGTTTTTCCTTTTTCATTTGTAATATGAAGGTGATACACTCCTTTTGCAAAACTGCTTAAATCTATGGAGGTATTATTTTCACCACTTAACAAAGTCAACTTTTTCTCGAAAACAACTCTACCCGAATTATCAGTAATTATGTAATTTGAAGAAATAGTTTCACTACTAAATAAAGAAATATTAAAAATATTTGAGGAAGGATTAGGGTATACAGACAGCTCTGAAATCGAATTTTCATTAATTCCTGTACCACTACAGTTTTTTACTATACCCGAAACCGGAACTCTTGGACTCTCACATGGTAAATCGGCAATTTCCCAGTCATATAGAAAATAATAAAAGCCTAAACCAGTTGCACTACCTTGAAAAATCCTAACTCTGTTTTGAGCATCTGAGTATGGAAAGTTTACCCCTCCGTTATTTCTGTATAGATTTACCGTTCCGGAAAACACTCCAATTCTATAGTTTTTTCCTGCAGGAACAATAAAGTTTAGGTTAATTCTTTGTTGTCCCGAAACAAGGTTAACTGTTTTCGTAGCAACTGCTTGTCCAAGGTTATTTTGTAACTGAAATGTTCTATTTCCTGCCGCCCCTGCATAAACAACGGCCGAAACTAATTCAAACGGTCGATTTGCATCAAACATTAAAAACGCAGGGTTTGTGTAATAACCTCCTCCACCGGAGTTAGAGGTCATTCCTGCTTTTTGAGTTGTCTTAGAAGTATAGTCACTAACATAATAGGTTACATCATTTGAAATAGATCCAGTTGAAAAAGAAGTTCCAGACTGAAAGGGGTTAGGAGCGCTTAATGAACCGTACCAATTTATAGTTCCTGCACCACTTGCCAGCAATGTTGCAGAATTATTAGGACAAACGGTATCATTGGTAGTGGATGGTGGGTTAGCCATGGAAACATTAATATAGGCGTTTTTTGTAACAGATGCATTTCCGTTTGTATTGGTTGCTGTGAGGGTTACATTATAAGTTCCGTTACTTGCGTAAGTATGTGAGGGGTGTTGTTGAGTAGAAGTGTTTCCATCTCCAAAATTCCATGACCAAGCATTAGGGTAGTTTAAAGTTAAGTCAGTAAAATTTACATCTCCATTACATGATGTGGTAACATCTGCGTAAAAATCCACATTTGGTTTAGCTGTTTTTGAAGAGGTAACACAATTCATTGCTTTAAAAGCATTAATTCTTCCGGCACCCATCCATTGAGAATTACTTCCTGTAACAGGGTCACAAGTGGAGTATAGACAGTTTTCTACATCAGCCATATTAAGGTTTGGATTGTGAGAAAGCATTAAGCCAACCAATCCTGCAACTAGTGGAGAGGCCATTGATGTTCCTGAAATAGTGTTATAAGTATTGAATGGATAAGTACTATAGATACTACTACCGGGCGCACTGACATCTACCCATCCACCATAACTTGAAGAAGAGCTTTTTGCATCTGAACTTGTGGTATTTCCAACGGAAATAACATGGTCATAAGCTGAAGGGTAATGGGGTTCAATATCTCCATTATTTCCAGCTGCTGCAACACAAATTGCACCGGCATTATAAGCTCCATTAATTACAGCTTGGGCTGTAGCGGAATAAGAACTTCCTCCCCAAGACATATTTATTACATGTGCTCCGGCAGCCGCTGCATAGGTAATTCCAGTATATCCATCAGTAATTGAAGTTGCACTCCCTGAATTTTTGGTTGCTTTAACACCCATAATTCTTAT
Organism: Bacteroidia bacterium; assembly: GCA_030426475.1. GTDB lineage: Bacteria > Bacteroidota > Bacteroidia > Flavobacteriales_E > Vicingaceae > CALALS01. The sequence goes on from JAUHYR010000001.1 coordinate 128,380, forward strand.
TCCGTAGCCTATAGACGCAATGCCAGTACTGTTATTGGAAGTTGCTCCGGTAATACCTGCCACATGGGTTCCATGACTGAATGAAGAAGATGGTGGAGTAGGATTGTTGTCATTATCAGCAACATCATAACCATTTACATCATCGATATAGCCATTAGAATCATCATCAACATTATTGTTAGGAATTTCACCGGAATTAACCCATTTGCTGCCGGTTAAATCAGTATGATTAATGTCAACGGCATTATCAACAGTTGCAACAATAATAGAAGAGCTTCCGGTACTTACATTCCAAGCTAGGTCAGCTTGTATTTTTGCTAAATGCCATTGGGTTCCGTAAGAAGGATCATTTGGAGTAAGGTCTATTTTATCTAAAGGAACTTTTTCTGCATAATCTAAATATCCTGTAGCTTCTAATTCTGCAACAAATTGTTCTACCATATGAATGTTTTCGAAATCTACTCTAAAAGTTCTCTGAAGATTATCTTCATTTTTTAAAGCAAAAAATGGTCGGGAAAGCTTAGTAATTCCATATTTTTTTTGCATTGAAAAAAGAAAAGGAAGTGTTTCAAGAGGAGTGTCAAAGTTATTATTTACTTGACTAAAAGGAAAGTTTGAACTTACTCTGAACCAAATTTTCCCATCTTGATAATTTTCGTAAAATGTTTGTGAAAAAGCAGAAACAGAAATGATTACTGCAAATAAAAAAGTAGCAATTTTTTTCATGCGATTAAATTTTAAGACGGCTAAAGTTACGCATTAAACCGTTAACTTCAAATAATAGTAAAATTCAAATTAAATGTTTTGTGGTAATCCTAAAAAGGAATATTTACTCCCCCATCTTGTTTAATATTGATATAGTTTATTTGTTTTTCTTCGCAGCCCTTCTTCCAGTAATTTATTTGTTTAAAAGAGTTTGAACTATCAAATACAAGTGTTTTGAAATGAATCTGGTTGGATAATCGATAAATAGAAACTCTTACATTATTGGTTAAAACAACATAATCGAACGTAGTATTATTAAATTGATAATCTAAATCTTTTTTGTGCCTGATAAGGAGTATTTTTTTATCATAAAACCCAATAAAAGGACTTTTATAAAAGAAATTTTGAGTTGTTGCTACGGAATCATTAAAGTTAATGATTATAGGATCTCTTAAGCCTAATTTTATCCTATTGTTTTGTGTGAAGAATAATAATGAGTAAAAGTCATTAGTGATTAATGAGTCACCTATCATTATTGAATTTCTTCCATCAGTTAGTTGTAAAAGAGATTGATTTCCGGCATTATAAAACGAAATTACTCTTTGTTCATTATACCCTTTATATCGAATAATTTGCAAACAAATTACAAGGCTGATTCCTGTAAATACAAAGTAGAGATATTTATTTTTTAAAGTCGAAATAAAAAGTAAAAAACAACTTATGGAGCCATATAAGAGCCATGTGTCGAGCATTTCAACACGAATGTTCTCCAGTAAAGACCATTTAATATTATTGATAGCAAATACTACTTCATTTGTAAATTTTATAACCCATTTTAATAAAAATGCAATAAACTCTGCTAGAATGGAGGCATAAATAAATGAGCAAAAAGCTATTCCAAGAACAAGAATAAGTGCAGCAGCAGGAATAACAACTAAATTGGACACCGGAAATAAAAGCGGAAACTGGTGAAAATAATAAAGGCCTAAAGGGAATGTAGCTATTTGTGCGGCAAAAGAGACTGAGGTTAATTGCCATATTTTATCGAAGAGCCAGTTATCAAAACTAAACCAATGGTAAAACCAATTATACATTAAAACAATTCCTGAAACTGCCAGATAGGAAAGTTGAAAACCAACCTCCATTAATAAGTAAGGGTTTACCAGAAGTAAGCAAAAAGCTGAAGCCGCAAGTGTATTGAAAAAATTAGTACTTCTTTTTAGACCTTGACCGGCAATTACAAAAGAAAACATTGTGGCTGCTCTCAATACCGAAGGAGACAAACCGGTCAATAAAGCATAACCCCAAATAAGAAGAATTAATAAAACAGTTTTTAAAAGGTTTCCAAACCGAAACTTGCCTAAGAAACCAAGTAAAAACGTAAAAATTCCATAAACAATTCCCACATGAAGCCCTGATACAGCCAATACATGCATGGCTCCCGCACTAGAGTAAGCTCTTTGTAGGTCATCTTCAATTAAATCTTTATAACCAAGCATTAAGGCCGATGCAACAGCCAGTTCATTTTTGTTAAGCCCTTGTTTTTTTAGTGCGTCTATAATGCTATTTCTTAACCAAAACGCTTTTTCAAAAATCAAATACGCTGAGTTTTTTCCTGTTTTTTCCCAAGCATATTCATTAATGTAAGAGGTGAAATTAATCTGATGATAGTATAAGTATTGCTTATAATTAAATTCATTAGGGTTTTTAGGCGCTTGCGTCTCCTGAATATTTGAAACAATAATTAACTCATCACCATAGTTTAATGCCTTTACTTTTTCACCATTTTCAAAATAACAAAGTAGCTTACCTTTTACTTCTTTCCATATTCCATTATTAGAAATTGCTTTTACCTCTGCTACAGCTTTCCATGATTTTTTAGTTGGGGTAGGCTCTTCTTTTATTCTAACTAATAAAGTGTCTTTTTTGTAATATTCAGAGTTAATATATTGTTTGTAATAAGATTTATAGTTATTAATATTATTCCAATAGGCCAATTCATTTCCAAGAGAAAAAAAGATAAAATAAATGAGTATCCCGTTTACCCATCTATATCTATAAGGTTGTAATTTAAATAAATGCAAACAGACAACAACAAGAAAAAAAAAGAGAGAAAGGAAGATGAAGTAGTGGTTTATAAAACCAAGAAATGCATAAAGAGAGATTCCAATACCAAAAGGAAGGATTAACCTAAGCAAAGGAATTTTACCCCAAAAAAGCATACATAGAATTGATGTAAGCCAAAATTAAGAAATCTCAATGGATGTTTTCAACACGTGTTACTTTATTAAAAAACCCAAAGTAAGTATCTGTTGTTTACTATACAGGTACTTTTGTCTTTTATGTTTTTAAGGAACTTTTTTTTACTCTCTTTCACTTGCTTTTGTTTAATAGTAAAAGCGGAAATGGTCAATATTGGCATATTGTCTAACCAAGATGTAAAAAGACTGGTTTTTAGCACATCAAGCGGAAAATACGCCATCTATACAGAGAAAGGAAAACTTACGGAAATTCATTTAAATGATGTTGTTCACATTTCTATTGAAAAAAATGGAGTTAGTATAAAAGGCTCTGATACTGATTTTGGTGAGTTTAAGCAGATAAACATAATAGGTCTTGACTGGCAAAATACATTTAAAATCAGATGTATTTCACCGGATTTAAAAGCCAGAACCTATGAAGATAATTTACTCATTACCCAAAACTCCTATTACAACCATTTACAATTAATAAACAACATTGACATTGATAACTATATAGCCGGAGTAGTAGAAAGTGAGGTAGGTAAAAGCCCGCCCGAAGAATATTTTAAGCTACAAGCAATTATTTGTAGAACTTACGCCTTAAAAAACTTTACACGCCATGAAGCAGATGGTTTTCAGCTTTGTGACAGAGTTCATTGCCAGGCTTACCATGGTTATCCTACAAGCAAAGCCATTCACAAGGCAGCCGTTGAAACCAAAGATATTGTAATTGTAGATAGCGATATCAATCTAATCAACTCTGCGTTTTACTCTAACTGTGGCGGTCAAACGGCTAACTCCGAAGATGTTTGGATAAACCCTTTGGAATACTTAAAAAGCACGAAAGACTCTTTTTGTTTGCATGAAAATAATGCAAAATGGCGAAAAACGATTACTAAATCAGAATGGGATAACTTTTTAAAACAGAAAGGCTTTCAAGAAAACGATAGCACTTCTGATGACTGTAAATATAGCTTCACGCAAACTTCAAGGCTTAAAAATTATAGTTGTGGCAATGTAAATGTTCCTTTAACTGAAATTCGTTCAAGCTTCGGATTAAAATCAGCTTATTTTAGTATTACTCCTATAGAAAACAATTTACTCATGTTTAATGGCAGAGGTTTTGGGCATGGAGTAGGACTTTGCCAGGAAGGTGCGATGAAAATGGCAAAATCAGGATTTACCTATGCTCAAATACTTCATTATTACTACAAAAATGTGCATATTGTAAGTAGGACAAACCTTCCTTTTTTTAAGGAATAATTAAATAATAGTTAAACCAACCCCTTCATTTCATTTGTTTTAGAAATAAATTTATCTTTGCCACCAAATTCAACCAACTATGAGTAAAAATGTAATTTTAGTACCAACAGATTTTTCGAAAGTAGGCGACTGTGCACTTAACCATGCCATAAAAGTTGCTCCTGAATTAAATGCAGATGTTCATTTGCTACATGTGGTGGCAAAACATAAGGAGGTAGATGAAAATAAAGACAAACTTGAGGCATTAGCAGCTTCTAAGTCAACTCCTCAGGTAACTGTTCATCCATCTGTTAGAATTGGAAATATTTTTGATGATATTGGCGATATGGCTTCTGAATTAGAAGCTAGCTTAATTATAATGGGAACTCACGGAGTAAAAGGAATTCAGCATTTAGTGGGAAGTTATGCAATGAAAGTGGTGGTAAATTCTGATGCTCCTTTTATCATTGTTCAGGAAAAAGAGATAAAAGATAATGGTTATGATGATATTGTTTTACCTATTGACCATGACCCAAAAAGTAAACAAAAGCTTACTGTAACTGCAATGATTGCAAAGGTCTTTAAGTCAAGAATAAAGCTTTTTATGCCTTATGAAACAGATGAGTTTCTTAAAAATAAAGCTAATGCTGAGCTAAGCTTTGCTAAAAAGTATTTAGATGAAAGAGGAATGGCTTATACTGTTGACTATGCTGAAGAGAAAGGAAACTTCGCAAAACAAACAGTAAAATTTGCTTCTAAAGTAGAGGCAGATTTAATTGCTGTTGTAAATATGTCAGACAGAGGATTGATGTCAGATTTATTTGGTAGTGATGAAATGGATTTAATTGCTAACGATGCACAAATACCGGTTTTAATTACAAACCCTACACAAAAATTTGTGAGCGAAAGTTTCGGAGGTTAATTATTCACAGAAGATATATTATTCTAAAGCGCTCCATGAGCGCTTTTTTTATTAAAAAGCACAATGAAAAAGCGATTAAACTTTATTTTATTTGTTTTAGTATCGTCAACAATAACTGCTCAAACGTTTAACTATTTACCGGCTAACATTGTTGGAAATCAATTAATAGAATACAGTCAATTTACAATTTCATATAATCCAAATCATAAACAGGCAAACTGGGTAGCTTATGAGTTAACGGCAGATGAGGTGAATGCTAAGCAGGAAAGATGCGATTGCTTTAAAATAGATAAAAAGATTTCTTCTGATGCGGTATCAAGCGGAGACTTTAGCTCGTCAGGATTTGATAAAGGACATCTTTGTCCCGCAGCAGATTGTAATATTTCTAAACAAGCCAATGAAGAATCATTTTTAATGACAAATATGAGTCCGCAACTTCCGATATTTAACAGAGGAATATGGTCTGACTTAGAAGAGTGGGTAAGAGAAACGGCATTGAATTATTCGACTATTTATGTGACAACGGGTCCTGTTTTTGTGAATAATCTAGGAACTTTATCTGAGAAAAAAATAACTATACCCGGATATTATTACAAAACGCTGTTAAGGTTTGATGGGGAAAAGATTAAAACCATAGCTTTCTTAATTCCTCATGTTGGAGCAGTCGGGAAGTTAAAAGATTATGTAGTTTCTGTAAACACAATAGAAACCATTACAGGAATAGACTTTTACCCTGAACTTGATGATTCACAAGAAAATAAAGTTGAATCGCAAATTGAATTACGAAAATGGGGACTATAAAAGCTTAAGCAGGTTGTTCACCAACAACTTCGCCCGCTTGCTTTTCCCTTAATGTTTTAGCTGACTCTAACATTTTTTCAACGGCAGTCTTACTGTAAAATTCATCTTTAAGGTTTTGAATTTCATATCTGCCTCTGTCCTTAATATTAGCTACATAAAAGAAATGGTATTCAGTTTCAATGCCCGAATCAGGAATTTCTCTTTCGTAAATAATGTGCGTAGAATCTTCCGACAATATTTTTGACTTATAAACTAAGTCTCCGTCCAAGTCACTTTTAAGTAAAGCAAAATCTCCGGGACCGTCAGCTATTTCAATGCCATACATTTTACCTACTCTAATTTCAATTTTACCAAAAGAAGTTTCATTTACTTCAGGTAAACCCTGGTCTTCTCCCGGAACTTGAATCACTAATTCATAACCATATTCTGACAAATCTAAATCTACATAACCGGGAATAGTTACCACCTCATTTTCGGTAGTTGTTTCTGATTCTCCACCTCCACAGCTAAATAGAGTTAATAATGAAAGTGATAATGCAATAGATAAATTTCTCATAACTAAATAATTGATGGAGTAAAGATAAATAAACTGCCAAGAGTTAGGGTATAAAAAGCCAATAAATTTTTACTGATATACCGGACAAGGGTCTTGACCTTCTGCTCCGTAAGGAGTACAACCGCTAAACCCAAGCATTACTTCATGCCCCATAATGTTGAGGTTACGCATATAATTAAGAGGATAATCAAAAGCATAACCAAGCGTAATAATTTTACCAACTTTAAACTTCAGTTGTGCGTTTATTGCTTCTCCAACTCTATACCCTACACCAAACGAAAAAGTTTGACCATATTCAAGGTTTAAGTTTAAATCAATGGCAGGAGGCGCTATAAAGTTGGCTTTTATTAAGGTAGAATAAAATACATTCCAGCTGCCGCCTGTGTGAATACGTTTTCCCATCATAAACAAATAATGGTGCTTGAGTTTGTTTTTATCTCCCGCTACTTTTATGCTTAGTGGAACTACTTGTTGGATAGATAGTCCGTAAAATGCCGTTTTATTATAAAACAATATTCCCGGCATAATATCAGGGTAGTGGTAAGCCGATTGCTGTGTCAGAAGTAAAGGGTCATTTGTCATTCTATTGACACCAAAGTCTTGCAGACCGCCAAAAACTCCCATAGCCATTCGTTTCTTTTTTGCTAAACGCAAATGGTAGGTATAACCTAAATAGATGTAATTATGCTTAATGATATGAGTTTGGTCTTGCGAAATATATGCACCTACCGCATGTGTTCCTTTTACATATCGTTTAAATTTTAGCGGCATATTAAAGCTAACAAAGTAAGACCTTGGCGCATTATCAAATCCAACCCATTGAAATCTTCCACCCATTTTTAAATCAAAGCACTTTTGCATCCCTCCAAAAGCAGGATTGTGTCCATAATTATTAAATACGTACTGAGAATATTGTGGGGTTTGTTGTGCTGAAAGCAGAACAGTAAATAATAGGGGTATGATGAAAAGTAATTTTTTCATTAATAAAATAGCGATACTGCTCCTTTAACAAGTATTTTGCTTCCGTCTTTTTCTTCTTCACCCGTATCAATGATATAGTAATATGTTCCGGCAGGAAGTAGTTTTCCGATATAAGTTCCGTCCCAGCCTTCTCCGTTTACATAGCCTTTTTCATGATAGACTCTTTCTCCCCAACGGGTATAAATAAAAACTTCGTTATCAGGATATTTGTGAATGTTTAATATAAACCATGTGTCGTTATATTTATCGTCATTTGGGGTGACAATATCATTGCCTTTCGGTAATTCACATTCTAATTGGGTTACTGTAATTTCAATAGTGTCTGAGCAAGCGCTAACATCAGAAATGATTAATTGATGCGAACCAACAGCTAAATTAGGAAAAGTAGTAGTTGAACCATTGTAATTTTGCCCGTCTAAAACATACTTATTGGGCGTGCCTCCGGTTACTGAATCAATTGTAAAATCAGCAAAGTCGGTGTAGCAATCTACATTTACATTGGTAGGATAGATTTGGAAATTGCACTGAGAAACTCCAAGTTTTGCAAGAAATAATACTAAAATCAACACAACTACTCTCATAGGCAGGCTAAATTAACCAAAATTTAAGGATTGATTTTAGATTTAGTTTTAATCTCCTCTAACAGTACGCTTTTTGCTTGTTCGTAGGTAGAAATATTTATATAACTTCCTTTCCCTGCTTTTGCCACAGACTCCATAGACTCAATAGTATATTTTTCATTTTTTACACCTACCACAGACATATAAATGCCTTTTTCGGAATGTTTTTCAATATCTCTAAGCTGTCCTTTCCCTTTTCCATCTACTTTAAAAGCACCATCGGTAGAAATAATTACCTGGTTATTTCCATTGGGAATAAAATGTTTTTTGGCTACTTCATAAGCTTTTTCAATTCCCTTGGCTCCTGCGGTATAACCTCCTGCCGTTAGCGAACGAATAGTGTCAATAATAGGTTGCTTGTTGTCTCCCGGAACACCTTCTAAAATAACAATGGCATCACTAGAATAGGTGACTAATGAAATTCTGTCAATATCACGCATTAGTTTTAAAAGCTCTACCATAGAAGCTTTAAGTAAGTCTAAACGGCCTTGTTGTTTCATAGAAGTAGAAACATCTATTAAAAAAACCACATTGTTTGGCGCGTACTCTTTACGAGAAAGCTCTCCCGGATTTTCGGGTTCCTCCACTTCTAATTCTTGCCCTGCGTCATTTGGATTAACCTCTACAATTAGTGGCTCATTAGCTAATGTATCTTCAATAGGAACATCTTTTTCATTAGCATCTTTCGGTAATAATTCTAACACTAAAGTGGTACTTTTTTTATTTAAAAAGAATGAGGCTTCATCAGATTTATAACCTTCGGCATTACCAACTATGTAGTATAAATCCTGTCTGAATTGCTTACTTACGATACCCGAAGATCCGGTTTTATAACGTTTGTAAGAAAGTCCGTCCCAAATCACATCTACTAAAGCTCCTTTAATGGGCTCTTTTGAAATTTTATCAATGACTTGCACGGTAAGTTCATGATTTAGCTCTACGGGTTTTCGGTTCACAGAAAAATCAGGACAGTCAAGCGATTCGTTTACATCACCATATTTGGAATTTCCCTCAAGAGTAAATAAAATAGGTTCGTTATTAGAACTTACCCAAACAGGCACTTCTTTTTTAAAGCTACCTTTTTTAACAGGAGTATATTTTATTCTGATAATAGCACTGCTGTCAGGTTCTACTTTTTTTGCTGAAAACAATACCTTAACAGCATAAGGCTCATCGGCACGTAATAAATAAATAGCTTTTTTGCTAGCGTTGGTTACTTCAAAGTCGTAATAGGTTACATCACCTTGATTAATAATGCCAAAGTTGTGGTAAGAAGTATTAAACACTACTTGTGCAGAGGAAGAAATAACTGCCAATAAAAAACTAAAAAATATGAGGTGTTTTAATTTCACTATGGACTGCTTTGCAAAAACAATACCGCAAAGGTATAAAATGAAAGATTGTGTGTAGATTAAATTATAAACAAAAAACCTAACTAAAGCTGAACATTGTTTTGTGGATGTTTAAAATATATAATTTAATTTTTCATTTCTCATCAGTGCTTTTTAAAGAAATATAGATTTTCTTCACTTGAATAAATAAGTCTGACTTCATTTTCTTCTATTACAACTTTTGAGAACCAATTCCCAGTTGGAATTCCTCCAACATTATAATCAAAATTTTCGAATAAGATAAATTCTCTTATGGAATCATAACTCCAATTACTTCTATTTGAAAATAACACATTAGTCTCATCAGTTATCCAATATTCATAGGTACCGTCACTATTAATTTTAATAGAATCTACAGCAGTTAAGTTATTATAGTCTGTCATGTTAAACGAGTACTTCCCTATTAAATCATTTTTTGAAGGCGATCTCGAACAGGAGAAGAATAAAAGCAAGCATAGTGTTTGTAATATCATTAATTTCATATGGATTTTTTAGTGATATAATTATTACCAATCAAGTGATATAGACATAATGAATAACACAAATAGAATTATCTGTAAGGAATAGGCTATAACGGAGTACCAAAATAACTTTATATTTTTATCAGATACTCTTTTCTTTTCATTCTTAATTATGTTATATAAAAATACTTGATCAGAAAACATGCGTGTATAATAATCAGCTTTTTTACCCAATTTAGAAACTATATCTCGGATTATCATAGATAAGAAAAAGTTTTGAATTCCGTTGATTATGAACAACCCTAATATCAATTTGGCAGCTAACCCCATATTTAATTTAATGAATTATACCCTAATTCCTGTTGAAATTTGTCTAGTGAAAAAATATTTCTTTCACTGCATTAAATGTACGGTTAAATTTTTTTAGCATAAAAAAACCCCAACTAAAAAGTTGAGGTTTTAAAGAGTGGGCCCACCTGGGCTCGAACCAGGGACCCCCTGATTATGAGTCAGGTGCTCTAACCAGCTGAGCTATGGGCCCTTTTAAGCTTAAGTAGCTTAAATTGGGCTGCAATTTTACATATTTGCACCCTAATACACAAATTAAGATGAATTTAAACGGAATTAAAAACATTATTTTCGATTTGGGAGGAGTAATCTTAAATATAGATTATCAGCTAACGGAAAATGCTTTTAAAGACTTGGGTATGCAGAACTTTGATGAAGTGTATTCTCAACAAAAACAAAGTGGTTTGTTCGACCAATTTGAAGTCGGAAAATTATCAGCAAAAGAGTTTATCCAACAAATAAAAACAGAAGCAAACTTAGTAGTAGATGACCAAAAAGTTGTTGATGCCTGGAATGCCATGTTGCTTGACTTACCTAAAAAGAGATTAAAATTGCTTACTCAACTGAAGGATAGTTATACCACATTTTTGTTAAGCAATACCAACGAAATTCACTTTAATGCTTTTAGCAATATAGTGGAAAAAGAAACAGGGCAGGCTTCATTATTTCCATTTTTTAAAGAAGTATTTTATTCCCATGAAATTCAATTACGAAAACCCGAAAAGCAGGCGTTTAATCATATTCTTTTAAAACATGATTTAAAGCCTTTTGAAACTCTTTTTATTGATGATTCTCCCCAACATATTGCTTCTGCCAAAGAAATGGGAATAAATACTTATCACTTGCAAAAAGGGGAAGATATCTTGGAGTTGTTTTAGCCTTTATCCTGACAAATCTCCACTAAAACCCCATTAGTTGATTTTGGGTGCAAAAAGGCAATAAGTTTATTGTCGGCACCTTCTTTTGGTGCTTCATGTATCATGGTAAAGCCTTCTGATTGCAAACGTTTAATTTCTGCATAAATATCATCTACTTCAAAAGCAATATGATGAATGCCTTCGCCCTTTTTTTCAATAAATTTAGCAATGGCGCTATCAGGGTTTGTAGCTTGTAATAATTCTATTTTACTTTCTCCCGTTTCAAAAAAGGAAGTAATCACATTTTCGCTTTCAACCTCTTCTTGTTTGTAAGGCTTTTTGTTGAACAGCTTTTCAAACAGGCTGTTAGATGCTGTAATATCTTTTACTGCAATTCCTATGTGTTCTATCTTTTTCATGGGCTTACGGGTATAAAAAAAGCCCTACAAGAGGGCTTTTCTAAAAAGTATGTGATTATTATTTTTTGATGAATTGCTCCATCTTATTATCATAGTTAAGATAGTAAATACCTTTTTCAAGGTTAGTTACATCAATAGTAGTTCCGAATCCTTTTTTCACAATGTTTCCATATTGGTCGTACACTTCAAATAAAGTTTCGTTAGAGAAGGTAATATCTTTACTTGCTTTAATCGGGCTAAAAGTAACCTCAGCAACTACCGACATAACTTTAGCCGATGGAGAATATCTTGGCTTATTACTGTAGTCAACTTGTTTTACTCTAAATTGGTTTTGACCGTGATGTAGGGTAACATTAAAGTCATAAGAGTTAGACTCAGGAGTTCCTTTCCCTTCTACTTCACCTACTTTAATCCATTTGTTCCATCTGAATTGCTCAACCACAAAAGTCAGCTTACCGGTTTCTGCGGTTGTTGTCCAAGTTAAAGAACCTTCTTTATTTACCTCAATGTTAGTACACTCAAATGTACTTTTTGGTTTAAGAACTTCAGGGTTTAATACTTTAGGTCTGCAATCATCTTTATGCTTAAGCTTAACTACAACGGCATCACCTAATTTTAACTGAAAAGCGGTAAAGTCAATTTCAAAAGCGCTTGAGTTGATCTCGTCTGTAGTAACTTCACCGTTAATGGTAACCTCAAAAACACAAAAACCCACTCCCGAACCGGCAAATGGATTTTGAACATATAAATTTTTACCTTGGTAATTCCCCTCTAACACTATAACTCCAGCGTTGGCTAAAACCACCAAAAGCGTAAAAAGTGATGTCGTAATTAATTTTCTCATAACCGTAAGCTATTAATTAGCTTTGCAAATTAGTGTGCAATAATAAAACCTTATTTCTAGAATACAAAATATAAATTGTATTTTTTCTTCGTTGAATGCATTTATTTAACACATAAATATACTTTTTCATTCATTGGAAGGGCAAATCGATTAAATTTTTCCTCTCCCAAAACCTCTCTCATATCTACTGCATTTACTTTAAAACCTCCTAATTCCAGCCTTTTGTCATAGTCTTTTCCATACATCCTCACATGGTCGTCTTGCCCAAAGTGTTTTTCACGCTCTTTCGGGTCGGTAATGAAAGGGTCTTCTTTAGTAGTTTCAAGGCTGTGGTCTATCGGAGACTGGAAAATTGCCCATGCTCCCGGCTTCATTACTCTGTAAAACTCTTTTAGCACTTTCACATCGCTATCCACATGCTCTAAAACATGGTTACAAAAAACAATATCGAATGTATTGTCAGGAAAGGGAATGTCGTGCACATCCATCTTAACTTTCGCTAAGGGAGATTCTATATCGGCAGTGATGTAATTGTCGCCATGAATTTTTTCAAATCGCTTAATAAAGCACAGTTCGGGAGCAACATGCAAAAAATGATGTTTTTTCTCAAAAAACTCAGGTTTTTGGGTTTGTAAAAATAGCCAGATTAACCGATGTCTTTCCAATGATAAGCAATTGGGACAAAGTGCATTTTTTCTGGATGCTTCCAGTCTGCCATAGGGTAAAAATTTCTTATATGTTTTGTGACAAACTGAGCATTCTACTTTATTTCCTGCATAAAAGAGAGCAACCACAGGTAAGCCAAAATTTCCAAATAATTGGATGACTTTTCTTGGAATAAAACGAAGGATGAAACTGATAATCTTTTGCATCTCTTTTTTTAAGGATGCCAAAAGTAATGATTTTTATTTCATAGCGTCCAGTAGCGGAGTATCTTTTTCGTACACGTCTTTGTAGTACTTTATTTGCCCTGAACGGTCGGCAAAGGCTGTAAAATAAAGAATGTAAACAGGAATGGTTTCTTTTAAGTTTACTCTGATGGTTTTTTGTCCTGAAGAGCCAATTTCTTCTTTTTCTTCCTCATTTAGCTCGCTGTACTGCATTAAATATTGGGCTAAATCTTTAGGTTTTTCTATTCTCACACAGCCATGACTAACTGCCCGGTTGTCATTTTTAAAAGCGGATTGAGTAGGGGTGTCATGAAGGTAGATATTACTTTCATTAGGGAAAATGAATTTTACTGTCCCCAAAGCATTTCCTCTGCCGGGTTTTTGTACAAATTTATAAGGCATTGATGTTGCCGTATAGCCCGTCAGGTTCATTTCAGAAGAAGAGATGAATTTTCCGTTTTTCATTACTTTATAACCATTCCTTTCCAGATAGGTAGGGTCTTTTACAATTTTACGATACATCTCTTTCTCAGCAATGCTTCTTGGCACCGACCATGTCGGGTTAAAGACCATATACTCCAACGTGTCATGCATTAAAGGAGTTTCATGGTTTGAATAAGATGTTGCTTTGCTTCCGGTACAGGTTTTCATTTCAAGAAGAACCGTTTCCGCTTCTCTAACTTGTAACTTAAAACAGGGAATATTTACCAATAAGTAAGGGTTTTCTTCAGGCACATCAATCCAACGCATTCTTTCCATACTGGCAACAAGCATTTGCTTTTTTTGTTCATTGGTAAGGGTAATCAGCTCATAAGTATAACTTCCGATAACTCCGTCTGCAATTAAACCGTTGTCTGTTTGAAACTGGTAAATGGCTTTAAATAATATAGAGTCATAAACTGCTTCTTCGCTTTCTTTGGTAAGATAGCCCAATTGGAAAAGCCTTTTATTAATGATGGTAAGGTAGCTAGAGGTGTCACCATATTCAATTTTACCCGATAATTTAGGGAAATTTAGTTCTTCTTCCTCTTCTTCATTGGCCAGTAAATCTAAATATGCTTGTTGCATAAGCTTATAATGAAGCGCTTTTGGTTGAATGGTGTATAAATATTTACGGGTATCATTACTCTCCAGCACATCCAGCTCTTCTTTTTTAAGTTTAGCGGCAACCTTATAAGATTCTCCGTAAAGCTCTTTAGGGTTTACCATTCCGTATTGTAAAGCATTTGAATAAGTAACCGCAGCGTCAGAAAACATAATATCAAGCAATGCGAGCTTGTTGTAAGATAATTGATTGTTAACCATGCTTTGATAGACCTCTTTACAAAGGATACCAATTTCCTTGGTTTTGAAATATTCTGAATTTATTCCATGCTCAAAAGAAAGCTTTAAATGGCTGTATAAAGAAAAAACATTACTAATGTCTTCATTGTTTTGAAACCATCTAGGTTGATATTGATGAGATTGATACCATTCCGCTACTTCTTTGTTGTTTAAAAAAGCAGATTTAGAAGAATCACCTAAAAGAGCAATAATGTCTTTTTGAATAGACTTTTCAGAAAATAACTCAAATGAATTTGTTTGACTGACAGATACGGAATGCTCTTCATTACTGCATGAAAAAAGGCTTACAAGTGCAGTAATAATGATAAATGAAGAAAGTAGTTTTGGCATGGTTTAGTCAGTATAAAACGTTGTACGAGACTAACCAAAAAAAGTGCCAATTTTTAGTTAAAAAGTTTTGATTTTTTTAGGTAAGATTTTTCCGGGTAGTAAATAAGTAGGCAACTACCATCTGCAAGCGTTTTTATCAGTTCAGCATTAATGTCTAACGAAACGGCAGGACATCCGTGACTTCTCCCTAATCTTCCATTAGTTTGAATAAAACTTTCACTAACGTAATCAGCTCCATGAATTACAATCCCTCTGTCAAACGCATTGTTGTTAAACCCCTTTTCAACACCGTGAAGCTTTAGAGACTGCTCGTGTTTACCGTCATAAATTTCTCCGGTAATATAAAATCCAATACTGCTTTGGTAAGATCCTTCTTTATTTGAAAAATCAGCGGCAAACTCCTCACCGGTATTTCTGCCGTGAGCAACCAATTCATGAAACAATACTTTTTGCTCACAAAGGTCAATGGTCCAAAGCCTTTTTTGGTTGGCAGACTTTGTAAAATCAATAATGGTGATAACGTTTGTTTTTTGAAGTAAGTTTTTGTTGGCTAATTCATGGTAACCATTAATGGCTCGATGAAATAAAGAGGAATCTAGTTGATATTGATGGCTGAGTTCGGGAAAATAAAACTCGTCTACGGGATAAGTTTTTGTTTTAGCAACTACAATACTTTCGCTTTGCACTATATAAAGCGCCAATAAAGGAGTTATCAACAATATTACTTTTAAAAATTTCACCCTAATAACCGTTCAGGAGCACGAAGATAAAAAAGTTTCCGTTACTTTTGTACTATAATTGATTTCTAAAACATTATGTCACAACAAACTACACCAAGTAAGCCGGAAAAAAAATCAAATTCTACCAATAAATTATTAGTTGTATTATGCATTTTATTGGGAATAACTTGTGCAGTATTGGGTTGGCAGGTAATGCATCAAAAAACTCAAATTGAATATATTGAGTTATCTAAAGAAGATCTTGAAGCAGAAAAAAGCTCATTGGAAGCTGAGTTAACAGACATGCTTGCTCAGTATGATGCCATGGAAACCGATAATGCCGATATGAGAGCAAAAATTGAGGAGCAGAGAGTTCAGATTGAAGAGATGTTAAATCAGGTAAAAGAAAATAAAGGGTTGAAGTGGGAGATATATAAATTAAAAAAGGAAGCAGCCACTTTACGAGATATTATGCACGGAATGAATGTAACCATAGATTCATTAAACACACTTAACAAAGGATTGATAAAAGAAAATACAGAAGTAAAAACCGCCCTTTCATCTGAAAAACAAAAAAACAATGAGTTGTCTACTCAAAATGAAGGTTTAACACAAAAAGTAACAACCGCCAGCCGTTTTGTAATTTCAGGATTAAACACATCAGGTATAAAAGTTAAAAATGATAATACCGGAAAAGAAACCGACAGAGCAAGCAAAGCGGATAAAATAAGAACCTGTTTTACCATAATGGAAAACAAACTCAGTGAAAAAGGGAACCATATTTTGTATGTACGAATTTTAACTCCTGACGGGAGAGTTCTTTCTCTGGGAAGTGACGACTCCAATATGTTTAACTTTAACGGAGTAAAAGGATTGTATTCTGTAAAATATACGCTAAACTATAAAGGCGAACAAACCAATGTTTGTATTGACTGGAAGAAAAAAGAAGGAGATGAAGATTTTCCTTCGGGTGAATATAACGTTGAAGTATATCATGATGGGGCTGATATCGGCCGAACCAAATTTATGCTGAAATAATAACGGTTTTATAAGTTGTAAAGTTCATTGGTTTTTATAACTTTGAATATTCAATTTCACGCACTTGGAAGACAAAAAAATTATTTCAAAAGTTGAAGCTGCTATAGCAGACATCAGACCATTTTTAGAAGCTGATGGTGGAGACATCAGATTGATTGAAGTTAGTGATGACTTAGTGGTAAAAGTGGAATTACTGGGCGCTTGCAAAAATTGCAGCATGAGCAAAATGACTTTAAAAGCTGGAGTTGAAGAAAGTATCAGAAAATCTTTGCCGGAACTCAAAGCTGTAGAAGCTGTTCATGTAAAAGAATTTGAAATAGCCTAATCACAATCATTTATGAAAGTATTAAAAACAATATGTATTTTGCTTATTGTTTTTGCCACCTATAGCTGTAAAACAGGCTACGTTCCCACAGGCGTGAATACACCCATGCTAACTCAAAAAAATCAAGTTAGTGGAACGGCAGACGCTTTATTTATTGGCGACCTGCAAGGAGCATATTCCATTACCAATCATCTTTTGGTGCTGGGAGATATTTCTTCCTCTTTAGCAACAGATAATACCACAGGAGCATATTCTTATTCGGGAGGCGCTGGTTATTATACCACTTTTTCAAATCAACAAATTATAGAAACCGTGATAGGAGCAGGTCAAGGCTTTTCTGATTATCAGTACAATAAATTTTATTTCCAAGCTACCTATGCCAAATCAGATAAAAACTTTGAATTTGGTTTTACAGGTAGAGGAGTAATGGCTAACTATCCTTCTGTTAAACTGCAAAATGGAAACACTATTTCTACCAATGATTTTTTTATAGAGCCTGTTGGAACGTTCAGAGTAGGTGCTCCGAATATAAAATTTCACATGCAGTTAGGACTTTCATTGCCGTTTGTATATACTTCAGAAACCACTTACATTCCTTTTATTATGAATATAGGGGTGAACGTAAAATTTCCCGGAAGCTCTTCCGAATAATTTACATTACAATATTCACAATCTTTTCGGGAACAACAATTATCTTTTTAGGAGATTTCCCTTCCAACCACTTTTGGGTTTCTTCCATTGCCATTACCTCTTTTTCAATATCTTCTTTAGAAAGACCCGTAGGAAGCTCTACCGTAAAACGCATTTTTCCGTTAAATGACACCGGATATTTTTTAGCACTCTCCGCTAAAAACTCTTCTTTAAACTCAGGGAAAGTAGCATGAGTTATGGACTTATTATGTCCACACAACTTCCAAAGTTCTTCGGAAATATGTGGCGCCATAGGAGAAAGTAAAACCAAAAACGGTTCTAGAATTTGTCGTTTGTTGCACTTTAGTTCTTGTAAATTGTTCAACAAAATCATCATATTACTTACTAAGGTATTGAACGAATACCGCTCAATGTCTTCTTCCATTTTTTTGATGGTTTTGTGTAATGCTCTTAATTCATCTTTGGTTGGAGCTTCATCGCTTATGCTAAAAGTATCGCCATCATGAAACTGATTCCACACTTTTTTAAGGAAACGATGAGTTCCTTCAATGCCTTGTGTATCCCAAGGTTTGTGCTGTTCAATGGGCCCTAAAAACATTTCATAGCAACGCAAAGTGTCTGCTCCAAACCGTTCAATTAACTCATCAGGGTTAACCACATTGAATTTTGATTTGGACATTTTTTCGACTTCTCTTTCACAATAAAACTCACCATTTTCGTCTTCAATTATGAAAGCATTTTTAAACTCATCTCTATAAGTTTGTAAAACTTCTTTTGAGATAGTGTTTTTATTAAGCTTTGAAATATCAATAGGCAATTTATAAAACCCTCCTAACCACTTTATAGAGGATACTTGCCATCCTTCATTAGTGTACTTATTTTTTAGTTCTACTAATTTAGTATTAATGTAACTTTCATCAGAAATCATATTAAAACTAGCAAAAATTGGAGGCAAGTCTTTTGAGGATAGTTTTTTTCCTTCATTTTGCGATTTCTGCACAGTCGGTTGAATAAGATAAGCATAAGCCGAATTCCCCTGAATCATTCCTTGGTTAATCATTTTTTGGAAAGGCTCATCAAATCCTATCAACCCTAAATCAAACAAAATCTTACACCAAAAACGAGAGTACAACAAATGCCCTGTTCCGTGCTCGGCACCGCCAATGTATAAATCTACTTGCTTCCAATAATCGGCTGCTTCACGGCTCACAAATTGTTGGTTGTTATGCGCATCCATATAACGCAAAAAATACCAGGAAGAACCCGCCCAGCCCGGCATGGTTGAGGTTTCGTAAGGATAGCCGTCTTTTGTTTTAAAATCTTTTGCTCTGGCTAATGGCGGCTCACCGTCTTCGGTAGGCAAGTATTTATCTACTTCCGGCAATTGCAAAGGAAGTTCATCTTCACTCAAACAATACGGCACATCATTTTTAAAATAAACCGGTAGAGGCTCTCCCCAATAGCGTTGGCGGGTAAATACCGCATCTCTTAATCGGTAATTGATTTTTCGTTTGCCAAAACCTCTTTTTTCTATTTCTTCAATACAATTTTTAATGGCTTCAAAACCTGTCAATCCATTTAAAAAGTCAGAGTTAATGATTTTAGCGTTTTTGTCTGCAATGGCTTCTTCTCCTGTAAACCCTTCTACAATAGAAGGAATTTCCAATCCAAAATGGTTCGCAAAACGAAAATCTCTTTCATCACCACATGGAACGGCCATCACTGCACCTGTACCATAACCTGACAACACATAATCTGCAATCCAAATAGGAATTTTATTTCCCGTAAACGGATGAATGGCATACACACCGGTAAACGCACCGCTTACTGTTTTTACATCTGCCAACCTATCTCTTTCCGATTTTTTTGAAGTTGCTAAAACGTAGGCTTCTACTTCTGCTTTTTGTTCGGCAGTTGTAATTTGATTTACTAATTCATGTTCCGGAGCCAATACCATAAAGCTTGCCCCAAAAATGGTGTCAGGGCGTGTGGTAAAAACTTCGATTTTCCCATCGCCATTTTCTAATGAAAAATGAACGGAGGCGCCTTCAGATTTTCCAATCCAATTACGTTGAACTTCTTTGATAGAATCTGTCCAATCTATTTTTTCTAAACCATCTAACAAACGTTGAGCATAGGCAGAGATTCGCATGCTCCATTGCTTCATTTTTTTCTGCACTACCGGGTGTCCACCTCTTTCTGAAACACCGTCTTTTACTTCATCATTGGCTAAAACAGTTCCCAACTCAGGGCACCAGTTTACCATGCTTTCGCCAATGTATGTTAAACGATAGTTCAACAATACTTTTTGCTGTTCTTCTTCCGTAAGTGAACTCCATTCTTCAGCAGAAAATGAAGGAGTATTTTCATCACATGCAGCGTCAATGTTTTGATTTCCGTTTTTTTCAAATTCCGCAATAAGCGATTCTATTTTTTCGGCTTTGTTGGTTTTATTGTTGTACCAGGAATTATAAATCTGAATAAAAATCCATTGTGTCCACTTGTAATAATTCGGGTCAGAAGTTCTTACTTCTCTGTCCCAATCAAAACTCAAGCCTATTTTGTCTAGTTGTTGTCTGTACCTAGCAATGTTTTCTTTGGTAGTAATAGCAGGATGTTGACCTGTTTGAATGGCATATTGTTCTGCAGGCAAGCCAAAAGAATCGTAGCCCATTGGGTGCAATACATTAAAACCTTTCAATCTTTTGTAGCGAGCATAAATACAAGAAGCAATATAACCTAGCGGATGTCCCACATGAAGTCCTGCTCCGGAAGGATAAGGAAACATGTCTAACACATAGTACTTAGGCTTTTTGCTGTTGTTCTCTGCTTGAAACGTTTTATTGTCTGCCCAATACTTTTGCCAATCCTGCTCAATTTTATTGTAATCGTAATATGCCATAGTGTTGATAAAATTGTTGGCGAAGTTAATAATACCTTAGAGAAAATGGGACAACATTTTTCTACTTTAGCAAACGAAATAAATAAACTGTCATTCTGAGTTAAGTTGCAGAATGATTGTTGCCACACTTCGACTTCGCTCAGTGTGACAATACAACAAAAAATGGCGTTAACAGAAGGAAAAGTAGAAAAAAGCAGACTGAGAGCATCGTATCTTACTACTATCATTAGTATTTCGTTAGTGCTGTTTGTTTTGGGTTTAGAAGGCCTTTTGTTGCTTCATGCTAAACAGCTTTCTGATTTTGTAAAGGAAAACATTGGTTTTTCTGTATATATAAAAGACGATGCAAAAGAAGTAGATATTGCTCAAGTGAGAAAGTTACTGGATGCGGAAGCTTTTGTAAAATCGACTGAATACATTACTAAGGAAGAAGCCGGGAAAATGATGCAGGAAGATTTAGGTGAAGACTTCATCAGTTTTTTAGGCTACAATCCGCTTTTACCTTCAATAGATGTAAAAATTAATGCAGCCTATGCACACCCGGATAGCTTAAAGTATATTTCAGAAAATTTATCTCATAACCCCATTGTTCATGAGGTAGATTATCAGGAGAATTTGGTGGCCGTAGTAAACAGTAATCTAAAAAAGATTGGAGTTATCATTTTAGTTTTTGGAGGATTGCTTTTAGTAATTTCCATTGTGCTAATTAATAATACCATTCGTTTAGCGATTTTCAGTAAACGGTTTTTAATAAAAACCATGCAGCTGGTAGGCGCAAAGCACAGCTTTATTACCGCACCTTTTGTAATGAAAGGAATTACCAATGGAATAGTGAGCGCATTTATTGCACTTTTAATGTTAACGGGTGTATTGTATTATGCCCAACAAGAAATGCCGGATTTAATGAAATTTCGCCAGCCGGAGCTTTATGGAGCATTACTTTTGATGGTAGTTTCCTTGGGAATCCTAATTTCCTGGTTTTCTACGCATATTGCCGTTAGAAAATATTTAAAGTTAAGTTCGGAAGATTTATATTAACTTTACAATTACCAAAAACATATTCTTATGAAAAAATTAGCATTTACGTTTGCTGTATTATTTGCGGCTGTTTGTTTTGGACAAACTAAAGAAGAAGTTAAAGAGACATCACCGATACCACCTTCTGATATGGTCGTTAAAGAGGAAACTTATACGGTGGTTGAACAAATGCCTGTTTTGGCAGACTGTAAAAAGGAAAATCAGGAAGAAAGTCAGGCATGTACTCAGCAAATGATTTCAAAACACATAGCTACTGAAGTAAAATATCCTGAAACTGCTCGGGAAGCAGAAAAACAAGGGACCGTTTACGTTAGCTTTGTTATTAAATCAGATGGGAGTATTGCCGATGTGAAAGTTCTTAGAGGAGTTAAAGATGCTCCTGAAATTGATGCGGAAGCAGTAAGAGCGGTTAAAACCTTAGGCAATTTTGAATGGATTCCGGGAACTCAAAGAGGAAAAGCTGTGAGTGTTGCATATAACTTACCTGTTAGGTTTGCTTTGAATTAGCTTTGTGGAAATTTATTGTTTTTCCATCTTAGTTTAAAAATTATGTTTTTTAAGACATTGTTATTTATCTTAATTACATTCTTAAGTTCAAGCATAATAGCTCAAGAAAGTAATACTATTAAAACTTCTTACACTCCTTGTAAATCAACATTATATGGTTTAGTAGATTGTCCAGAAGGGGATCAGTCATGTTTTAATAAAAGACTGGAAGAAAAATTTGATAGCAACTTTGTTTTTCCCCCTAACATCAATAAGTCAGTTCTAAACGAAAAAAGGGGAGTAGCGGTCTTTATAATTACCAAGGAAGGTAAAATTGAAAATATTAAAATGGAAAAAAGTATTCATCCGCAGATAGATGATGCAGTTATTAATGCAATAATGAAGTTTAATGAATTAAATTGGATTCCGTCAAGTCAAGGATGCACTCCAATTGACTTTAGAATGTCTTTTCCTGTTAAATTTAGTCTTAAATAAAACTACCCATTCAACGCCTCAGCACCGGCAACAATCTCTAAAATTTCATTAGTAATAGCTGCCTGACGAGCTTTGTTGTAGTTCAGCTTCAACTCTTTTTGAAGTTCTTTAGCATTGTCAGTTGCTTTATGCATGGCTGTCATTCTGGCTCCGTGCTCAGAAGCATTAGAGTCTAGCAAAGCTTTATACAGCTGAGTTTTTAATGACTTAGGAATTAATTCTTGGATAATTTTCTCTTTTTCCGGCTCAAAAATGTAATCTGCCTTAGCATTGCTTTCACCATCTTTTTCAGGCGGAAGAACAGGTAAATATTGTTCTGTCGTTAGAATTTGTACGGCAGCGTTTTTAAACTGGTTGTAAACGATAACTACTTTATCAAAATCACCTTTAGCAAATGATTGCATAATTTTTTCGGCAATTTCAGCTACCGGCTCAAAGTTAGATAAGTCATCAAAAACAGAACTTGGATTATGAGGCATATAAGATGCCTTAATGTTATATTCTGTTTTTTTGAAGTAGTCGTTTGCTCTTTTACCTATAGATAAAACACTTACATTTTTGCCTTTAAAATCGTTAGCAATAAGCACATTTACTTTTCTAATTACTGAAGCATTAAACGCACCACAAAGACCTCTGTTAGAAGAAACGGCAACGATTAAAACATTTTTTTCTTCTCTAACTTGTGAGTAAACTCCTTCTGAAGAGTTTTCAGCGGAAGCACTAAGGTTTTGAAGAATTTCAGTTAACTTGTTGGCATACGGTCTTAGCTGAAGAATGTTGTCTTGCGCTCTTTTTAGTTTAGCCGCAGACACCATTTTCATAGCAGAAGTAATCTGCATGGTTGAACCAACTGAAGTAATTCTATTACGTATTTCCTTTAAGTTAGCCATGTTTTCTTTCTTTTGTCTATCCTTCGACTTCGCTCAGGATGACAGTCACATTGAGCGGAGTCGAAATGTTAACTTTATCCTTTTTTGTATTTAGATGCTAATTCGCCTGCAATTTTTTCCAATGATTTTAAGTCAGCCTCTTCAAGCTTACCAGCTTTAAAGTTGTCTAATATTCCTCTGTGAGAAGCATCCAAATAGTCTAACAATTCATGTTCAAATTGCTTTACCTCTTTTACCGGAACATCTTTTAATAAACCTTTTGTTCCTAAGTAAATAATTGCTACTTGTTTTTCAACAGGCATTGGAGAGAATTGTTTTTGTTTTAGTATCTCAACATTTCTAGCTCCTTTATCAAGAATAGATTTAGTAGCGGCATCAAGGTCAGAACCAAACTTAGCAAATGCTTCAAGCTCTCTGTATTGTGCTTGGTCTAGCTTTAATGTACCGGCAACTTTTTTCATAGATTTAATTTGAGCAGAACCACCCACCCTTGATACTGATATACCTACGTTAATTGCAGGTCTAACACCAGAGTTGAATAAGTTAGACTCTAAGAAAATTTGTCCGTCAGTAATTGAAATTACGTTAGTAGGGATATACGCAGAAACGTCACCCGCTTGTGTTTCAATAATTGGAAGTGCCGTTAACGAACCACCACCTTTTACAATTGGTTTAAGTGATTCCGGTAAGTCATTCATTTGTGCAGCAATCGTATCATCTTTAATAACTTTTGCAGCTCTTTCTAATAAACGTGAGTGTAAGAAGAATACGTCACCAGGGTAAGCTTCACGGCCCGGAGGTCTTCTTAATAATAATGATACTTCACGGTAAGCAACTGCTTGCTTAGAAAGGTCATCATAAATGATAAGCGCAGGACGACCAGTGTCTCTAAAATACTCACCAACCGCAGCACCGGCAAATGGAGCGTAGAACTGCATAGGAGCAGAGTCAGAAGCATTTGCGGCAACAATTACAGTATAATCCATTGCGCCTGCATCTTCTAATGTTTTAACAATACCGGCAACGGTAGAACCTTTTTGTCCGATAGCTACATAAATACAAAATACAGGTTCGCCTCTATCGTAAAATTCTTTTTGATTGATGATGGTGTCAATTGCGATAGTTGTTTTTCCGGTCTGACGGTCACCAATGATAAGCTCTCTTTGACCTCTGCCAATTGGAATCATAGCGTCAATAGACTTAATACCTGTTTGTAAAGGCTCGTTTACCGGCTGACGGAAAATTACTCCCGGAGCTTTTCTTTCCAATGGCATTTCGTAAACGTCACCTTCAATTGGTCCTTTACCGTCAATTGGGTTTCCAAGAGTATCAACAACTCTTCCCAACATTTTTTCTCCTACCTTAATGGAAGCAATTCTACCAGTTCTTTTAGCAGTATCGCCTTCTTTAATTTCGGATGATTTTCCTAATAATACGGCTCCAACGTTATCTTCTTCAAGGTTAAGTGCTATACCTTGTAATCCGTTTTCAAACTCAATTAACTCACCGGCTTGTACCTGAGACAAACCGTATAAACGAGCAATACCGTCTCCTACTTGAAGAACCGTACCAACTTCTTCTAATTGAG
The DNA here is from genome assembly GCA_030426475.1 of Bacteroidia bacterium. GTDB lineage: Bacteria > Bacteroidota > Bacteroidia > Flavobacteriales_E > Vicingaceae > CALALS01. The sequence goes on from JAUHYR010000001.1 coordinate 153,466, forward strand.
CCTCAGTTTTATGACCTGAAAGTTGTTCTCTTAAAATTGCAGAAACTTCTGCTGGTTTAACTTCTGACATTATCTATTGTTTTACTATAATTAATATTGTTTGATATATTGATTTTGGCTAAATGCCTTTTCTAAATCTAGAATTTTTCTTTTAATACTTTCGTCTACTTGTCTATCACCCACTCTTACTATTAATCCGCCAATAATTTCCGGATTAACTTTTTCTTCAATTTCAATTTCACTGGCATTAACAGCACCTTTTACTAAAGCAATTACTTTATCTCTTAGTTCTTTTGTTAACGGAACTGCAGAAACAACCTTAGCCACCTGAATATTCTTTAAGGTTTTGTATTGAGCAATAAAAGATTCTGCTACTGACTCAAGCAAACTTTCTCTTTTTTTAGCAATAAGAATATTGATGAAAGCCATACCTGTTTTACTAAGCTTACCGCTAAAAACTTCTGTTAAAATACTTTTCTTTTTATCAGATTTAACGATAGGACTTTTAAGTAAAAGCACTAGCTCTTTACTTGACTGACAGGTTTGATATACATCAACCATATCTTTATATACAGCATCTACAGAGTTTTGCTCTTTTGCTAAATCAAGCAAAGACTTTGCATAACGTGATGATACTTTAAAATCCCTCATTAGTTTAAGTTGATGTCGCTAATAGCGTTTTCAATTAATGCTTCTTGTTTTCCTTTAGCTGAAAGTTCGTCTTTCAATATTTTCTCAGCAATTTCAATTGAAAATTTAGCCACCTGATTTTTCATTTCAGTAATAGCCGCCATTTTTTCATTTTGAATAGCCTCTCTTGCGTTAGCAATAATATTGTCAGCTTCTTCTTTTGCTTTATCTTTTGCTTCAGCTACAATTTTGTTTTTTGTTTCTCTTGCTTCTTTTAGCATGGCATCTCTTTCGGCTCTTGCTTCATTCAAAAGTTTTTCGTTATCTGCCTGAAGCGACTCCATTTCTTTTTTAGCCTTATCTGCTGCATCTAATGCATTTTGAATAGAATCTTCTCTATCTTTTAAAGAAGCTAAAATGGGTTTCCATGCAAATTTTACAAGCAGGAACAATACAATTAAGAAAGCGATTGTTGTCCAAAGAACCGTACCTATACTTACACTTAACATATATCTTTAATTTTTAATTTTCTTTTTAAAAGGGCTTTAGCCAACCGCTAAAACCCTTTAAGCCTTTTGTAATTACTTAAGAATTACTAATAAACAAACAACGATTGCGAAGAATGCAGCACCTTCTACAAGTGCAGCAGCCACAATCATATTTGCCCTTAGATCACCGGAAATTTCCGGTTGTCTAGCCATAGCTTCAAGAGCTGAGCCACCAATTCTACCAATACCGATACCGGCACCGATTGCAGCTAAACCAGCTCCCATTCCTGCATAACCTAATGCTGCAGAAACTTCTAATACAATGTTTAATAAATTTAACATATATATGGTTGTTTAAGGGTTTACTATTTAATTAAATTAATGATGTGCTTCCTCTACCGCTGCACCAAAGTATAATGCGGCTAATAAAGTAAACACATACGCTTGTAAAAATGCTACTAACAATTCTATCACATTCATAAACATCATAAAGATGGTAGAGAAAACTCCTGCACCATAACCTGCTCCTGCACCAGACTCTCCAAATATGAATATTAAACTAACAAATGCTAAAATGATAATGTGACCTGCGGTAATGTTCGCAGTAAGTCGGACCATTAAGACAAAAGGCTTAATGAAAACACTCATTATTTCAACCGGAATTAAAATTAATTTTACTAAAAATGGAACTCCCGGAGGCCATAAAATATGCATCCAATAGTGTTTGTTTCCTTTGATGCTGGTAATAATAAATACAAGAATGGCTAACACCATTGTAACACTAATGGTTCCTGTAATGTTAAATCCTCCGATAAATGGAATTAATCCAAGCATATTTGAAATCCAAATAAAGAAGAATACGGTTAAAAGGAAAGGCAAAAATTTGTCTGCCTTATGACCAATAGAAGGTCTAACCACATCATCTCTGATGAATAAAATCAATTGCTCGATTAAAGTTTGAAAGCCCTTAGGAGCCATTCCTTCTCTTCTTTTGTAAATTTTTGCTACTTGAATAAATATAAGGGTCATTATAAGCAGAACCAATAATAAACCTGTTACACTTTTTGTAATAGATAAATCAAAAGCTGCTTCATTTATAATAGCTGAGCCATCTTCATTAAGTTCAACACCATTTGGTGCTAAATAAACTTTTTCATGATAAAGAATATATCCTTCGTGCTCATAGTAATGCTCATGCTTTCCGGCAATTTCTACTTCTTTTGGGTTATGATAAAAATGTGATGAGGAGAAGACTTTTAATCCGTTATCATAAATAATAACAGGTAAATAAACTGCAAAATCTCCTATGATGTGAATTTCATGTGCATCGGAAACGTGATGAATAATCATTTCTCCTGCATTGAACTTACCTTCTGATTCACCGCTTGCGTAAGATGAATTAAAAAGGAAAGTAGAAAAAAGGACAAGTGCAAAACACCTTAAAATCCTTGAAAATCCTAGTTTTTTCCTCATTTCTATTGTACCGTCAGTTAAAATCGGTGCAAAAGTAGAGATTTATTTAAACCTACGAAATAAAAAATAGATTTTCGATAAGGATTTTTTAACTTGTTGTTAAATGCTTTTTAACAATCGGTAAGATTTCACTACTTCAAATACGGAATAGTAAAAATAAATAGCAAAGAAATTAATGGCAAAAATTTCTTTTTCGTCTGTTGCCAGAAACAAATAAACGGCTACTATTACAGATGAAATAAAAAGTTTTGCTCCAAAAATTCCCATAAATGCGGAAACAAATTGTCGGTTATTTTCCTTGGTTTTTTCGATGTAATAAAAGAGCAAAAGCGTATATATGATAAAATAAAAGTGACTCAAAAGAAGAACTAGAAAGTCTTTTTGTAGCCATTTTAAAATGATAAAATTTACTACCAGACCTAAGACTGTATAAACAGCCAGCTGTATGTTAATCTTTTTTTTCACGCAAAATATCTCTTATCACCACATACATTGCTAAACATACCGCCAAAAATGAAAAAGTTAATGTGAGAACGGGTTTTTCAAATTGAAATTTCTCGTCAAGTTTTATACCTCCAAAAACACCTATTAAAATAATGATAAGCATTTTTGAAGCAATAGAAGTGTACTTTAAAACTTCGTTATACTTCGGCAACTTGCTTTAGGTTAGTCTTAACTGGTTCTGCTTTTTGATTTTCAAAACCTTTTACTACTCCCATGTTACATGAGCCCGTAAATGTAGCTCCCGGTTCAATGGAAAGTTTTTTAGTATGAATTTCACCGTTAAACTTTGCAGATGCTCTTAGCGTTAATAATTCTCTAACAGCTAATTTAGCTTTTATCGTTCCAGAAAAGTCAGCATCTTTACAGCTGATTTCACCATCAACCATTCCGCTGGGACCAATTACAACTTTTCCCTCACAAATTAATGAGCCTGTTAACTTACCGTCAATTCTTATATCTCCCGAGCAATTAACATCACCACTAATAGAAGTTCCTGTTCTAATAATGTTAATGTTTGCCGGATTATTTTCTTGTTGTTTTGCCATCGTTCTGTCTTTTGAAAACATGAATAAACCCCTTTTGTTGTTTGCAAAAATAATAAATTATATTTCAAAAGGGCAAAAGGGTCAAAATCAATATTTTAATAAAACAAAAAACTCCTGCCATTTAAGACAAGAGTTTTTGATTAAAAACAAATAAAAGGCAAATTTATTTTATGATCCACAAGCTTCGCACTCATCCGGATTATCAAGCGAACAAGCTATTTCAGCATATTGTTGCTCGGTCATTTGTTCTGTAGGTTTTGCTTCAGAAGATTTATTTACCGTAAACTTAATGGCATCTCTGGCAGCTTTCGTTCTTAAGTAATATAATCCTGTTTTTAAACCTTTTTTCCATGCGTAGAAATGCATTGAGGTAAGTTTGGCAAAGTTTGCATTTTCCATGAAAAGGTTTAGTGACTGAGATTGGCAAATATAAGCACCTCTGTCAGCTGACATATCTATAATAGACTTTTGAGATAACTCCCATGCTGTTTTGTAAAGGTCTTTTAAGTTCTGAGGAATTTCTTCAATATTTTGAACAGAGCCATTATGAGCCATCAGTTTGTTTTTCATTTCATCATTCCACAAACCTAACTTAACTAAGTCTCTTAGTAAGTGTTTGTTTACTACAATAAACTCACCCGAAAGAACTCTTCTTACATAAATGTTAGAAGTGTATGGTTCAATACATTCGTTGTTTCCTAATATTTGTGATGTAGAAGCTGTAGGCATTGGTGCAAGAAGTAATGAGTTTCTTACTCCATGCTTCATAATTTCTTCTTTTAACACATCCCATTCCCATCTTGCGGTTGGAGTAACTCCCCACATATCAAACTGGAACTGACCTTTTGAAATTGGAGAACCAGGGTATGTTTCGTAATGACCATCTTTTTTAGCTAAATCTTTTGAAGCCGTCATGGAAGCATAATAAATGGTTTCAAAAATCTCTTTGTTTAATTGAGCAGCTTCAGGAGAATCAAATGGCATTCTCATAGTAATAAATGTATCGGCTAAGCCTTGCACTCCAAGACCAATTGGTCGGTGACGCATATTGGAGTTTCTTGCTTCCGGCACAGGATAGTAATTACCGTCAATTATCTTATTAAGGTTTTCTGTAATGGTATAAGTAACTTCAAATAATTTATTGTGGTCAAACTTACCGTCTGTTACAAATTTAGGAAGAGCGATAGAAGCTAAGTTACATACCGCTACCTCATCTTTAGAAGTATATTCTACTATTTCAGTACATAAGTTAGATGACTTAATAGTACCTAAGTTCTTTTGGTTAGATTTTTCATTACAAGCATCTTTATATAAGATGTATGGAGTTCCTGTTTCTATTTGTGACTCAAGAATAGCATTCCATATTTCTCTTGCTTTAATGGTTTTTCTGCCTTTTCCTTCTTGCTCATATTTTTCATAAAGTGCTTCGAATTTTTCACCGTAAGTTTCATCAAGACCGGGACACTCGTTAGGACACATTAATGTCCAATCTCCGTCTGCCTCCACTCTTTTCATGAATAAGTCAGAAATCCACATGGCGTAGAATAAATCTCTTGCTCTGTTTTCTTCCTTTCCGTGATTCTTTTTAAGGTCTAGAAAATCAAAAATATCGGCATGCCATGGCTCTATATAAATAGCAAAAGAACCTTTTCTTTTTCCACCACCTTGGTCAACATATCTAGCGGTGTCATTAAATACTTTGAGCATGGGAACAATTCCGTTAGAAGTTCCATTGGTTCCTTTAATATAAGAACCTGTAGCTCTAACATTGTGAATACTTAGTCCAATACCTCCTGCTGATTGAGAAATTTTAGCACACTGCTTAAGCGTATTATAAATTCCATCAATGCTATCATCTTGCATGGTTAATAAGAAACATGATGACATTTGTGGTTTAGGTGTTCCTGCATTGAATAATGTAGGAGTGGCATGGGTAAACCATTTTTCAGACATCAAGTTATACGTTTTAATGGCAGAGTCAATATCCTCTTTGTGAATACCAACCGCAACTCTCATTAACATGTGTTGAGGGCGCTCTGCAATTTGACCGTCTATTTTTAAAAGGTATGAACGTTCTAATGTTTTGAAACCAAAAAAGTCATAACTGAAATCTCTATCATAGATAATAGATGAGTCTAGCATTTCTGCATTTTTCTTAATGACATTATATACATCATCAGCTAATAAAGGAGCTTTTTCATTGGTCTTTGGGTCAATGTAGTTGTATAGTAACTCCATTGTTTCAGAAAAAGACTTTTCTGTATTTTTATGTAAGTTAGAAACAGCAATTCTAGAAGCTAGTAAAGCATAATCAGGGTGTTGAACAGCCATAGTAGCAGCTGTTTCAGCAGCAAGATTATCTAATTCTGAAGTAGTTACTCCATCGTATAAACCTTCAATAACTCGCATGGCAACTTTAGTTGGATTAACTGAAGCATGTAAGCCGTAGCATAGTTTTTTAATTCTGGCGGTAATTTTATCAAACTTAACTAGTTCTTTTCGGCCATCTCTTTTAATTACGTACATAGTAGTATGTGTTAGCGGTTTCTGCTATGAAAGTAGTTGAAATACTAACTTCTTCTACTTTCGGTTTTTTATTTAATTAACAATTTAGTTTGGAAAACCTACTTAAAAGTCTTCCTCAAGGCTGAATTCATTACTTCCTTCATTGCCAGGATTAACTCCGGCTTTTTGATATTCTGCTACTCTTTTTTCAAAGAAATTAGTTTTTCCTTGAAGAGAAATCATATCCATGAAGTCAAACGGATTGGTAGAATTGTAAACTTTTTCATTTCCTAATTCTACTAATAATCTATCCGCAACAAATTCAATATACTGATTCATTAAATCAGAATTCATACCGATAAGTTTTACGGGAAGCGAATCGGTTACAAATTCTTTTTCAATTTCTACAGCATCAGTAATAATCTTTTTTACCTTTTCTTTAGATAACTTATTTATTAAATAGTTATTATAAAGTAAGCATGCAAAATCACAGTGCATTCCTTCATCTCTTGAGATTAATTCATTTGAGAAGCTTAGTCCCGGCATCAATCCTCTTTTCTTTAACCAAAAGATTGAGCAAAAGCTTCCTGAGAAGAAAATTCCTTCTACTGCTGCAAAAGCAATTAGTCTTTCTGCAAAGCTTCCGTTGTCAATCCAGTTTAATGCCCACTGTGCTTTTTTCTTTACACATGGAAGAGTGTCTATTGCATTAAATAGCTTATCTTTTTCAGCAGGATTTTTAATATAGGTATCTATAAGTAAAGAGTAAGTTTCAGAGTGGATGTTTTCCATCATTACTTGAAAACCGTAAAAGAATTTTGCTTCGGTATATTGAACTTCAGACAAAAAGTTTTCTGCTAAGTTTTCATTTACAATACCATCACTAGCTGCAAAAAATGCTAATACATGTTTAATAAAATGGCGTTCATCATCATTTAATTTATTTTCCCAATCATCAAGGTCTGCAGCTAAATCAATTTCTTCTGCTGTCCAAAAGCTTGCTTCAGATTTTTTATAAAAATCCCAAATATCATGATACTTAATAGGAAACAATACAAACCTTCCCGGGTTTTCTCTTAAGATAGGTTCTTGATTATCTAAAGTTGTTTTGTCTGGAAGAACACTGTTAATGTTCATTGCTTGTTTTTCTGTTAAATCTGACATTTTTTTAATTCTTTTTTACTTTGGTTATTAGACAAACTTTCCCTTAGCAGTTCTATGACTGTTTTTTAAAATAACACTTCTAGAAATAAATTGCTTTATGGAAAAGTGGACAACAAAAATTTGTAAAATTTTGATTTGTGGCAATAGCAAATGGGTCTATTTAATTCACATTTGACCAAAGTTATTAACACGAAAATTAAAAGCAGGCGTGTTAAAAAAAATAGTAAAAATTTAGATGATATGATACCAAAGGAGTTTCATTCATCTGACCAATAAAATTATTAGTCAAACAAAAAATTAGTTTGGTCGATTAAGTTTTATTACTATTTTTTTGCAGTTCAAAATCAATTTCCTGGAGTTCATTAAACCATTCTTGACCGAACTTTCTGATTAGAGGTTCTTTAAGAAACTGGTAAACTTTTACATCTAATTTCTCTCCACATTCACATGCCGGTTTGCATATATGCCATTCATTATAATTTATAGCTTGAAAGCTTGGATATTTTCCAACTCGAATAGGATAGAGGTGGCAAGAAATAGGTTTTTTAAAATCAATTTTTTTTGCGTTGTAGGCTTTTTCAATGGCACATTCAGTAATACCTTTTTCATTGAAAACAACATAGGCACACTCTTTACCTTTTACTAAAACGGTTACCTTATCACCATCTTCATCAACTGTAAAAAAGCCCTGCTCTTCTATTGCTTCAATACCTTCTTTTCTCATAAAAGGTTTAACATCTTCATGTATCTTTTCTAAGATAGATGTTTCGCCATCTTCTAACGGAGCTCCGGCATCACCTTCAATACAGCAAGCGCCTTTACATTTTTGTAAATCGCAAACGAATTTTTTTTCTAATACTTCTGAGGAAACAAGGGTGTCTTTTATTTGATACATTTTATACTGACTTGTGTTCTACAACTCCTGATTTGAAGTGAAGAGTTCTTTGTGGGAAAGGTATAGTTACATTATTTTCTCTAAACTTTCTATCAATCAAAAACCTTAAATCGCTTTTAATATTTTCAAACATAAGCTTTTCATGGCTATAAAAGAAAATTTGAAAATCCAGAGAAGACTCTCCAAAGTCAATAAACCGAACAAAAGGTTTATGCATATTATCTTTTATAATATCAGGATGCTCATTAGCGGTTTCCAGAAGCAGTTTTTTTACCAACTCTATGTCAGAACCATAAGCTACCCCAACACTTACATTAAATCTGACTGCTTTTCTGTTTTGTGACCAATTAATAACATTGTCATTAATTAATTTATGGTTAGGAATAATAATAACAATATCTTCTCTTGTAATGACTTGTGATGTTCTTATTTTTATTTCTTGAACTTTTGCAATCATTCCGTCAACCTCAACAACATCTCCTACAGAAATAGTCCCTTCAAAAAGCAAAATAATACCACAAATAAAATCGTTAAACAATTGCTGCACTCCCATTCCAATTCCAACCAATAACGCAGCTGACCCAACCAATAATGCAGTAAGCTTAATTCCGGAAGATTGCAGGCACATTGCAATAGCAATTACCCATAAAAAATAATTGACCAGTTTATAAACGGAGTGCTTCCTTTTAACATCAATAGCAGAAATGATAGACTTAGATTTTTTTCTAAGCATAATTTTTCTGAGCAACTTAGAAAAAATCCAGGTGCCTACTATTATAATAAGTATGATAAGAATATTAAATACGCTAAAACTGTATTTGTCAAATTCAATGAGCTTATATTCAATTATTTCTCTGAAATTCATTTTTTGTAAATATGAATAGTGAGTACAAAGGTGTTACAATTTAATAAAAGAAAAAAGTCCCGCCTAAACGGGACTTTTAAATACTAGGATAAATTAACTAACCAAAACCAAAACCCTAGTCATAATCTTCAGTTGCATCATCTGCAACATCATCAAAATCATCTCCTCCAATGTCGTCAGAATCTCCTCCAAAATCATCATCATCTTCTTCATCTTCTACTACACGTGTAAATTCTGCGGGAGTAAATTTAATAAGATATTTTACATCCTTGTGTGTTAAGTTTAGCGCATAGAACTTTTCATTTTTATTATTGGTAACGCTAAATGCCTGATTAGCCCAGCCATCAGGATACTGAGCATCAATAGCTTTTTTTAACTCAGGAGTTAGAGCGCTAAATAAGACTAACTTTCTTTGAACAGGTTCTGACATTTTCTACTAAATTTTTTGCAATTGTAACTAAAAAATAAATTTATGAAAACCAATTTTAAAAAATAATATCAAATATATATAATAATGTAATTGTTTTACAACCATTTTTTTCTTTTAAAATAGAAAATCATGCCAATTGCAATTATTATTAATACCATCCAAAAAATTGGATAGGCATATTGATAGTCAAGTTCAGGAAAGTATTTAAAATTTGTTCCGTAAATTCCTGCAATAAAAGTAAGTGGAATAAAGATAGTCGAGAAAATGGTTAAAAACTTAATAATATCATTTAACCTAAGAGAAACCATAGTATTATAAATGTTTAACATTTCTGATAAAAGCGTGTTGTAATTTTCTATAGCGTCAACAGCTAAGGCAGAAATATCGAAAAGGTCTTTATAAAAATGTTTTACCTCATAACGAATAATTTTATTCTCAGATTTAGAAAAAATCATTAGGTTTTCTTTTACAGGTCTGAAATGACGCTTTAGGTAAATGATTTCAACTTTAAAATCATTAATTTTTCTAAGCAAATCTCTGTTAGTGGATTGCATGATTTGCTCTTCTAAATCGTCAATCTCCTTTCCTAATTTTTCAGATGCGTCTATATAATTATGTAATATGGTATTTATTAAAGTGTAGCACAAATAATCACTTTTCATTTTTCGAATTCTACCCACATTTTTTCTAATACGGTCTCTCACCCCATCAAAAAAATCTCCCGGCCTTTCCTGAAAGGTAATGATATAATTTTCTCCAAGGACTATACTTAATTGTTCAGATGAAAACTCTCTTTTTTGTTCATCATAACCAATCATTTTTATGGAAAAGAAAACATGATTTTCATATACTTCAAATTTTGAGGTTCCATGTGTGTTTGCCACATCTTCCATTAATAAAGGGTGTAAATCAAAAGTGGTAGCTACCTTCTCAAGAATGTTAATATCATGAAGTCCGCTAATATTTATCCAGGAAACAAAGTTGTCGGATAAAAAAGAGTCGGAAATGTGATCTAATTCAATTTCCTTTTCATGAAATTCAGTTGCGTTAAAATCAAAAAGGTTAATATCAACTTTCTCTACTTTTTTCTTTCCTATAAATTCTATTGTTCCCGGAACTTTATTTTTAATAAGAGAAATATGTTTTATAAATCTTGCCATTTACCAAAGTTAGTTATATTATAAGCAAGCACAATGCGAAAAGCCTAAAAAATTAAAAAAGGCTAAAAACTGAGAAATATCATTTATTATGAATAACTTAGTCATCTAATAAAACAAATATTAACCCGTATTTTGTAATAACATTAAATGTAATTTTATGCAAACATCAAAACAACATTTATTTTACGCGATTGGTATATTGGCTTATGCTGTTGCAAAGTCTGATGATAAAATTCAACAGGAGGAGTTAAAAGCTTTGAAAGAAATTGTGAAGTCAGAAATAGACCATGAGGTGGACTTTGGGTACACCGAAATAGTTTTTCAATTATTAGCAAAGGACGGAAACTCAATAGAAACTGTGTATAAGTGGGCGATGAACTCTATGGAACTTGGAAAACACCATTTAACCATGGATTTAAAGTATAAGTTTTGCTCAATTCTTAAAAAGGTGGCAGCAGCATTTCCTCCTTCTACAGAAGAAGAGAAAGAGTTGATAAAAAGGTTTGATAGCGATATTGAAAAAGTAATTGTAAAGCATCCTATTGAGTAATTTTTCCTTTCTTTGGGGAGGAATTAACTCTTGTGAGTGCGATGCTAGACAATATAGAGAACCTCAATGAGGTACTTCATCGGTTGTTGGTTTCTTCTGCCGAAGGGTTTATTATATCTAATGAAAAAGGGCAAATCGTTTTGTCCAACCCTGCAGCAAGTAAAATGTTTTTATACTCCTCACAGGAGTTTGAAAAATTGACGATTGAAGACTTAGTTCCTCAAAAGTTTCGTAAAGCTCATAAACATCATCGAACTGATTATAACGAGAAACCCGTACAAAGGTCTATGGGAATTGGGCTTGAATTGTATGGACTTAAAAAAGATGGTTCAGAATTTCCTATTGAAATATCTTTAAATCATATAAGGCATAAAGGAAAGCTTTTGGTAATGGCTTTAATAACAGATATTACCGAAAAAAAGAAAATAGAACAACGCCTTTTTAATTTAAACCAAGAGCTTGAGGAAAAGGTAAAGCAAAGAACTATTGAACTTGAGAAAAGCCAAAAACTTTATGCAATTATAGCACGTCATTTTCCTAATGGAACCATAAATGTATTTGACCAAGACCTTAATTATGTATTTGTAGAAGGGAAAGAGCTTTTTGAGCTTGGAATTACAAGTGAAAACTTAGTGGGAACTAATTTTATTGAAAAACTAGATGCTCAAATACGTGAAACGGCAAAAGAAAATCTACTGGATGTATTCAAAGGGAAAGCAAAACAATTTGAGATAAATTATAAGGACAATATTTACTTGTTGTCAGCTGTTCCATTACCCGATGAAGAAGATAAAATAACTCAAATCTTAGTGGTAGAACAAAACATATCTACACAAAAGAAAGCAGAGCAAGAGACATTGAAAGCATTAGCTAAGGAAAAAGAATTAAATGAATTAAAATCCCGTTTTGTTTCTATGGCCTCTCATGAGTTTAGAACACCATTAAGCTCTATACTTTCTTCGGCATCTCTTCTTGAAAAGTATAACTTAAATAGAGGAGCAGATTCTACTGAAAAAGCAAAAAAACATATTTCAAGGATAAAATCGTCTGTAAATAACTTGACTCAAATTTTAAATGACTTTTTGTCAATAGATAAACTTGAGTCAGGGAAAATTACATCAAATATTGAAAAGATTAACCTAAAAGAATTAGTTCATGAATCTATTGAAGAAATGAGCTTAATAAAGAAAAATAATCAAGAAATAATATTTGATTGTACTGCTAAAAACAAAGAAGTTATCATAGACGGACACATCTTTAAAAATATACTTATAAATTTACTTTCCAATGCTATAAAGTATTCAGAAGAAGAAAGTAAAATATATATAAACTGTAGAGTTCAAAACAAAAAACTATACTTTCAGGTAAAAGATGAAGGGGTTGGAATACCTAAAAAAGATTTAAAACATATGTTTGAACGCTTTTACAGGGCTTCAAATGTTACTAACATACAAGGTACAGGCTTGGGGCTTACGATTGTAAAAAAATACCTGGATATGTTAGGCGGAAAAATAGAAATAGACAGTGAAGAAAATGTTGGTACAACCATAAAACTAATAATTCCTATTCATGAAAAAGATACTGCTAATTGAAGACAACCTTGAAATAAGGGAAAATACAGCTGAAATTTTAGAGCTGGCAAATTATGATGTATTAACAGCTGAAAATGGTAAAGTGGGAGTAGCCTTGGCAAAAAAAGAGTTGCCGGATATAATTATATGTGACATTATGATGCCCGAAATGGATGGGTATGGAGTAATTCATATTTTGAGTAAAACTCCTGAAACAGCGCATATTCCGTTTGTGTTTTTAACCGCAAAAGCAGATAAAACTGATATAAGAAAAGGAATGGCTTTAGGCGCTGATGATTATATTACCAAGCCTTTTGAAGAAACGGAATTATTAAATGCCATAGAGGTAAGGTTAAATAAAACAAGTGTTATACATGATGCGTTTAAAAAAATAGAAGAGTCTCCGGAAGATCAAACTCAAAAAATTCTTTCGCTTAATGAGCTAAAAGAACTTTTTAAAGAGAATGAAAAGCGAACCTACAGAAAAGGGCAAGTTTTGTACACAGAGGGGGATGTGGCTAATACTTTCTTTTTTATAGCCTCAGGTAAAGTAAAGGGAATAAAAACAGATTCCTATGGAAAAATATTAGTCACAAACATATTGAAAGAAGGAGAGTTTTTTGGTCATATTGAAATTTTAGAAGATACTAAACGAAAGGAAACAGTAGAAACAATAGAAGAAACCACATTAATTACCGCAGATAAAACGGAATTTCTAAAACTGCTAGAGTCCAATAGAAATTTGGCGACATTGTTTTTAAAAAAATTAGCCCTGGATGTTCATGAAAATGAAGAAAGACTTTTAAAGCTTGCTTATGCTTCTGTTAGAGAAAGAACAGCAGAGGCTCTGTTAAAATTAGTGGAAAAAAACAATTCCCCTACGATATCTATTACAAGAGAGGACCTTTCTAATATTGTAGGTACGGCAACAGAATCTTTAATTAGAACACTATCTGAGTTTAAAGAAGAAGGCCTGATTAGTTCAAAAGGTCGAGAAATATCCGTAAACAATATCGACTCACTTAAGAGGGAAATAAACCCTCTGGGCTGACAAATATCATATTTTGCTTTGTACTTTGTCATAACCTATTATTGACAAAGTCTATTCCTTTGTATAAATTAGCAAATGTTTATACAATGGAAATATCAAAACACAAAACAACAGAGGACATTAAAAAATCCTTTTCTTCAAAATTCAACAATTTAAAAATTGAATTTTTTAAAGCAGGTCATGTTAAAGGTCAAGGGAATAAACCCGAAGAACAAATAGTTAAAAACGCACTGCTTTCTGAGTTATCGGAAAAAGTTCCGCATACTGTTTTAGATCTTTCAGAAAATCAAACCATTGCTGACTTGGAAAAGGAGTTTAAATCGCAGTTTGATTTAAATGTACAAGTGTTTAGAAAATCAAATGATGTATGGTTAGAAACTATTCAAACAGACGATTGGACACTTGAAGAAGCAAATAAAGCATAAAAAAATACAACTATGAAAACTATACTAGTTCCAACCGATTTTTCAAAGTGTTCATTAAACGCATTGAATTTTGCTATTAATATTGCAAAGCAAACCGGCACAAAAATTCATTTAACACATTCGGTTCACGTTCCTATTGATTGGGCTTATCCCGAAATGACATCTGCGGGCAGCATGGCTCTTGGCTATGATAATCAAGGGGCATATTACCCAACTATGAAAACCGTAGAGGAAAAAGCCAAAAAACAACTAGAAAAACTGAAGAAAGGCACCCTAAAAAAAGGAGTGAATATAGACTATAGTGTATCTTACCAATTCATGGTTACTAATGTTATAAAAACGGCAAAAAAGGTAAATGCCGGAATGGTAATAATGGGAACAAAAGGAGCTTCAGGGATGAAAGAAATGTTAATTGGAAGTAATACCGAGAAAGTAATTCGTCAATCTGAAATTCCCGTATTAGTGGTTCCTGAAAAATTTAAAAAAACCAAAATTAAAAAGTTGCTGTTTGCCACTAATTTCGAACTATTAAAAAACAGCGCATTAAAAAAGTTAGATGAGGCTAGAGCATTATTCAATGCAGAAGTTGAATGTTTATACGTTAATGTACCCAACTACTTTGAAACAACTTACGACATAGACAAACAGAAAGAAAAGTTTTTCAAGGCGAACAAGCTTAAAAATAACCCATTCTATATTTATTGTGATTTGTCTATTGACCAAGGAATAGTAAATTTTTCAAAGAAAGATCATGCAGATTTAATTGCGCTTGAAACACATGGTCGTTCAGGAATTAATCACATGCTTAATGGAAGTATTGCCGAAAATGTATGTAACCATACGGATAAAGCAGTGCTAATTATAAAATAATGTCCCGCCAGGAAATTTTTGTTAGTGTTTTTGGTCTGGGAAATGTAGGAGCGACTATTTTAGCCATGCTCCTTTCCAGAAAAGATTATCACTTTAAAATTAATGTCATTGACCCATCGCCCGATATTATAGGTCGGCTAACCGATTTAGAGCACGCAAACTGTGCCAATGACCATAAAATCATGATTAATCAGTACCAACTGGTAGAAGATTGTCATTTTATATTTCATACAGCCGGAGGAAAAGTTCCTCAAGGTGGAAAGCGGATAGATGTTTTAAATGAAAGTATAGAAATTACCAAAGACGTTTTTTCCAAAATAAAGCTGGGAAAAAAAACTTATGTTATTGTAGTTACCAATCCTGTTGAGATAATTACCAACTATATCATCAAAAATTTTCCTACACACAATTCCTACCAAATATTAGGAACAGGAACTCTATTGGATAAATGGCGATATGAAAAAAATATTGCAAAAAAAGCCAATGTTAACGTATCTGAAGTTAAAGGAATGGTAATAGGTGAGCATGGGCAGAATGCTATTTTTATAGATGAACATTCATTTGTTTCAAGAAAACCCATTAAAAAAGTATTTTCTGATTCGGAGATTGAAGAAATAAAACAGAAAACTCTTAATGAAGCAAATTTTATAAAGAGTTATGAAGGAGCTTCAAAGTACGGTCCATCAATGGCAGCCATTAGAATCATGGATTTAATTTTGGAGCCGAGAGATATTTTATTGCCCGTTTCAATATGTACCTGTGACTATTACGAAAAACTATTAGGATTAAAGTCTGTTATAAGTATTCCGGTAAAAATATCCAGATATGGAATATATCCGGTAAGAGACTACGGAATACTCGCTGCTGACATAGCTTCTCTTAAGGAAATAGCGACTAAAATAGATAGCCTTACTCCATAGCTGATAAATGTCAGCCTTTTAAATGATTACCCTCATCGCTACTGAGTTTCTTTCAAAATACATTTGTAGTATAATTTAAAATGTAAAGAAATGGAAACAACACATATTTATGACGTTACACCTGAAACAGTAGTTGAACCTAGAGCAAAAACTTTGGTGTTTGGAATGTCTGAAATTCAACTGGAAAGGTTAAGGTGGATTATTTCACCGGTTGCCATTTTATTATTTGGTTGTTTAGGTGGACTGGCTGCAGGTTCTGCAGGCGGAAGTATAGTAAAATTAATATTAATAGGAATTCCTTCTGCATTGACATTGTCAATGATACTTTCTGTATCTCCGGTAAAGTACATAGTGTATTGTCTTACAGCAGCGGTTGTTATAGACAGCGTAATATTCGCTTTGCACTTTATTAATTAAGCATGAAGACAGTTTTATTTCCTACAGACTTTTCCAACAGTTCTGTGCAGGCCATTAAATATGGCATGGAGTTGTTTGGAAATATTGATGAGTGCAAATTTATTATTGCACATGCGTACGAAACTCCACAAGCAGGAGCTACTATGCTAATTTCTATTGATAAACTCTTTAAAGATGAGGTAACTAATCGGCTAAAGAAGTTGAGAAATGACTTGTATGTAGAATACTCTAATGTTGATTTGAGGATATCTTTAACAACATTTAAGGGTACGGTGACCTCAATGATCAGGAAGATATCAAAACAAGAAGAGATTGATTTTGTGGTAATGGGAACAAAAGGTTCTTCGGGTATTAGAGAGGTGATGATTGGAAGCACAACATTTGATGTTATTAAAACTTCTAAGCTTCCTGTAATTGTGGTTCCGGATCAGGCGGTTTTAAAGTCTCCGAAAAGAGTTGTGTTTGCTTCTGATTTATCTGAGATTAATAAAAAAACGCTAAAGCCTTTATATGGTTTGGTAGAAGCATCCGGAGCGTCAATAGATGTGCTAAACATTGTTACCGAAAAAGCAATAGTGGCTGAAGAAGTAAATTCTTTTCAAAACGACAATATTTCTTCAAAATTCTTTGGATTATACGGGCACACATATCATCAAATTAATGGGGAAGATGTTGAAAAAGCAATATTGGATTATGTAGACCAAAATGAAACCGATTTACTTTGTGTGGTAAATAAGAAGAGAAATTTCTTTGAAGGAATTATGCATTCTAGTGTTTCAAAAAAGTTAGCCTTTCATAGCCAAACACCCTTATTAATTCTTAAAGAAAATTAAGGTAGTGATGGTGTTAATATATAGACAAGGACTCTTTAAAGAGTCCTTTTTTGTTTGTAGCTCCGACAGGAATCGAACCTGTATCAAAAGTTTAGGAAACTTCTATTCTATCCATTGAACTACGGAGCCAGATAACGGCTACAAAGTTAGAATTTAATATTTTTTATAAGTCAAACTGAATACCAAAGCTAGGAATGAAAGTCCAACCTTTTGCTTTAAATTCATACTGATCAAATAGATAGTACTTGCCGTAGTTTTGGTAAAATGCTGAAAACGAAAAATAAACATAAACGTACTGGTAGCCACCTCTGATGTTTACAAAACCTCCGTATGAACCATAATTATTTTTTCCTTCCGGGAGGGGAGCTAAAGCTCTAGAAATAATACCTCCTGAATACTCATCAATATAAGTCATTACTTTGGAGGGGGATAACCCATATTTTACAAATGTGTGATTATATGCCAGACCAAAACCAAAATGACCGTACTTTTCTTCATCTCCAAAGGATAAGCTATTTATCCATTTCAAAAACAAATCTTTTCTTTCCATTTTATATCCCAAAATATCTTGTAAATCCCCAATGATACTTGGTAGTTTATATTTTTTCTGTGAGTATTGCAGTCCAATGCTACTGTACAATTTTTCTCCCCAAAAACTATTGTTATGAGCTTCCGGTCCGGCTATTTGGTATTGTGTATCAAATGCATGAACTCCCCCTGTATATTTATACCCTAAATCAAAATTAGGCGCAATACCATATCGCATGTAAAAATCAAAAGTTTGAGTTAGTGGATCTAAGGTATAGGTGAGGATAGCGCCAGTGAGGTCATTGATGTTCTCGTTTACTTGAAAGGTATCATTTTTTACATCTCCAATTCCATCACTTAAAATATTGATAACTTGCTTAGCGAAAGCTCCCGGAGCATTAGTAGTTGTTCCAAAATTAACTTTAACATGTTTGTGAGGAGTAACTCTTCCTGATTCGTTAACAGCTCTCGGAGCATGACAACCTACAATGGTCATTGAAACCAAAATAAAATATAAATACCTGTGCATAAGGTAAATGTAAGAAAATTTATAACTGGGAAATAAAATATCTGCTATCTTACTTCAGTACCATTGGTAATGGCTTTTTCAGGACTAATAAAGGCTAAACCAGAATCATCTTCTGCCATTAAAATCATTCCTTGAGATTTAATGCCTCTAATTTTTCTTGGGGCAAGGTTAACGAGCACACTTACTTTTTTATTGATAATTTCTTCAGCTTTATAGTGTTCGGCAATTCCTGAAACTATGGTTCTTACCTCTCCACCTAAATCAACTTTTAGCACCAATAATTTATCAGCATCAGGATGCTTTGAGGCTTCTTTAATCTCACCAATTCTTATTTCAAGTTTTGTAAAATCGTCAAAAGTAATCATAGGCTTGTGTTGAATTTTTGGAGGTGCGGTAGCTTTTAATTTTTCAATTTGTTGTTCAATTAATTCGTCTTCAATTTTTTCAAAGAGAAGAGTGGCAGGGTTAATTTGATGCCCTGATTTTAGTAAATCAGTTTCACCAATTTTTTCCCAACCCAGTGAATTTATATTCAATAACTGATTTAATTTTTTTGAAGTAAAAGGTAAAAATGGCTCAAATACAATTGCCAGATTAGCAGTAATTTGAAGTGCCAAAAACATAATTTGTTTAACTCTTTCTTCATCCGTTTTTATCAATTTCCAAGGTTCGGTGTCTGCTAAAAACTTATTTCCTAAACGAGCTAAATTCATGGCTTCAGAAAGCGCTTCTCTGAATCGGTAATTTTCTATTAAAGCCCCAATTTTATTTTTGTATGCTTGAAGTTCTTCAACAATTTTTTGGTCTTTTTCGGAAATTTGAGTTTCAGGAATAATGCCATTGTAATATTTATGTGTTAAGACCAATGTTCTGTTGACGAAATTTCCGAAGATGGCAACTAACTCATTATTAACTCTTGCTTGATAATCTTTCCAGGTAAACTCACTGTCTTTAGTTTCGGGTGCTATTGAAGTTAAAACGTATCGTAACTCATCTTGTTTGTTCGGGAGCTCTTTTAAATATTCATGTAGCCAAACCGCCCAGTTTCTAGAAGTAGAAATTTTATCGCCTTCTAAATTTAAAAATTCATTGGCAGGAACATTGTCTGGTAAAATAAAATCACCATGAGCCATTAACATTGCAGGGAAAATAATGCAATGGAAGACAATATTATCTTTTCCTATAAAATGAATTAGCTTGGTGTCTTTATCTTTCCAATACTTTTCCCAATCATCTGGCAATAATTCTTTAGTAGCTGTAATATACCCGATTGGTGCGTCAAACCAAACATAAAGTACTTTTCCTTCGGCATCTTTTAGCGGAACTTTTACTCCCCAATCTAAATCTCTGGTCATTGCTCTTGGCTGTAATCCTTGATTTAACCATGATTTACATTGCCCATACACATTGGTCTTCCAGTCTTTATGTGAGTCAATAAATTTTTCAATTTCGGGCTGCATTTTATCTAAAGGCAAGTACCAGTTTTTAGTTGGTTTTAAAATTGGCTTAGAACCAGATAATGCAGATTTCGGATTTTTTAATTCAGTTGGACTAAGTGAAGAACCACATTTTTCGCATTGGTCACCATAAGCTCCCGGATTTCCACATTTTGGACAATCACCGGTAATATATCTGTCTGCTAAAAATTGTTTTGCTTCTTCGTCATAATATTGCTCGGAAACTTCTTCTTTAAAAACACCTTTGTTATATAGGTCAGTAAAAAAATCGGCAGAAGTTTTATGGTGAATTTCACGAGATGTTCTAGAGTATATATCAAACTCAATTCCAAAATCTAAAAAAGACTGGTTGATGATTTCATAATATTCATCTACCACCTGTTGAGGTGTTTTATTTTCTTTTTTGGCTTTAATGGTTATAGGAACTCCATGCTCATCAGTACCGGAAATAAATTTAACATCAGCCCCTTTTTTTCTCAGATATCTAACAAAAATATCCGATGGTAAATAACAACCTGCAAGGTGACCAATATGTATTGGCCCATTGGCATAAATTAAAGCAGCTGTTACAGTATATCTTTTATTTGTTTCCAAATCTTTATCTTCCCACAAAATTTAAGTCAGCAAAGATAATAATAGAACTTTATTATGTGGCAAGCACCCGAACATCTTAAAAAAGGCGATACTATAGGAATTGTTTCAACAGCAAGAAAAATTTCATTAGAAGACCTTTCAGTAGCAATAAATGTTTTTGAAAGCTGGGGCTTGAATGTTAAGACTGGAAAAACAATTGGGGCGGAATTTCATCAGTTTGCAGGGAAAGATGAGCTAAGAGCTAATGATTTTAACGAAATGCTATCAGATAATTCAGTAAAAGCGATTATTTGTGCCAGAGGTGGTTATGGAACAGCCAGAATTATTAATCAAATTGATTTTTCTTCTTTGAAAAGAAACCCAAAATGGATTTGTGGATTTAGTGATGTAACGGTTTTGCATAATGCTTTACATAATATTGGTATTCAGTCTATTCATTCCGTGATGCCGGTGCAGGCTCCAAATACAGACACTTCATCATTGGAAACATTGAGAAAATCATTATTTGGAGAACCGCTAAGTTATGAGTGGAATCATCATTCTCTAAATAAAATAGG
This sequence comes from Bacteroidia bacterium, assembly GCA_030426475.1. Taxonomy (GTDB): domain Bacteria; phylum Bacteroidota; class Bacteroidia; order Flavobacteriales_E; family Vicingaceae; genus CALALS01. Next base: position 174,427 of record JAUHYR010000001.1, read on the forward strand.
TAAAGCGGAGTCAGTTGTTGTGGGAGGAAATTTGTCGATTATCTACAGTTTGGGAGGGACGAAATATGATATTTCTACCAAAGAAAAAATATTGTTTATTGAAGATTTAGACGAGTATTTATATCATATTGATAGAATGATGTATAACCTTAAATTATCTGATAAACTTTCTAAGCTGAAAGCACTTGTAGTAGGCGGAATGAATGATATGAATGACAACAAAATCCCGTTTGGATTTGAAGCTGAAGAAATAATTTCGTTAGCTTGTAAAGAGTATAATTTCCCTATTTCTTTTGGGTTTCCGGCAGGACATATTTCGGAAAATAACGCTATTATTTTCGGGTCAAAAATACGGTTAGAAGTAAACGATGAAAATTCTAAACTAAGCTTTATTTAGTTTTCAAATTTTTGAAATCCTTTTGGAACAGAGAACATAGAATCAGCTATAGTTTCTTTTGAAATACTGATGGTTTCTATCTTTTCAATTAAGTTTCCGCTTCTATCTTTTTCTTCGCTCATTAACGGACACCAGCCTTTAATTAATTCAGACGTCATTAAATATTGACCTAAATTTTCTTTTCGTTTTACGATATGAAGCATTGGTTGAAAAAAATCAAAGCCTTCCGTCATCCAGTAAGTGGCGGTTGTACCAAAATCTTTATTAGTAGCTAACCATTTTGTACAAGTAAAGCCATACAATGTTTTTGTTTCATTGGTTTTTTTAAGCTCAGTAGAGGAATAATCTTTAACACTTTTTTTAGGGGTAACATCCATGTACATTTTTCTGTTAGGGCTAATGGCTACGTACTTTGATTGATCTTTTAAGTCAACCAGTGATGTTCCCAATATTTCTCCTTTTGCTCCAATATTATCAATTCTTATATTATCTCCTTTAACGTAGTAAATATATTTACTGGTATCTTTTCCGCTAATCTTATTAAACTCTATTTTTCCCTCAAATTGGGCAAATGCACCAATTGCAAAAAGCATAGCAGAAAAAAAGAGACTAAATTTTGTTTTCATGAGTTGAAATTAAAAGTCTAAGATAATAAATAAATTTGTGACACCATTTTCAAAAACCAAGCCATAATTTGCAAACAACAGTTGAGATAGGGAATAGCGGAGAAGAAATTGCTTTAAATTATTTAAAGTCTAGAGGGTATGAAGTTTTAGTTACTAATTGGCGCTATAAAAAATATGAAATAGATATTATAGCAATTGATAAAAAAGAACTTTGTTTTATTGAAGTGAAGTACAGAAAAAATAATGTGTTTGGTGAGCCTCATGAAGCGGTTCATAATAATAAACAACAACAAATTATTAATGGAGCTTCAGAGTTTATAAAACAAAACGACTATGATTTAGAAGCCAGATTTGATATTATATCGATTACTAAAAATGGGAACCAAAATAAGTTAGAGCATATAAAAAATGCATTTACTCCCGAATGGTGATTAGCCAAAGAGCTTTTGAAAAACTTCCTCTACTTTTCCTACAAAAACTACTTCAATATTATAGTCTTTTACATTCAACCCTTTTTTGTTGTACTTGGAAATAAATATTCGTTCAAATCCTAGCTTTTGAGCTTCCAAAATTCTGTTTTCAATTCGGCTAACGGGACGTATCTCGCCTGATAAACCTACTTCTGCCGCAAACGTAGCTGAAGACGGCACTGCTATATCTTCATTGGAAGAAAGCACGGATGTAATTACTGCTAAATCAATGGCCGGGTCGTCCACTCTTATTCCTCCGGCAATGTTTAAAAACACATCTTTAGCTCCTAGTCTAAATCCACAGCGCTTTTCTAAAACCGCTAATAACATAGAAAGCCTTCTCAAATCGAAACCGGTTGAAGAACGTTGAGGCGTGCCATATACAGCAGAACTAACTAGCGCCTGAACTTCAACTAACATTGGCCTAGCACCCTCTAATGTAGCAGCAATAGCTACTCCGCTTAACTGTTCTTGAGTCCCGCTAATTAATATTTCTGATGGATTATCCACTTCTCGTAAGCCTGAAGCAATCATTTCATAAATGCCTAACTCATTCGTAGAGCCAAAACGATTTTTTAAAGAGCGAATAATACGATACACATGGTGTCGGTCTCCTTCAAATTGAAGTACAACATCTACCATGTGTTCTAATAGTTTGGGTCCAGCAATGCTTCCGTCTTTCGTAATATGTCCGATTAAAAAAACAGGTGTATTACTTTGCTTGGCAAACTTTAAAAACTCTCCGGTGGACTCTCTTATTTGTGAAATAGTGCCGGGAGAAGAATCAATAACAGAAGTGTAAATGGTTTGAATAGAATCTACCACCAAAATATCAGGCTTTAGCTGATGAATATGCTGAAATATTTTTTGTGTATTCGTTTCCGTTAGCACAAAACATTGCGGGTTGTCAATACCAATTCTTTCCGAACGCATTTTAATTTGCTGCTCACTTTCTTCACCTGAAATATATAGCACTTTAATACCCGGAAGTTTTAAGGCTAATTGCAACAACAAGGTAGATTTTCCGATACCCGGTTCACCACCAAATAAAATTAAAGAGCCAGGCACTAATCCGCCACCTAACACTCTTTCTAACTCTTTATCCGGTAATTTCCATCTT